>CAIWHP010000138.1 GCA_903912445.1 uncultured Lentisphaerota bacterium
CGCAGCTCGCGCGTCAGCAGCGCCTGCACGGCCGCGCGGGGATCCTTGCCTTCGTTGATGACAGCACAGACCTCTTCCGTGATCGGCGCGCGCAGCCCGTGCTGGCGGGCGACCTCGCGCGCCGTGGCGCAGGTCCAGACGCCTTCGGCCACTTGCGCCATGCTGTCCAAAATCTGCTGGATGCTCTCGCCGCGCCCCAGCCGCTCGCCCACCATCCGGTTGCGGCTGTGCCGGCTCGTGCAGGTGACCATCAGGTCGCCCAGCCCGCTCAGGCCCGCGAAAGTCGCCAGGTGCGCGCCCAGCGCCACCCCGAGCCGCGTCATCTCGGCCAGGCCGCGCGTCATCAGCGCGGCCTTGGTGTTGTCGCCGAAGCCGATCCCGTCGCACGCGCCGGCGGCGATGGCCATGACATTCTTGAGCGCCCCGCCGAGCTCCACCCCCGCGACGTCCGCCGAGGTGTAGACCCGGAAGGTCCCGTTGCTGAAAATTTTCTGCAGCGCGACCGCGCGGTCGTGGTCGGTGCAGGCGATCGTGACCGCGGTCGGGATGCCGCGCGCGACCTCCTCCGCGTGGCTCGGCCCCGACAGCGCGGCGATCGGGGCATGGTGCAGGAGCTCCCGCGCGACCTGCGTCATGCGGCGGCCCGTTTCACGGTCCAGACCCTTGGTCACGCTCACGACGAGCGCCTCGCGCGGCAGCAGGGCGGCAAACGGCGCCAGCGTGGCGCGGAAGAATTTCGACGGCACGGCGAGCACGACCACCTCGGCCCCCGCCACGGCCGCGGCGCGCTCCGCCACCCACTCCAGTTCGCCCGGCAGCCGCACGCCCGGCAAAAACTTTTTGTTTTCCCCGGTGCGCCGGATCTCATCCAGATAATCCGGGAACGGCCCCCACAAACGGACCTGGTGCCCGTTCTTCGCCAGCACCAGCGCCAGCGCCGTGCCCCAGCCGCCATCACCAATTACCGCTATTGTTTTCATGCAGGTTACCAAGAGTGGGCAGAGCTCAACGGCCGGAGACCGGACCCGCAGCCGCGCGCTGACCGTCAGCTGCGGCCGCTGTCTGCTTCTTGCCGAATTGAAACCGGTGCTCCGTGCCGGCGAGGAGCCGCCGGATATTCTGCGCATGCCGGGCGATGATCAGCACTCCCAGCAACGTCAGCGCGCCGGGCAGGAACAGGCCGGCCCGGCCATAGAGCCACCAGCCCGCCAACGGCACCAGCGCCGCGGCGCCGAGGGAGGCGGCCGACACGTAGCGCGTCGCCCCAAACACCACGACCCAGCCGAGCAGGCCGATCCCCACCGCCGCCGGCGCGACGCCGATCAGCACGCCCGCGCTGGTCGCCACGCCCTTGCCGCCCTTGAACCTGAGGTAGACCGGAAAGTTATGGCCCAGAATCGCGGCGCAGCCGCACAGCAGCCCGAAGCTGTTGTCCAGCCCTTGAAAAACCGGCAGACCGCCTTTGCCCAGCAGGGGGAAAACCAGCGCCGGCACCAAGCCCTTCGCGGCATCGAGCGCGAAGGTCAGGACACCCCACCCCTTGCCGACACACCGAAAAACATTGGTCGCGCCAATGTTCTTGCTGCCGACGGCGCGGATGTCCACGCCCCGCAGGCGCGCGATCAGCAGGCCGAACGGAACGGCGCCCACCAGATAGGCGAGCGCCAGCCAGCCGGCCAGATGGAACCACGGATTCATCGGCGATGGGATACCACATTGCGGCGCGGCGCGCGAGACTGGAATCGCGGCCCCGGCGCAATCAGTCAGTGGGCGTTGCGGGCTTCTTCTTCTGGCGTTCGCCCAGGAAGATCAGCCAGATGGAGATCTCGAACAGGACGTAGAGCGGCAGCGCCATGATCAGCATCGAGATCACGTCCGGGCTGGGCGAGATGACCATCGCCACGACGAGCGAGATGATGACCACGACCTTGCGCGAGCCGCGCAGCATCGTGGAATTGATCAGGCCGAGGCGCCCGAGGATCAGCAGCACGATCGGAAACTCGAAGATCAAGCCGAAGCCGAGCATCGTGAAGGTGGCGAAGCTGATGTAGCTGCTGATGGTCCACTGCGGCATGGTGCCCAGCCAGACGTTGATCTTGTACATGACCTGCGTGCCGATCGGCACGGCGACGTAGAAGGCGAGCGCGACGCCGGCAAAGAAGAGCAACGCCGCGAACCCCATGGACTGGCGCACGACGCGCCGCTCGTTGCGGGTCAGGCCGGGGAAGATGAAGCTCGTGATGAAATAGATCAGAAAAGGCGCGCCCATGATCAGGCCGCAATAGAAGGCGAGCTTCAGCGCCAGCATGAAGGCGTCGGTGACGTTCAGGGTCGAGAGATAGCGGTCCCGGCTGTCGGTGAGCCGCTTGAACAGCTCCTTGGATTCGTCGGTGACGTTCACCACCAGCGCCAGGACGTTGGTCCCCTCGCTGCCGCGCAAGGTGAGCAGCGGCTGCCCGGCCTTTTCGGCCACGTTGAACGTCAGCAGGAACTGCTCGGGCGTGTCGAGGGCTTTCTTCAGCAGCGGCTTCGCCGCGTCGTCCAGGTTCAGGTCCACCAGAAACTCGTCCACATTGTTGCTGATGCTCAAGGCCACGAGCGCCGGGTCGGGCTTGTGGCTGAAGCTCATCGTCAGCAGCGGCTTCTCGTGCTTGCCGACGATCAGGTCCAGCGGCGCCTTGAGCAGCGTGAGGAAGTGCGGCGCCATCGGGAACGAGATGGACATCGTGATGACGAGCGTGAAGATGCAGCGGACGAGCATCTGCCGCAGATCCTCCAGATGCGCGAGGAACGGCTTGGTCTCTTTTTCCTTCTGCTCGAAGGCGTCAGGCGGCAGGGTTGACATCCGTCTTTTTCTCCGCAGGCGGATTGACCGGGGTGGCCGCAGGGGGCTCGGTGGCGACGGACGCGGCGGAGGGCGCCGCCGCCGGGGCCGCAAGGGGTGCGGCGGCAACCGGGTCGGACGAAGCCGCCGGCGGAGTGACCGCGGCAGCTGCGGGCGCGGCCGCCGGGGCGGCAGCGCCGGGCAAGGTGACCGGCGCATCGGAGACGACCACCGGCGCGGTGACCGCAGCCTCCGCCGACAACTCGGCTTCATAGCCGGGATACTCCTCGCCGGTCTCGCCGTAGGGGTGTTCCGACTCCGGCGTGCCCTCGGTCAGAGCCGGGGTGGACGGAGGGGGCGGAGGCGGCGGGGTCGTGTCCGGCTCCTTCATGATTTCGCTCTCGATGTCGCGCGCGGCGCGGCGGAACTCCTCCATGGACTTGCCAATGGACCGCGCCATCGAAGGCAGCTTCTTCGGGCCGAACAGCAGCAGCGCGATCACCAGGATCAGGACGGTGTCGGGCATGCTGAAAAACGCCGTGACAGGTGCCGATATCATCTTATTTCCCGCTCCCGCGTTACCGCGCAATTTTCCGCAAAACAAAGGGCAGAGCTGCGCGCCCTGCCCCTGCTGCCGTTCACGCCACGGACTACTTGAACAGAACGAACTCGGCGCGGCGGTTCTTGCTCCACGATTCCTCGTCGTGCCCGAGCGCCACCGGCTTTTCCTTGCCGAAGCTCTTGGTCTGGATGCGCGTGGCATCGAGGCCGAGGCTCTGCAGGTAGTTGCGCACCGCGCCCGCCCGGCGCTCGCCCAGCGCGAGGTTGTATTCCGCGCTGCCGCGCTCGTCGCAGTGGCCTTCCACGATCACGCCGCCGGCGGTGCTCTTCTTGAGGGCCGCCGCGACGGTCTCGACCTTGGCGCGCTCCGATTCCTTGACCTGCGCGCTGTCGTAGTCAAAATAGACGGACTGGAACTGGCCGGCGAATTCCAGCGCGTTCAGGTCCGGCCGGCTGCCGACGCCGGTGCCGTCGCCGATGCCGCCGAGCTTGCCGCCGATGTCGCCTTCGCCCGTGCCGCTGCCCGCGGTTTTTTTCTTGCAACCGCTGCCCAGGGCCACGGCCGCCACCAAACCCACCGCCATCCACATCATCCAACGCTTGCTTTGCATGTTAGCTCCTTTGAAGCTTGTTGTTCCCGTCATTTCGCCGTCACCGACGGCGAAGTCCAATCGCCGGAAAGTTGCCCCAACGCTACAGGCGGGTCGCCCAGCGTGTCAAGCAGGTAAATGGACGAGCGGTAGTTCTGCGTGCGGCTGCACACGATGTGCCGGCCGTCGGGCGCCCAGCAGGGGTCCTCGTAGCTGGCGTCGCCGGGCGAGATCATCTTGCTGTCGAGCGTGTTCGGGTCGAGCACGCAGATCTGGAACTTGCCCATCAGGCTCGCGTAGGCGATGAGCCCGTTCGCGCCCCAGTTGGGCGACACGTTCTGCGAGCCGCGCGTCGTCAGCCGGCGCGGCGCGCCCCCGCTGCGCGAGATCACGTAGAGCTGCGGGTGCGCCGTGCTCGCCTGGTCGGAGGCGTAGACGATGTGGCTGCCGTCCGGCGACCAGCACGGCGAGGCGATCGCCGCGCGCGGCTCGCTCGTCAGCCGCACCGGCGTGCCGCCGTTCACGGCGCGCACGTAGAGGTTCGGGCTGCCATCCTTCGAGAGCGTGAGCGCCACGAGGCTGCCGTCGGGCGAGATCGCGCCGCCGGAGTTCATGCCGCCGTAGCTGGCGATCACGCGCCGGCTGTGCGTGGCGAGGTCGATCAGGTAGACGTCGGGGTAGCGCTTGAGGAACGCGGTGTAGGTGATGCGCTGCCCGTCCGGCGCCCAGCGCGGCGCCAGGCAGATGTTGCGGTCGTTGGTGATCTGCTGGAGGTTGCCGCCATCCATGTCGCAGACATAGAGCTCCTTCGCCCCGCTGCGCGTGCCGAGCAGCGCGATGTGGCCGGAGAACATGCCCTTCTGGCCGATGGCCACGAGGATATCGTCGGCCACGCGGTGGGCCAGCGTCCGCGCCGCGCCCGGCGCCACCGCGTATTGCTTGCTCAGCAGCCAGCGCTGCTGCGAGGCGCTGTAGAGCTGGATCTGCGCGGCGAGTTGGCCGCTGACCTGCGCGGTGCCGATGAGCGCAAATTCCGCGCCCGGCGCCGCCGGCACAAACCAGCCGGAACGGAGCAGGTCGTCCTCCAGCACGCGCTTGAATTCCGCCGGCACGCCGCCGCCGGCGACAAGCCGCGACCAGTCGATGCCGGCCTTCGCCGAGCCGCCCTTGCGCACCGTCACCTGCGCCTGCGCCGTGCCGAGGCACACGCCGAGCGCCACCGCCAGCCACCAGAATTTCTGTGTCATAAATGTTTTCCTGTTTCCAAGCCCTGGAAAAACGAAGCCGCTTTTTTCCAAGCCTGGGAACCGCGGCGGCACCGTTTTTCCAAGCCTTGGAAAGCGGCGGGTTCTCTACAGCAACAGCTTCTCCAATTCAAACTGAATCGTGATGTCCTGCGCCGGCCCGATGAATTGCGGCGGCAGCGGCTTGAGGCGTTTGACCGCCTGCACGGCGCGCTTGACCGAATCGTCCATCAGCGTATTGCCGGAGGGGCGCATCATCTGCCAGTCGCTGATCGTGCCGTCGCGTTTGACGCGGATGGTCACGGTCGCGACCGGGTTGCCGGCATTCGCCAGGCCGCTCGGCTGCTGCCAGGCCTCGTACATGATCTGCTTCACCATCGCGTAGTACCACGCCACCGGGGAATCGGAACCGCCGCTCCCGGTGCCGCTGCCCAGCCCCTTGCCATAGCCGGGGCGCCCGCTGACGCCGCGCGTGCTGCCGCCGACGCCGCGGACCGAGCCGTTAAGCATGGCGCGAATTTGATCCGCCGAGAGCTTCGGCCGGTTGTTGACGATGCGCGAGATGCGGTTGGTCTTGGCGGGCGCGGCCACCTTGATCTGCGGCACCGGTTTGGGCGTCGGCTTGGGGGTCGGCTTGACCGGCTTGGGCTTCGGCTTGACCGGCTCGGGGATCGTGTCGTTCTTCGGCGGCTCCGGCGGCGGAATGTCCTCCGGCGGCTTGACGTCCGGAACCTTGTTCTGCGGGGGCGGGGTGTCCGGCCCCGTCTCGCCGCCGCCCCCGCCCGCGGGGCCGGAGAGATCGATCATCGTGATCTCTTCCTTCAGCTTGAGCGGCCGCGCGCCGAGCAGGAACAGCTGGACGACGAGGAAGACCGCCACCACCGCGCCGTGGACGATGGCGGTCCCGGAAAAGACGCGCCTGAACGACCGGTTCATCTCTTGCGCTTCTCCTGCGGCGCGGCGAACTTCTCCTGCGGCGAGTACACCAGGCCCATGCGGGTGATGTGCGCGTCGTGCAGGATCTTCATGATCTCGGCGACCTTGCCGTAGGGCAGGTTCTCGTCGGCGCGGACGAGCACGGTCAGCTCGGGGTCGGCGCGGCCCATCAGGTTCATCTCGCTGGCAAGGTCGTCGCGCGTGGTGAACTTGTTGTCGAGATAGACGCGCCCGGCGAGGTCGAGCGTGATCGAGCGGTTGTGTTCGCCGCTGATGTCGCTGGCCTTGCCGGCCGGCAGCTTGATCGGGATGCCCTGCTCCAGCAGCGGCATGGTGATGATGAACACGACAAGCAGGAACATCATCACGTCGATGAGCGGGATCAGGTTGATGTCCCGGATCTGGTGGACGGATACGATGGCGGAACGGCGTCCCATGGTCAGCCCTGGTCCTTGAGGAACTCGCGCTGCAACGAGCTCATGAGTTCATCGGCAAAGTTGTCCATCTGCACCGCGATCGTGCGGATCTCGGCGGCGAGATAGTTGTAGCCGACCGCCGAGGGGATCGCGACGACGAGCGCGGCGGCGGTGGTGATGAGCGCGCCGGAGATGCCGGGCGCGACCTCGCCGATGGAGGCCGCGCCGGCCTTGGCCATCGAGGAGAACGTGTCCATGACGCCCCAGACCGTGCCGAGCAGGCCGAGCAGCGGCGCGGCGCTGGCGGCGGTCGAGAGGAACCCCATGCGGTCCTCCAGCTCGAGCGCCTGGTCGGCGATGCTGCGCTCCGCCGCGTTGCGGATCGCGGTGAGCTGGTAGGGGTTGAGCTTGAGGTTGCGCTCGAGCCCGCGCACGAACAGCTCCGCGGTCTCGCTGCCGCGCGCCTCCAGCTCGACACCGACCGCGGTGCAGGCGCCCTCGTAGACCTTGAACAGCGGCGAATCCGGAAACGGCTGCTGCTTGAGGAAGAGCGCGAGCGGATGCTGCTCCTTGCGGAAGGTGCTGATGAAATGTTTGCCGGCCCGCTTGGCCCGCTTGAGCATCAGCCACTTCGCCACCATCACGGTCCACGCATAAATCGAGACGACAAACAGGATCCCGACGAACAGCTTGCCCGAAACGAAATTACTGTTCTGAAACGCGTACCACGCATCCGCCACCACCGGCTGCGGCATCATCAAAGCCAAGGTCATGTTGTTTCCTTAATAGAAAGGGGCCAAAAAACCGCGCGCACTTTAGCATCTTCGGCGCGGCGGTCAACCGCGGCGCGCAACCAGCCGAAAAACGTTGAGGCCGCCCTCGCAAACGATGCTATGGGAGAGCACTTTCACTGCGCCAAACCAACCCCCACCGCAGGCCCCGGAGCCGCAGGGCCCCTCCCTCAGCGGGAGTGTCGTGGGACGGCAGCGCGGAGGTTCCGGCGTGGAGTGCGGCAGGTTGGCTGCGCCCGTCTCGCCTTTGGCTCGGCTGCTGCCGCCTTGTCCGGCGGAGTTTGCTCCGCCGTGAGGGTTGCGTTTCCTTTTGCTGATCGCACGCAGCCAGCTGTGCGGTCAAAGGCTAACAGGTTGACCGCCAGCCGCTGACCTCTGTCTTCAGACCCAGCCTTCGGCGCGCGCCTGGGCCATGCCGTCGGTATAGAGGTCCATCGAGGCATCGCTGCCATCGAGCGCAACGAACATGCGGACGAAATCGGCCAGTTCCGTCGGGGCGGGCTGTTTGCCGAATTGTTTGGCGGTATTGGAGATCACGGCGTCGAGGCCATATTCCATCGCGACCTCGATGAAGGCACGCAGATGGCCGATGCGGCGTTTGCGCGCACCATAGACCCAGTTCGAGACACCGAGCACGGCGTGGACGCCTTTCATTTCCGCGTCGTTGCGGATCTCGCGGATAGCGTGGAAGGCGTTACGCGTGTGCGAACTCTTGATGTTGCCCTCCGGATCCATGAAACCGTCGGTGCCGATGCCGAGCGTGACGGTGTCGAAGAAAATTTCGCGGGGACAGAAGCCGTCGGCCGTGGCGCGCGCAAAGAGGCTGCGCGCGGCGGCGACCATTTCCGCGGAGGATTGCAGCGGCCCCTGCTTGCCGACGAGCAGGCAGACGGCGCTGAAGGCGCGCTCGCGGCGGCGCGCCAGCAGCTTGGCGTAGCGCTCCGGCTCGCTGAACGTGACGGAGTTGAGCAGCGGCGGGCGCAGATCAGCGCCACAGGCGAGCCATTCATCGAGCCCCGCCTCGAGGACGGCGGGATCGGAACTATCCACGCAGGGCGGCACGCCGTCGCCATAGATGTGGACGAGCCGCACCATCTGCCGCATGAAGCCCGGCGCGTCGGGCGCATTCACCGCGTCAATGTTGATGTCGATGAAGTCCGCGCCTTCGGCGGCCTGCGAGCGGATCAGCTCTGCGATGGCGGCGCGGCCGCGGGTGGGCCGCGCGAAACCCGCGGCGCCCTGCGCGAGCAGGTCCTGCATCGCCGCGCCCGCGAAGGCCAGCGTGGCGTGGATCAGCTCGGCGATCTGGATCAGCCCGCTGCCGGCGAGCGGATTCAGGTGTGCGGCGTGGTCGCGCCCGAAGAAGTTGTTCAGCACCGAGGCCGTGTTCCGCAGCGCCGGGTTGCGGCGCGGCAGCGTGATCTTTTTGAATTCGTCCAGCACCTGCCGGCGCAGGGCGCGATAATAGATCTTCTCGCCCACACAGACGCGGTCCGGGTTGTTGCCGCAGCGGCCCTGCGGATCGGCGTCGCCGCACGGCGCGTTGCTCAGGCCCTTCTCGCAGCCGCCGAGCGTGCAGACATATTCGTTCTCCGGCAGGAAGCAATCGCCGCAATGTTCACATTCATAACCCGCGCTCTTGCCGAAGCCTTCGAGGCATTTGAAGATGCGGTAAAGCGTGCCGTCGTGCGTCGCCGACATATCGAACGGCTTGAGCAACGCGTGCGCCACCTTGTGCAACGAGCCATCCTCGGCAAACACCGCGCCGTGAACCGTCCACGAAACGGGCGCGTCGGTGCTGACGCGCGGCGCCCCGGCCTCCGGTGGCGCGAAGGTGAGGTTGTCGCGGAACTCGCGCCAGTCCCGGATGGCGAGCGCGCGCTCCGCAACCTGCTCGATCTCCGCGATGGACTGGAAGTCGCCGGGCTTGCCGAGGTCGGAGCCGGCGTAGCCGAGGCCGCGGAACATCGCGACCTGCTGCGCGGCGCGCGTCACCGCGGCGTCCTCGCTCTCGCCCTGCACCCGCTTGAGCAGCGCCGGCGTGACGACGCAGCCCGGCAGCGTCTGCATGAAACGCAGCGCCGCCTCGTTGACCACCATCGCGTTGCCGAGCAGCGGGACCTGCTCCGCCCTCAGCTCCGCGATCAGCTGCTCCGAGCGGTCCGCATCCCAGCCCGACTGGCACACCAGGAACGCCGCACCCTCGCGCACCTTCTTCGCGGCCTTGATGTATTGCATCGCCAGCGAGCCCGCCGTGTACTTGAACGGCGAGACCGCCGCGCCGGCGCTGAGCTGCGGCAGCGCCGTGAACGCCGCATAATCCTTCGCACCCTTCAAGATCCCGACATTGACGCGGTTGACCAGCTGCAGCAGGCCCAGCGCGTCCAGCTCGAAGACGCCGCGGCCCGCGGGCTTGTCGCCCGTCAGCGCGAGGATCGTCGCGATGCCGCCCTCGGCCAGCGCCTGCAGCAGCGTCGTCAGCGCATCGCTGTTCATGTCCTTGCCGGTGACGTGCGGGACGATCTCGATCTCCTCCGGGAAGCCCGCGGCGCGCAGGATGGCAAAGGTCGCCTGGTGATCATAGGAGAGGTTGCCGCCGGGGTTCTGCGTCAGCGTGATCGCCGGGAACGCCAGCTTCCGGTCGGCGAACTTGCGGTTGAGCTCCGGCAGCGCCTGGGCGATCCGCGCGATCTTGCGCACATCGTCGGCGCTGTGCGGCGTGAACTCCAGCGACACACAGAAAAACCCATCGCGAACAGATTGCAACAGCTTCATTGCGTCATTCCTTTCGCCGTGCACCCGCCAACCCGGCACGCGTCACAAACACGCGCGCATCTTTTCCAAGGATGGGAACAGCGGCAAGCTCATTCTTCCAAGGCCTGGAAGAAATCGCCGTTGACTTTTCCAACCCTTGGGAACCGGCCGCGTGAGTTTTTCCAAGCCTTGAAAAAACCGGCCCGCTCCGTTTCCAACCCTTGGGAAAGCCGCCGGCGCGCCGGCTTGACAGGCCGCCCCACCCTCTGGCCTGGCTCGCGCGAGGGGCATCGTCATGGCCAGAAACCATGCCTCATGAATGCGCCCAAGAAGCTTCGGCATTCTTTTCCCCCGCCGTATCGCCCGCATGGAATACTTCACCCGACAGCTGAGCCCTCTGCTGGGCACGCTTCTTTTGCTGGCGCTGACCAGCGGCGAGCGCCTGGGATCAAAACTGGTTATCCCCGCCCTCTCATCATGTATGGCGTGCTGCTGCCGCGCTCGATCTGTTTCCTGCGCCTGCGCGACCTCGGGTGGAGCCTGCATGTGGCCTGGTTGTTTCTCCTTCCGGGTGTCGGCCATCTCCTGGCGATCGCGCGGCAGCTTGCCCCGGCGAGACCAGCCAACCTTGGCTGCGCCCCTGAAAAGTGTGAGCAGGCCAAGCGCTATTCCGCTGCGCCGGCCGCGGGTTGTTTGAAGACACTGTTTGCACCGACGCCCTGATGCGATGGCGCATGTTCCGCGCGCTTGCTTGGGACGGATTTCCCACGGCGGGTCATGCGCCTGCGCGGGCAGACAGGGCGGGCGTAAAGAACCAAGTCACAGACGCACCGGAGCGCCGCTGGCGGCTGGTCCGGCGCGGGCGATGTCAAGGGCGGGAGGCGGCGACGGCGAGGGCGTCGCGGGTGAGCTTGCTGATCTGCGCCCAGTCGGCGGCGGCGATGAGTTTCTTTTCCACCATCCACGAACCGCCGATGGCGGCGACGCTGGGGCGTTCAAGGTAGCTGCGCATGTTGACGAGGCTGATGCCGCCGGTCGGGATGAACTTGAGGCCGGTGTGGGCGTAGGGGCCTTCGAGGGCCTTGAGCATGGCCACGCCGCCGGCCGCCTCGGCCGGGAAGAATTTCTGGATCTTGCAGCCGAACGCGAGCGCGTGCTCGACCTCGGAAGGCGTCATCACGCCGGGGAACATGTCCAGCCCCGCCGCGCGGGCGGCGGCGACGACGTTATCGTTCAGGCCCGGCGCGACGCCGAATTTCGCGCCCGCGCCAAACGCCCGCCGCACCTGGTCGGGTTCCAGCAGCGTGCCCGCGCCAAGCAAAATCTCCGGGAACTTGGCGGCGATCCGCTTGATGGCGCCCTCCGCGGCGGCGGTGCGGAACGTCACCTCCATGATATCCAGCCCGGCCTTGAGCAGGGCCTCGGCCAGCGGCTCCGCATCGCTTTCCTTGTCCAGCACGACCACCGGCACCAGCCGCTTGCGTCCCAACCGCTCCACCAGCGAAATCGTGTCCGTCATGTTTCTCTCCTTATGTAGACGCGAACCATCCTAATCAGCGCCGCGCGGCAGCGAAAGAAAAAACGGTTCTTTCCGCTTGAGCGGCGGATGCGCGGGCTTTAGTGTCCGCGCGGAACAGGAGCCGCCCATGGACGAGTCAGGCACGCCGGTTGCAGCGTCGAAGGCGCAGGAGATCACCTGCCCCCAGTGCGGGCGTTACGTCGGACCGCTGGCGCGGTGTCCGCACTGCGGCGCCCGCCAGCCCCAGCGCATCGGCCCGCGTGCGCTGCGCATCGCGGTCCTGCTCCTGGCGACGGCCGGCCTCTTCCTGCTCTGGCTGCTGGCCATCCACCGCGCCCCCCCGCTCGTCAAGATCGCCGACATCCAGCCGACGATGAACTTCGCGCTCGTCCGCGTCGCGGGCAAGGCGGCCGGCGAGGCGCGCACGTTCCGCGAGGCGGGCAAGCTCCGCAGCGTGCGCTTCACCGTGAACGACGGCACCGGCGACCTGTCCGTCAGCGCCTATGGCAAGCAGGCCGAGCAGCTGGCGCTCTTCGACCGCATCCCGCGCGCCGGCGACGTCCTCGAGGTCGCCGGCATTCTGAGCGTGGACGCCGATAAGAACGTCAGCCTGCGGCTCCAGTCCGGCGACGCGCTCAAGCTGCAGCGCGCCGAGAAAACACTTCCCGCTTTGCCCGACGTCAAAGGTGTGCCGGAAGGCGGGCAGGTGCTGGTCACCGGCACCGTCACGCGCGTCATCGCGCCGCGCCCGGGCAGCCGCGCGCCCTACGTCGTCACGGTGCGCGACGCCGCCGGGGAACAGCAGTTCGTCATCTGGGCGGGCGTGTTCGAGCAGCACGCCGGCCGCGAGCGGCTGGTGACGGGCGCCGCCATCCGCGCGCAGGTGACCGCCGAAAATTACAAAGGCAAGCTGCAGCTCAAGCTCGGCCGTGCCGCGGACCTGGAACTCGTGATGCCGGCGGCGGCACCGGCGACGAACGCGGCCCCCAAGGCAGCCGGGCCATGATGAGCAGCGCGCGGGTGCTGGCGCTCGCGGCGGCAGGCTGCGCGCTGGTCCCGGCGCTGATCTTGTGGCTGCCCGCGCTGCACGTCTAGCGTATCCCCGGACTGCTGATGCTGGGGCTCTATGCCCTGCCCGGCCATGTGACGGCGGCGCCGGCGGAGCTCATCGTGCCGTTCATGATCGGGCTCGTCGTCAGCGGGTCCAGGCCAACACCGTGCCCTCGATCCTGCAGGGCACCCCGAACGAGGGCGTGATGGAGCGCCCTTAAACGTCTATTAAGACAGGGTTAGGGCCGCGTCAATCGCGCAGGCCACCCACTCCGCCACGCCGGGGCGGTGACCCCCGGAACCAACGGGGGTGGCAAGCGGTGGCCCCACCCTGGCACCCACCAGGACTCCGCCCACGGGAAGCGCTTTACGATTTCACGGAAAATGCCTTGGCGGAGGCGCGCGGGCTGTGTTAGCGTGGCGCGCTTCCTAAGCATGAAAACAACATCTGTCCAACTCATCGCGGCCGCCTTGGCACTGTTGGCGCTGGCACGCGCGCCGGCGCAGGAAATCCGCGAAGGCCTGCGTGCGGCCAAGACCAACGAACAGGCCAGCGTCGGCATCCAGAGCGTCACCGTCGATGCCGACCAGATGGAGTATTTCCAGGAACAGCACCTCATCGTCGGCCGCGGCCATGTGGTGATCGAGCGCGGGAACGAGCGGCTGCTGGCCGACTACGTCAAGGTGCATACCGACACCGAACAGGTCGAGGCGCGGGGCAACATCACGCTCGACCGCGAGGGTTCGGTCTGGCGCGGCGAGGAATTGGTCTATAACTTCCGCACCCATCAGGGCGACTTCGGCGCGTTCGTGGCGTTCTATGAACCGTTCTTTGTCCGCGCCGACGAATCGAAGCGCGTCGCGACGAACGAATTCGTGCTGCACAATGCCACGATCACTTCCTGCGACGGCGACGACCCCCAGTTCAAGATGCAGGCCGGCGAGGCGCGCATCCTGGACGGCTCCACCCTGAAGGCCTACAATGCCGTGCCCTATCTTTTCGGGATCCCGTTCTTCTGGCTGCCCTACTGGCAGCGCAGCCTCGACCCGGAAATCGTGACGTTCTACCTCGTGCCCGGCTACAGCTCGCGCTTGGGCGGCTTCGCCCTGGCCGGCCTCGGCTACCGGCTCGGCAACGGCGTGCGCGGCATAACGCGCCTGGACCAGTACAGCCATCGCGGCACGGGGGTTGGTCAGGATATCATCTGGAAGGATCCCAAGAAGGACAAGAAATACGAGGGCATCCTGCGCGGCTACTGGATCGACGACGCCAACCCGTTCTATCACGCGAACAGCGAGGAGCGCGAGCCGACGACGACGAACCAGCGCTACCGCCTGCAACTGAAGCACACCCAGTCGCTCTCCGATCGCGACGGGATGATGATGGATGCCAACTACTTGAGCGACCCCTTTGTCATGGAGGACTTTTTCGACAAGGAATACCGCAACGAGGTCCAGCCGGAAAACCGGCTCTCGGTGATGCACCGCGGCGACAGCTTCTCGGCGGGCCTGCTCGCCAACGTGCGGCTCAACGACTTCTACGAGAACATCAACCGGCTGCCGGAGGCCAACTTCGAGGTCAACCAGCTGAAGCTGGGCAACACGCCCTTCTACTACGAGAGCCAGAACACCGCCGGCTTCCTGCAACACGTCTATCCCAAGAGCACGGACACGAATAGCGCGACCCGGGCCAGCTACGATGCCTTCCGCCTCGATACGCTGCACACGCTCTACTACCCGACGCGCAACTTCGATTTTCTCAACATCATGCCGCGCGTCCGCTACGAAGGCACGCTCTACTCCAAGAGCTACGCGACACAGATCACCACCAACCTCACCGTGCTCTCGACCCCCGTCATCACGGCGAAGGGCACCAACACGGTGCTGACAACCACCAACACGATCACGCAAACGATGGTGGATAACGGGGCGGGCATGCGGCACCTCCCGCAGTTCGGCGTCGAGTCCAGCTTCAAGGCCTTTGGGGTGATCACCGAAGGTCCCACCGGCATCGGCCGCGACGTGGGCCTGCGCCACGTGGCCGAGCCCTATGTCAATTATACGTTCCAGCCGGAGCCGAACCTGCTGCCCGGCGAACTGCCCCAGTTCGACGCCGTCGATGGCCTCAACATGGAGCACGACATCCAGCTCGGCATGCGCAACAAGCTGCAAACCAAGCGGCGCGGCTATGTCCAGAACTTGGTGGATTTTGACGTCTACACCTATTATCGCTTCGAGAATCCCGCCGGCGTCACCAACGATTTCAGCAACATCATGTCATTGACGCGCCTGCGCCCGTGCGACTGGCTGATGCTGGACCTCGATGCGACGTTCAACCCCTACACTTCGGAGTTCGAATCCTTCAATACGCAGTTCGCGTTGTTCGACGAGGACGCCAGCCGCATCGCGGTCGAGCACCGCTATACCAAGGAGATCAACAATCTCATCTCCTTGGAGATCATGCTGTTCCCCCAGGACCGCTGGTCGTTCCGCGTCTATGGCCGCTATGACCTGGACAACAGCCAGATGCAAGAGCACTCCTATCTCATCCAGCACAAGAACGACTGCATCAGCGTCGGCCTTGGCCTGCGCCGGCTCGACAACGAGACGATGGTCTGGCTCCAGTTCTGGCTGACGGCCTTCCCGCAGATGGCCGCAGACCTCGGCCAGTAACACCCGGCACCCCCATGAGCCACCTGCCGCAGCAACTGCTCGAAGTGGCCATCGAGGCCGCCTACGCGGCCGGCAGCCACGCGCTCTCCAATTTCGAACGCCGCCACGAGGTCTTCCAGCGCGCCGCGCACGACGTCAAGCTGCAACTCGACATCGAGTGCCAGGCGCGCGCCGCCGAAGTCATCCAGCGCCACTTTCCCGCGCATGATTTTCTGGGCGAAGAAGGCGGGGCCTACACCGACACCGCCACGCCGCTGTGGATTGTGGACCCAATTGACGGCACGGTGAACTTCTCGCACGGCCTGCCCCTGTGGTGCTCCTCCGTGGCCGTGCGCCAGGCCGGCCGCGTCGTCGCCGGCGCCGTCTTCGCGCCGATGCTCGAGCAGCTCTACACCGCGACGATTGACGGCCCTGCGCTCTGCAACAACGCGCCGCTGCACGTGTCGGAGGTCAGCCGCCTCGACGAGGCGATCGTGTTCACCGGTATCTTCAAGGACCAGCCGCTCTCGATGGACCTGTTTGTCGCCCTGAGCCGCTCGGTGCAGAAGCTGCGCATCTACGGCTCCGCCGCGATGGATCTGTGCCTGCTCGCCGCCGGGCGCGCCGAGGGCTATTTTGAATCGAAGATCTACCTGTGGGATATCGCCGCCGCCGGCCTGATTGCGGAGCGCGCCGGCGCCCACGTCGAGGTGCTCGAGCAATACGACGCCGTCAGCTGCCGCTACCTGGCCACCAACGGCCCGCTCCACGCGCCGCTCAAGCAGCTCATCCTCGGCACCCAGGCTTGAGGGTCGTTGCGCGTCGCGTGTCGCCTCCGAAAAATCATCCGCGCGTGAAGCGCAAAGCATTAACAGCCGGCCCTTGGGCCCCCTTCCCTGTCCCGCAGCTCCAGCCCCTGGTTCCGCTGCACCAGCGGCTTCCTGTCCGAAAAATCATCAAGCCTAAATCGCAAATCAAAAAAAAACTCCCGCCCCTCGCCCTTCGTCCCTCGCCCCTGAGCCCCCTGCTTCCGGCCTTGGAAAGCGGCGGCAATAGGTGTATCCAAGGTGGGTGCGCTTTTTGCTTTATAACATCCGCTACGGCACGGGCGTCGCACGCGGGTTTCATTTCCCGGTGCCCTACCACGGCTACCTCCGCCGCACGACGCGCCAGCTCGACCACATCACCGAGTTCATCAAGTCGCTGCGCCCGGACATCGTCGGGCTGGTCGAGGCCGACGCCGGCAGCTTCCGCATGCGCCGCGGCAACCAGGTGGAGATCATCGCCAAGGCGCTGGGCCACTACCATGCCTACGAGTCGAAGTACGGCGTCGCCAGCCGCGCCGCCCGCCTGCCGCTGCTGCGCAAGCAGGTGAACGCGCTGCTGGCGCGCGAGACGATCCAGGCCGAGCGCTTCCACTACTTCCGCAGCGGCGTCAAGCGCCTGATCATCGAGCTGGAACTGCAGGGCCTGACGATCTATCTGGTCCATCTCTCGATCCGCTACAAGACGCGGCACGAGCAGCTCCGCGCGCTCGGCCGGCTCGTCCGCCAGCGCCACACCCCGTGCATCGTCGCCGGCGACTTCAACATCTTCCGCGGGCCGGCGGAGCTGGAGCCGCTGCTGACGCTCGCGGGACTGGAGCTGCCGGAGGCCAGCGGCATGGCCACCTACCCGAGCTGGCGCCCGCGGCGGCAGCTCGATTTCGTTTTGCACAGCCCGGACGTGAAGGTGCTCAGCTACTTCGCGCCGGCGGTGACGTTCTCCGATCATCTGCCCGTGGTCTGCGACTTCGAGGTCAAGCGGCCGTGAGCGCGCTCGTCCCTAAATTGCGGCGGTATGCCGGCGGCGTCCTGCGCGGCCTGCGCGGCTGGCACCCCAAGCACCTTGCCGCCGGGCTCGGCGGCACGCCGTGGATCGTCCGCCGCCTCGACGCGTTCGGTTTCGATATGGTGCTCGACCTGCACGACCCGGCGGTCTCGCGCCCGCTGCTGCTCGCGGGCGACTACGAGCCGCACGTCACCCAGGCCCTGCTCGGCCTGCTGCGCGACGACACGCACCTGCTCGATATCGGCGCCAACCTCGGCTACTTCAGCCTGCTCGCGGCGGCGAAGTGTCCGCACGGGCGCGTGTTTTCCGTCGAGCCCGACCCGCAAAATTTCCGCGCGTTCAGCGCGAGCATCGCGCTCAACGATTACCGCGGACGCATCACGGCAGTGCAAACCGCCGCGAGCGACGAGGATGGTACGGCGACGCTCTCCGACCTCGGCAACGCGGCCAACCGCGGCGCGCGGTTCACCGCCAAGACGCGCGCGGCGCTGGAGGCACGCGTCCACGGCCCCGCGCCCATGTTCACGGAAGTCCGCATGGCGCGACTCGACCAGCTGTTCCGCGGGGAACGTATTGATGTGGTGAAGATCGACGTGGAAGGCCACGAGCCGCCGGCGTTGCGCGGCGCAGAAGGTTTGCTGCGCGCCTGCAAGCCCGCGATCCTGCTGGAATTTTCCCCGGGCAACATCATCAACATCGCCGGCGAGCCGCCGGAGAACCCGCTCAAGTTCCTGCGCGCACTCGGGTACCGCTGGCAGGTGCTCCACGACGACGGCACCCGCGGCGCGCCCGAGACCGACCCCGCCGCCCTCATCCAGCGCCTCCAGGCCAGCGGCGAACACCACGCGGATCTGCTGCTGATGGCCGACAGCCAGGCCTAAACTTGCACAGCCTCCCCCCTGCGTTTGTCCCTTAGACTGGGGGATTGAATAGCGCATAGCGAACAAGGAACCTCAGGTGCCGGAGGGACCGCCAAGCTTCGATCCTCAAAATTCAAAGGGAGGCCAGCGCGCCCAGCGAGTCAACGTGCGTAACCAAGCTCCGCGATCCGGTCGCCGTAGAATTTGTCGGTGAGCAAGCCCTTTTCGTAAAGCGCCTTGATGCCGCGAGCGAGGCCGTCCACTTGCTTCTTGGTAAACTTGACGCCCTTGGCCTCGGCCGCCGCCACGACCGACTCCGCTTTGGCCAACTGTGTGGGGGTGAGTTCAGGCGGCACGCGCAAGGGTGACCGGGGAGGAGTGTACTTGGGATTGTCGACATAAAGCTTCAACTCTTGGGCAGGGACCAGATGCCGCCACAAAAAGGCCTGCATACGGTCCTCCGCCGGCACGGCTTCGTGAACGATGACGCTATCATCAATTTTTGCGCTGCCAGCGATGACCAGATTGACGAACTCTTGGGTTGCCACCAAGTTCGCTTTGATTCTGATCCGTGCCATGGTTTGGGTGCTGGTCATTATGGCGGGCAGAGAGGTGACGCCCACGGGGGGCTCTTTCAGGGCCAGTTTGATGTCACCGGTGAAGCCGTCCTTGCGGATGGCATGTACGCTGAGGGACGTCTCGCCTTTGCTGGCCACGCGGGCGCTGGAGGGCACCACGCGCAGTGCAAAATCGGGCCGCGGCGCGCTGAGGCGGAGCCGATAAGCGTAATCGTTGCCACCATGCCGTGCGGTATCTCCGATGTGTACATAGTAGAGGCCGTCGGCGGGCAGCCTGGCCATGAAATATGAATCGGCGTGGTGCGTATTCAACATGGAGGCGAGGTCTTCACAATCGTCGTTGAACGCCACGAGTTCGCCGTTCGCGTCGGTGAGTTTCAGCACGGAGTCCAGCGGCGAATCCAGCCGCCGGGCCAGCACTTCCGCAACCACGGTTTCGTTGGACTTGCCCCGGAACCGGAATACGTCCCAATCGTCTGCCTTGTCAATGCGGCCGTTGACGATAACCGGCAACGTCACCTTCTGGGCGCGCGACGAGGTGTTGTTGGCTTCCTTTTCCATGGCCTCCGGCAGCGTGTCTAACGCGAAGGACATGGGGTTGGAAACAGCTCCCTCCCGGCTGGCCACGACCTGACAGACGCCTGCACCCGTCTCCTTGGCTGGCGGTGTCAGCTCCGCTCCTTTTAGATTCCAGCCTTTCACCTTGATGGCGCCCGGCTCACCCACGCGCGCGCCCAACGGGAAGATGCTGGTCACAAACGGTTGCTCGCCGATGGTGAGCCGATAGATAAAATCATTGCGCCCACGGTAGATGGCATCGCGGATGGCACACACATATTCGCCGTCCGCGGGCACTTCGTAGAGAATCACGGGGTCGGGCTTGAACTGGTAGTCATCGTCGTAGGCCACCTCCTTCCCCTGCGCATCGTAGAGTTCGAGCACGGGCTGGAACCAGCCGGGCACGCCGTCGGCGATATAGGGGATCAGTTGGCGCGCCTGTGTGGTGATCACGAGCCGTTGGCCCTTGTGCGCGGTAAAACGGTAACTGTTGACTTCGCGGGAGGCGATCTGGCCGTTGACCGTGCAGGGAAGGTTGAGGCGCACCTCGGCATCGCTGGCCGGCCGGTTGCGCAGCGACTGCTGCTCCCGGCCAAGGACCTGACGCGCGGCCGTACGCATCGGCGGGCGGGAGTGCTCCGGGACCTGTCCGACGTGGAAAACCATGGGATTCGACGCGCCACCGCGCAACGTCACCACGCGCAACTCCCGTTCGCCGGGCGGTGCGTTGGTGGCAATCGTGACTTCAATATAGGCCACCCCGAGGAACGAGGCACAGGCCGGGAAACGCACATCTTCGTAAAGCATCTTCGTAATCTTGGCGATCATGTTCGTCGGATCCGGATCGTTCGTCGGTACCACAGGAACAGGTTCTTCCACCGCGCCCTTCTTTTTCTTCTTTGAGGCGGCCTTGGCCTGCGCCTGCTTCAATTCAGCCAATTGCCGGCTTAACAAGCGGTCCGAACTGTTGCCGATCTGGAAAAAGGACTCGACGAACCTGGCCGTCACGCCTGTGCCGTTGATGATCACGTCGGTGACGCCGTTCAGGTTCTGTCCGGAGACTTTGATTTCGAACGTGGTGCCTTGCTGACCGCCCGCGGGATAGACATAGGCGACATAGGGTCTCGACTGCGCCCGTGCCGGCGCGAGCAGCGCCACCCAACCGACCATACCCGCCAGCACGAACCTTGGAATTTTATTCATACGCCGGCCCCGTAATTGCCCAACCGCACACGACCCACCGATAAAATTGAAATATCACGTGCATTTTCACGCGCCGACCTGCCAAGTCAAGCCCCTTTGCGGGACAATCTTTCGCGCGAGAAAGGGCGCCGGGTGTTAGTGACGCTATCAACCCCTGGTAAAACCGGGATCATCTTGCGCGCTAGCCGGGAAGGCTCTTCCCTCTGCCCTCCTTCCGCCGCCAACCATCCTTACCCCGGCCCGCAACCATCCTCTTTGACTTCCGCCGCCGGCTTGCTACTATCGTCGCGCTCTCGCAGCGAGGGCGGAAAGGCTCGACGCATGAAAAGCCGCGGCATCAAATACAAGCGCATCCTGATCAAACTCTCCGGGGAGGCCTTGCAGAATCCCAAGGACGGCGCGCCGCTGGACACCGAGGTGCTCAACTCCGCCGCCGACCAGATCGCCGCCGTCAAGGCGCAGGGCGTCGAGATCGCCATCGTCGTCGGCGGCGGCAACATCTACCGCGGCCTGGCCGGGACGGAGAGCGGCATCGACCGCACAACCGGCGACTACATGGGCATGCTCGCGACGGTCATCAACTCGCTCGCGCTGCAGTCCGCGCTCGAGCGCAAGGGCGTCTACACCCGCGTCATGACCTCCATCGCGATGGCCGCCGTCGCCGAGCCGTTCATCCGCCGGCGCGCGATGCGCCACCTCGAGAAGGGCCGCGTCGTCATCTTCGGTGCCGGCACGGGCAACCCGTTCTTCACCACCGACTCCGCCGCCGCCCTGCGCGCCAGCGAGATCGGCGCCGACCTGCTCGTCAAGGGCACCAAGGTGGACGGCATCTACACCGCCGACCCGATGAAGGACCCGACGGCCAAGCGCTACAAGACCATCACCTACCAGCAGGCCATCAGCAAGCGCCTGCGCGTGATGGACACCGCGGCCTTCTCGCTCTGCCAGGAGAACAACATCCCGATCATCGTCTGCAACTTTTTCAAGAAAGGCGAGCTGGCCCGCGCCATCCAAGGCGAACCGGTCGGCACGCTCGTGCGCGCCTTAGCCCTCGATAAGGAGATCATCATGGAATCATTGGATGACGTACTGCTCGAAGCCGACGACAAGATGACCAAGTCGATCGAGCACCTGAAGCAGGGGTTCACCGGCCTGCGCACCGGCAAGGCCTCGCCGAGCCTGGTGGAGAACATCAATGTGGAATACTACGGTGCGCCCACGCGGCTGCGCCAGCTCGCCGGCATCGCCACGCCCGAGCCGCGCCTCATCGTCATCAATGCCTATGACCCCACCGCACTCGGCGCGATCGAGAAGGCCATCCTCGCCGCCAACATCGGCGTCACGCCGATGAACGACGGACGCGTGATCCGCATCCCGATCCCGGAGCTGAGCGAGGAGCGCCGCAAGGACCTGATCAAGGTCGGCAAGCGCATGGCGGAGGAAGCCCGTGTCGCCATCCGCGGCGTCCGCCGCGAAGCCAACGAGCAGGTCAAGGTTCTGCAAAAGGGCAGCAAGATCACCGAGGACGAGGAGAAGAGCGGCCTCGACGAGATCCAGAAATACACCGACGATTTCACCCGGAAAGTGGACGGCCTGCTCGAGGCGAAGGAAAAAGACATCCTCGCCATCTGAGCGGCGACCCACCCTGCCTGCAGCCCCGCGCGGCAAGCAGGGGGCGCAACGGCAGCCGGCGGACCAGCCGCAAGAAAATGCGCGCAGAGCCGAACGCTCTGCGCGCATTGTTTTCAGGAGTCCGCTGCTGGCGCACAAACAGCACGAACAACCCCAGTCCTGATCAAACCCGCCGGCGCTCCACGCTGCAGGCGGACCAGGTTGGGCAACGAACCCTGCCGGTCCGCCGCGCTGCGGTCAGAGCCGCTTCACCCGGAAATTCCGGAAGGCGACCGGGTCGCTGTGACCGGCGAAGCCGATGAAGCCGCTCTTGCGGTCCAGCCCCTTGGGCGGATGGGCGATCTGGCTGCGGTCGAAGGTATCGATGTCCACGTCGAGGATCTTGGTGCCGTTGAGCGTGACCTTGAGCTGCTGGCCGCGCACTTCGATTTCCTCGTAATTCCACTGGCCGACGGGCCGCAGGTAGCCGTGCTTGGCGCCGACGCAGTGGTAGAGCGAGCCGTGATACTGGTAGGGCAGCAGCGGGTTCTTGGGATGCGCCGCGTTGTAGCCGTCGCTGTCGAGCACCTGGATTTCCAGCCCGTCGGAAGCGGAATGCCCGCCCATGGGCGTGCGCAGCGCGATGCCGTTGTTGCCCGCCGGCGGCAGCTTGAACTCGAAGCGCAGGACCATGTCGCCATATGCTTCCTTCGTCAGGAGGTCGCCGCCCTTGCGGGGCTTGCACACGATGCAGCCGTCCTTGACCTCGTAGTTCGCCACGGCGCCCTGCCAGTTTTCCAGGTCCTTGCCGTTGTCGAGCCGGACGAAGCCCGTGTCGTCGCGCGCCGCGAGCCGCGCATTCGCCTCCTCGGGGGGAATTTCGCGGATGAAGAGGTTGCGCCAGCGGATCTCGCTGCCGTGCGTCTGCAGCTGGATCGGACCCTTGGGGAAGACCGGATCGCGCATGAAGCCGTTGGGCGGCTTCGCCGACGCGGCCGGCTTGTTGGTCTGGCCGGGCTTCGCGAAGGCAAGATAGCCCGCCTTCTTGTTGGCAAAATAATTTTCCAGGACGGCGTTGTCCACCACCGTCTCGCCGTTGAAGACCACGGTCACGCGCTCACCGATCATCGTGATCTTGAAGCTGTTCCACTCGCCGAAGGGCTTGTCCATCTTCTTCGAGGGGTCCTTGCCCGGCGCGCCCTTGCTGTTGTTCCAGAGGCCACCGGAGCCCTTGTCTTGGCCGAGCCCGCGCGGATCGCCCTTGGTCGCATCCCAGATCTGCACCTGCGGCACGCCACGCAGATAGACGCCGCTGTCGCCGTCCGGCAGCGCCTTGTATTCCAGCAGCAGCTCAAAGTCGCCGTAGTCCTTGTCCGTCGTGAGATACAGCCCCTTGCCGTCGTTCACGAGCTCGCCATCCACCACCGTCCAGTGTGCGTTGATATGATCCGTCTGCGGCTTGCCCTTCTTGTCCACCAGCCCGCCGGCGACGGACTTCTGCTTGTAGTCGGCCAACTGCTCGGGCGTCATCGCCCACAGCGCGCTGGGATCCGAGGTGCCCCAACCGTACCAGCCGGAAAGATCGCGGCCGTTGAAGAGGGGGGTGAAGCCTGTGGGCGCCTGGTTCGGCCCGGCAGACGTTTCGCCAAGTCCGGCCGGCGCCTGGCCCGGCCCGACATGACCACACCCCGCGAGCAGCAGCACGGATGAGAGTACTAGTATTTTTTTCATAAGCGGTGACCTGGTTGGAAACATTTCACGCCATCATCTTCAAAGTTGCCAGCCCTTGCGATATTGATGCTGGATGAACTGGTCGGCTGCGGGACAGTTGCCGGCACGCAGCTGCGCCGGGTCCCACTCCAATTTCTTGCCGGCACGAAAGGCGACGTTGCCGAGCAGCACGGTCTCGGCCAAGGCGCCGGAGTAATCGAAATTACAGGTCGTCGTACCGCCCTTCTTGCAGGCGTCGATCCATTCCTGATGATGCCCGATCGAGTCGGGGATGAACGGCTTCGGCGGCGCGAAGCCCGCGAACTGCTGCTGTGGCAACAGCACGTGCCGGCTGTAGTCCGCCAGCAGCATCCCCTTCTCGCCCACGAACAGCACCCCGCTCTGCCAGGGCGTTTTCTGTTTGGCGCCCTTCTTGTCGGCCGCCTTCTCCTCGGGCAACACCGCGGCCAGCAGCTCCGGCTGCTTGCCGCCGTGATACCACATCAGCTTCACCGGCGGCTGCGCGCCGCGCGCGGGATAGCCGTAGCGCAGGACCAGCCACGGCGGCACGGTCTCGGGATGCACCGCCGGACCATCCATCACCTCGACGGAAGAGCAGTGGTGCAGGTTCAGCGCCCAATGCGGCAGGTCCATATAGTGACAGCCGAAGTCCCCCAGCCCGCCGCCGCCAAACGCCCACCAGTTCCGCCACGAGCGCGGCAGGTAATCGGGGTGATAGGGCCGCTCCGCCACGGGCCCGAGCCACAGGTCGTAGTGCAATCCCTCCGGCACGGGCGGCGTGTCGGCGGGGCGCTCCATACCACCGTACTTCACGTTGACCCAGACATGCACCTCGGCCACCGGCCCGATGGCGCCGCTTTGGACCAGTTCCACGACGCGGCGGTAATTTGTCCCTGCGTGGATTTGCGTTCCCATCTGCGTCACGAGTTTGCCATGGCGCGCGGCCTCGCTCACGATGCGGCACTCGGAGACCGTGCGCGTCAGCGGCTTCTCGCAATAGACGTGCCGGCCGCCGCGCAGCGCCGCCACGCTGACCACCGCATGCGTGTGATCGGCGGTCGAGCAGACGACCGCATCCAGGTCCGTCCGGTCGAGCAGCCGGCGGAAATCGCTGTAGATCTGCGCCCGCGGGAATTTTATGGCGGCCGCCCGCACATAGGTGTCATCCACATCACACAGCGCGACGACGTTCTCGCCGGCCACGCCGCTCAGGTTGGAGCCGCCGCGATTGGCGACGCCGACGACGCCGATGTTGAGTTTTTCGTTGGGCGAGAGGCGGCGCCCCTGCACCGCCAGCCGCTGGCAGCCCAGCCAGAAGCCGGCGCCGCCGAGGGTGGTCCACTGGAGGAACTGGCGACGCGTGGTCGAGTTCAATTTCATAAGCAACCCTTCCCGGTGCTGCGGCTGACGCCCCGCCGCGTCAGAGGCTCTCCGCACACCAGCCCGAATGTTGCGGAGTATAAAGGGGACGAATGTTTTTGCCATCATTATAATTGCTGGCGCAGTATAATGATGTCGTCGGGTGAAAACCGTGGCGCGGTCGCCCCCCGGCCGGGTTTGGCATGAAGCCCGGTTCCCGCCCGCCTCGTCAGAGTTTCCGCCGTACCCACTCCAGCTCCCGGCAGATGCAGTCGACCACGCCGCCGGCGCGCAGCGCCTCCGGCAGGACCGAGAACGTATAGGTCTCGACCTCCAGATGCTCCGTCGCCGCGCACGCCTCGCGGAAAAACTCCGCGCTCAGGTCCGGCGCCGTCGAGCGCAGCGGCGGCGCGCCTTCCCAGAACAGCGGGACGTGGAAATGGACGCGCACCGTTTCCATCCGCCCGCTGGCCGCGATGGCCGGCAGCGCATCGCTGAGCTCGGGCCACGCCAGCAACTCGCCGCTGAAAAAGCGCGCTTTGGTCTGGTGCAGGTAGACCGGTTCATCGAACGGCTGCAGCGCGCCGGCCTGCGCGGCATCGGTTTCCAGCGCCGCGCTGATTTGAATCTTGGAGACGCGTATGCCGGCCGCGCGATAACGGCGCAGCGCCGTCAGCGGCGACTCGAACTGGAGCGCCACATGGCAGGTGTCGAGGCAGACGCCGAGATGGCGTCGCACCAGCTCACGCTCCGCTGCGTCAGCACACGCCGCGGCGAGCGGACCCTCGAAAAAATGGATGACCTCGTCCGTCGTCTCCAGAAAACAGAACGGCTCCGGCTCCAACCCCACATGGATCTCGCGGCCGGTCTGCTCGCGTAGCGCGGCGAGATGCCGGGCGCAAGCCACGAGGTTTTGCGCCATCGCGCGCACATCCGCATCCTTGTGGATCCACGGCTTGAACGAGCCGGGCAGCGTGCTGATGCTGCCGCTCATGCCCGCGGGACGCAGGTCGGCGAGGATCTCGGCGAGCAGGCAGGTGTAGTCGAGCCGTTCGCGCGTCCGCCAGTCGGGTGCGTAGACGTGTTCCTTCACCCGCGCGCCGTGGAACTGGCCGAACGGGAAGCCGTTGATGGTGAAAGCATACAGACCAAGCGCGTCCAGCTCGTCACACAGCTGCCGGCGCGCCGCCTTCGTGCGCAACTCCGCCGCGGCCGCCGCACTCAGCCGCAGCCCCAGCCCGAACGGGGCCGCCGGCGCAAGCCGTTGTTTCACGGCCACGGCGTGCTGGCGGATGGCCGCGAGATTTTCCGCGAGCGTCTCGCCGGGATGGATATTCAGGCAGTAGGTCAGCTGGCAACCGGGGTAGCGTTCCATCGGCGCCGGGAAATGGGAGAGCGGTTTCATGGTTGCCGGAAGCATGGCTCAAGCGGTGGCGGTGGCGGCTGAAAACTTCTCGTTCGCCTGTTTCAGTTCCGCCAGGCACTCGCCCATCAGCGTCACATCCACCTCGTGGATTTCGCAGCGCTTCCCGACGCCGCACGGCAGGGTCAGGGCGAGCTCGCCGCCGAGGTGCTCGCGAAAATCCTCCAGGCCCTGGAACAGCGCCAGCGGCCGGCCGCGCGGGCGGCGGGCCAGTTCCGGATACCAGACGGGCAGGCCGCACTGCAGCAGCCCGTGCACCAGCGCGCGGAAATCCTTGGCGGCCAGGTGGCCCAGGCGCACCGCATAGGCGGCGTCGAGCGCGATGCCGGCGGCGACGGCCTGGCCGTGGCCGAGGCGATAGCGCGACAGCACCTCCAGCCGATGCGCCGACCAATGGCCGAAGTCCAGCGGACGCGCCTGCCCCTGCTCGAAAGGATCGCCGCTGGTGCCGATGTGGGCGAGGTGCAACCCGGCGCAGCGCGTAACCAGCTGCGCCATCGTCTGCGGCGCGCGCTGCCGCAGCGCGACCGCATTCCGGCAGAGCCAGCGGAAAAAATTGGCGTCCTTGATCAGCGCAACCTTGAAGGCCTCGGCGATGCCCCCGCGCCAATCCCGGTCGGGCAGCGAGTCGAGCAGGTCGAAATCGTCCACGACCGCGAACGGCGGTGCGAAGGTACCGACAAGATTTTTCGCCGCGCCGAAGTTCACCGCCGTCTTGACGCCGACGCCGGAGTCGGCCTGAGCCAGCACGGTAGTCGGCAGCCGCACCACGCGCAGCCCGCGGTGCACCAGCGAAGCCGCAAAGCCGACCAGGTCCAGCACCGCCCCGCCGCCGATGACGACGACGCTGGCCTGCCGGTCGAGGTGCTGCGCCAGCAGATCGCTGATGATGCGCAGGGCGTGCGCGAACGAATTCTTGGCCGCCTCGCCGCCGGGGACGAGCCGCGGCGGCGCCGCGAGCGCCAGCCGGCGGCGGTAGTGGGCAAAATATTTTTCCACCTGGCCCGGCAGCTCCGGACAGGCCTGCGCCAAGCCGGCATCCACAAACACCATCGCGTGGCGGCGTCCCGGCTCCTGCAGGCGGTCCAGCGCCCAGCCCAACGCCGAATTCTTGGGGTTGAGCGCATCGCGGGTGAAGATCACCGGGAACTCAAAGCCTGCGGAAATTTTCTGATTCACGATTTTCACTTTGCTCTTCGGCGGCCACAGGCCGCCGCTACAGAAGACCTCTCCGTTGTAGCGGCGACCTGTGGTCGCCGTCTTGACAAGCTATCGCATTTCCAAACGGCATATCTCGCCTTGATAGGGCCACTCTTCAGCGCGCATTACCAAACCGGCGCGCACCGGGTTTTGTTCCACGTAACGCCACTTCTCACCATAAGACTCGGACGAGCGCAGTACATGATCGAAGAAGCCTTTCTGCCAATGCGACGCTGCGAGGCCTTGCGCGCGCCACACTTTGGAACACGCGTTCTTCACCAGCATGACCCACTGCGAAAGCGCGACCAGCGCGCCCTCGGGCCCCGCCTGAAACTTCACAAACAGGTGCATGTGGTCAGGCATCAGCACATAGCGGCCCACAAAACAACCGCGCGCCACGCCAGCGCTGCCGAACTTCTTGAGCGCTTCGTGCAGCGTGGGCTGATCCGACCTGCAGCGTTGGTCGTGCGTTCTCATCGTGACGAAGAAAAGCGGGTGTTCGATATACAACATCCGCAGCCTATGCAACCGTTCTTTTCCGATTTCGGACATGGCTCACTCATTTTTCGGCGGCCACAGGCCGCCGCTACAGAAGAAGCTTCCGCTGTAGCGGCGACCTGCGATCGCCGTCGTTTCTCGTCACAACGCGCTCAAGTCCCTCGTCACTCGTTGCGTCCAGTCGAGCAGCGTCGCGGGGTGTATCGCGGGGAGCGAGGACGCCCACGCGACCTCGTGGCCGGCGCCGGCGAGGCCGTGCGTGCCGCGGACCCGCACTGCATCCTGGCTGACCGAGCCCGGGGGCCAGCCCCAGAACAGCTCGCACGGGTCATAGCCGGGCTTGTTGTGGATGTCCACGTGGCCGGCATAGTCGGGGGCCTCGCTTTTCGCCTCCCACCACGGATAGGCAAACCAGCGGCCCGGCTGCGCGGCGATCAGGAAATCGTCGCCGCGTTCCTGGATCTCGCCAACGCCATCGAGCTGTTCCAAGACACGCCGCGCCGGAGAGCGGCGCGCGGCGTCGGGCACGAAGACGTGCGCGATCTGATGGTCGGCCATGGCGAAGGCGCCGCTGGTAAAAAAGTCGGGATAGGCGCGCCCGGCGACGATGCGCACGTGGAACAGCCCCGCGGCGCGCAGCGCGCGATTGGGAAAAACCGGCGCGCCGGTGACCGCCTCGATGGCGTAATCACCAAAGATCACAAGGTCGTAGCCGGTGGCCGCGGCGGTTTTCCAAAGCTTGGAAAGCCAGGCATAGGTTTTTTCCAAGGCTTGGAAAACCTTGGGATGGCCAGGACCATACCGTTGCAAATCGTAGTCGAGATGGGGCAGATAGGTCAGCAGCAGATCCGGGGCGAGGTCCGGCGCGGCCATCACGGCGCACGTCGCATCCACAATCCAGCCGGTCGCGCGGTGCGAAGCGAGCGGTCCCCAGTAGTGCATCAGGTTGAACGGGCGGCCGAGCTCGGCGGAAAGGCGTGCGTAGAGGTCGTGCGGCTGCGAGTAGCAATCCTGGAGCATGCCGCCATGATGCTTGTGGACCGGCTTGGGCGTAAGGATCAGGTCGGCCTGCTCACCGAGGCTCTGCTGCCAGAACAGCAAGCCGACTTTCTTGCCGCGCGCCCGCAGTCCGTCCCAGATGCGCCGGCCGTGGACGAGGTGCGCGGATTGTTCCCAGAAAGAAATTTTGCGGAGTTCCCGTTGGAAGACTCCGTTGGATTCCAGGCCGCACAAGGCGGGCGTCTGCGCGGTACGGAAGGCCGCCTGCACCGGGCACGTCACCGCCGGGAAGACGGTTTCCAGACCCTGGAAAGCGAGCGGCGCGGGCGGCGGCATGTGCCGGACAAGGTCCCAGCCAAGGGCGGCGACATCCACGATTAGGACTTTCTTTTCCATCACGCGACCATTTTTAACTCATATAAAAGCGTTTGGACAGCCAGCCCGCGACCGGCCAGAGCGCCAGCAATACCGCGGCAGCGCCCCACCCCAACCAACCGGCGCCAAGAAAAATGCTGGCGCAGAGACAGAAGACCGCCTGCAACGGCAACAGGCCGCGCAGCAGCGCGCCGATCAGCCCCGCGCGGCCGGTTTCGACCTCGCGCTGCGCCAGGGCGGAGACGATCCCGATGTAGAGCATCAGCACCACCGCGGCGACACCCACCCCGATCATGTTCGCCAGCGGTGCGCCGTGCTGGCCGGCGGGCAGCACCGGAAGGAAAGCGGCGGCGCCGAGCAAAAGGTTCAGTCCACGGCAAAGTCCGAGCATCAGGGGGCCGAACAAAGCCGAGTCTTTCATCATCGTGTTGTAGAGGACGATGACGAGAAAGAGGACGACGGCGCAATCGAGCGCGTTGACGTTGGCCAGCCAGGCGAGGAACGGCCCGACACAGCCCAACGTCAGCGCCACGACAATGGCCGTGACGGGACTGATCCGTCTCGAGGGCAGCGGCCGCTGCGGTCGCTCGCGGGCGTCCACCTTGAAGTCCACGATGTCGTTGGACATCAGGCCGAACGCATACAGCACGAGGCTGGCGGCCACGGCGAGCAACAGGGCCGGCTGCACGTGACCGCCGGAGGTCAGCAGCCAGCCGGCGAGCACATCGCCCGGCACCGTCAGCAGGTTCGGCACGCGCAGCAACTGCAGCCACGCGCGCCATCGTCCGCCCGGTCTGGTCGAAACTTCCATGGGCGCGACTATAGTCTGGGCTGCGCCGCCGGGCAACTTGGAAGCCATTGCCAGCTTTTTTCCAAGGCTTGGAAACACGGACCGCCATTCCCTTAAAACCTTGGAAAAGCTTCCCGCTTGACGCATGGGCAGCAAGCCGCTATAGCAACCGCGCCGACAGGTAGAACACGAGCCTCAAACATTTGAGATAAGGCTTTATTGCATGAACACAATTTTGAAAAAAACGCAGCTCTCCGACGATGTTTTCCTGATGCGCGTGGCCGCCCCGCTGATCGCCGAGGAGCGCAAACCCGGCCAGTTCGTCATCGTCCAGATCGACAGCAATTTCGGGGAGCGTATCCCGCTGACCATCGCCGACGCCGACCCGCAGGAAGGCTCCATCACCCTGATCTTCCAGGCCGTGGGCAAGACGACGCTGCGGCTCGCGGCGCTCAAGGAAGGCGACCGGATCGAGAACCTTCTCGGCCCGCTCGGCCGGCCGACGCATATCGAGAAGCTCGGCACGGTGGTCTGTGTCGGCGGCGGCATCGGCGTCGCGCCGCTGCACCCGATCGCGCAAGGCTTCAAGCAGGCCGGGAACAAGGTCATCATCATCATGGGCGCGCGCAACCAGAAGCTGCTGATCCTCGAGCAGGAAATGCGCGCCATCGCCGACGAACTCATCATCTGCACCGATGACGGCTCCTACGGCCGCAAGGGCCTGGTCACCGAGCCGCTCAAGGAGCTCTGCCAGCAGGAACCCAAGCCGGATTTCGTCGTCGCCATCGGCCCGCCGATCATGATGAAGTTCTGCGCCGAGACCACGCGCCCGTTCGCGGTGCCGACGTTCGTCTCGCTCAACACGATCATGGTGGACGGCACGGGGATGTGCGGCGGCTGCCGGGTCACGGTCGGCGCCGAGACCAAGTTCGTCTGCGTGGATGGCCCGGAGTTCGACGGCCACAAGGTGGACTTCGACAACATGATGAAGCGCCTGCGCTCCTATAAGACCCTGGAAGACCAAGCCCGCCACGCCTGCAAGCTCGAACAGGAAATTGCCCAGAAACAGAGCGAGACCCAGCCATGAGCCACCCCACCCCGGAACAACTCGACGCGGCCGCCACCCACTGCCTGACGGAACTCGAAAAGCTGCCCGTGCTGAAGGTCAAGGACCGCCTTGCCATCCCCGCGCAGGAGATGCCCTCGCAGGACCCGCACGTCCGCAGCCACAACATCCAGGAGGTCGCGCTCGGCTACACGCCCGCGCAGGCCAAGGCTGAGGCGCTGCGCTGCCTGCAGTGCAAGAACAAGCCCTGCGTCGCCGGCTGCCCGGTGGCGATTGATATCCCCGCCTTCATCCAGGCCATCGCCGATGGCGACTACCAGAAGAGCATCGACCTTCTCAAGCAGTCCAGCCTCCTGCCCGCCGTCTGCGGCCGCGTCTGCCCGCAGGAAGAGCAGTGCCAGAAGCCCTGCACCGTCGGCAAGGCGCTCAAGGACGTGAACAAGGCCGTCTCCGTGGGCCGACTCGAACGCTTCGTGGCCGACTGGGAGCGCGAGCAAGGCAAAATCCAGATCCCGGCCGTCAAGCCGGAGACCGGCAAGAAGGTCGCCATCGTCGGCTGCGGCCCCGCCGGCATCACCGTCGCCGCCGACGTCCGCCGCGAAGGCCATGCCGTCACCATCTTCGAGGCCTTCCACAAGGCCGGCGGCGTCATGGTCTATGGCATCCCCGAGTTCCGCCTGCCCAAGACCATCGTCAAGCAGGAGTTGGAGACACTCGAAAAGATGGGCTGCAAAATCCAGACCAACTTCGTCGTCGGCCGCACCCGCAAGCTGCTTGACCTGCTGGCCAAGGACGGCTTCGATGCGATCTTCGTCGGCGTCGGCGCCGGCCTGCCCAAGTTCATGAACATCCCCGGCGAGAACCTCGTCGGCGTGTTCAGCGCCAACGAATACCTGACCCGTGCGAACCTGATGCGCGCCTATGACTTCGAGCGCGCCGATACCCCCATCTTCCGCTCCAACAAGGTCGCCGTCCTCGGCGGCGGCAACGTGGCGATGGACGCCGCCCGCATGGCCGTCCGCCTCGGCGCGAAGGAAGTGCATTTGGTCTATCGCCGCTCCCGCGTCGAGATGCCCGCCCGTATCGAGGAAGTGGCCCACGCCGAGGAAGAGGGCGTGATCTTCCACCTGCTCGAAAACGCCAAGCGCATCCTCGGCAACGAGCAGGGCCTCGTCACCGGCATGGAATGCATCCGCTACGAGCTCGGCGAACCGGACTCCTCCGGGCGCCGCCGCCCCGTCGAGCTCAAGGGCAGCGAGTTCATCATGGATGTGGACACCGTGATCTGCGCCATCGGCAACGAATCCAACCCCCTGCTCCGCCAGACCACGCCCGGCCTCAACCACAACAAGTGGGGCAACATCATCGCCGACGACACGCAGCTAACCTCGCTGCCGGCCGTCTACGCCGGCGGCGACATCGTCCTCGGCGCCGCCACCGTGATCCTCGCGATGGGCCAAGGCCGTATCGCCGCCGCCGCGATCAACAAGGCGCTGGCCGAGAAGAAGACCGAAGGCTGAAGGCGGCAGCGCCGAGGGTCGAGTGACGGGTGGCGAGTGCCCCAGCCGGACCTCGATGCTTGCCCCGGCGCAGCCTCTTGGCAAAGCCGGGCGGCCGCCGAAAGCCCCAGCACCAGCGCGCTCAACAGACCCGCACAGTTGTTGTTATACAAATTGTCTTTGTCATTCCGCGATGACGCTGCATAAAGACAACTTCGCTTGGAAACCGAAAATCTGTGACGTGTATAACTGCTTCCACCGCAAGGTGTCTTTTCGCTTGTAAAGCCAGCACCGCATTCTTACCATGCCGTCGTGACGAAAAAATCAAAACTGCATAAAGACAACTCTTAGTTCGTTCAATAACACTGTTGGGCATATGATGGAGACTTTAGAACATGTATAAACGCGCTTCAAGGCTCGCTCATCTTGGTAGACCGGTCAATCTGGTTGGACCAACGGGACCCAGCAAGAAACGCAAGAGGAAATCAAAAGCCCCAAGACAATCAACGGTACAGCCCGCAACACAGCAGGCCCGGCCGCTTCCCAACTCAACAAAGATACGCACCACACCCAAGAGAACGACGCGTATCCACTCTAAACGCGCAAAGCACACACCACGAAACCTGCGTACACAACCCGCGCGCAGCGATCTACCTCCTGCACTGCAGGCGATTCTAGCGACCTTGCCGTCACCTCAACGCGAACACCTGTCTCTGAAACTGCGCCGCATGGATATTCTCTCCGTCATGCACATGCTAAAGAAGGCCGACATCCCTGACAACGACAAGCACATGCTATGCGCTCATCTAGTCAACGCGCTTTACGAATCACATGCTTATGGCGTGATACTTAGCGCATACTATAGATACGGCCAGATATCAGCTTATGAGACCACGACCCTTTTACGCGGCATGTTTTCGGTGGGCGATTACGCCGGCTTTCTGAAACAGGTCTACAGATTTGGTCTCTATAGTGCATTCACGCGTGAAGTGAGCGAAGCAATAGCATGGCACGATACGCGCGGCTTCAGGGATGGCGCCGCATGGCGCAGAAAGTTCAGCGATGCACAACTGCGCATTGGATCCACGCATGAACAGTCGCTCTCCCCACGATCAGACACACCTGCGTCAAACAAACAGCAATGAAGAATAGCTTGATGGTGACACCATGATTGCCTGCACTCTGCCTGACCTTAATACGGTTTCCAATGTGGCCTCAATTCTTACTGCGCTAATTGCGGCAGTTGCATCGCTCCTTTTCTGGCGTGACCGCCGATCAAAGCGCACGCGTCTGGAGCGCTATCTCAAGCGCGAAAAGGCGACCAATCCCTCTCAATGCTGCCACACGGTCATACACCTCATGGCCAAGCTCGGATTGACGGAAGAAGAAATCCTGCACGCGAGTTTTTGTAGTCGACACATTATACACAAATCGCGCAAGGATGCTGATACTGATCTAGCGACCCAATTGCTGTTTGAATATTCGGAGACACCGAAAAAGCAATGAGGACTGCCCAACAAGGGGCTAGTGTGGTACGTGGCCCCGCAGTCCTGACGTTCACGATGAAAGGCCGGGGCTTCAGTTCCCAGCCTGTAGTGTTTTTGGGTTGGTGCGCGGTTCAGGGCGTTGGCGGCGGGTGCGGATTTCGGATGTTCTGCTTTGCTGCCAAGGGTCGGCGCGGGTGGCGGAAGCGCCCCGCCCGTGTAGCGGCCGCCGCAGGCCGCCGTTCATCACCCAACTATTTAACGTCTTGATCCCACCGGGACAACCGTGCCATCCGCATGGCGAATCCCAGCAGCGAAGGCGGCAACGGCATCATAGACGGGCATAAACGCCCAACCCGATGGCCCCCGACGATGCCGGGAGCCGTGAAAATGAAATTTCTACCCGGCAACTGCCACCGACCGGTGGTACACGCCATATTTTTTGTCCCACCTCATGACTGCACTGCGCTGGAAAGGGAAAGTTAGCCGGGATCGTTCCCCTGCGTGGAGCTCGAAAGGGAGGTTTTTCCGGAATCTTTTCCCTGAGCAGCGCTGGAAAGGGGAATATTCCCGGGAGAGTTTTCCTGCGTGGCGCTGGACGGGGAATTTCTTCCGGGAGAGTTCTCCTGAGCAGCGCTAGAAATATAAATATTTCCGGGATAGTTTCCCTATGGGGCGCTCGAAATTATATTTCTACCACCCCTCGGTCATCCGATGGCGCTAGAAATTCCATTTCCAGCCCTGTCGGCTGTCTACACCCCCTGGAAATATAATTTCTACCCCTACCTTGAGACCCACACCCGTTAGAAATTGAATTTCTAGCCCCACTGGGTGACATGAACCCGGGAAAAATATAATTTCTACCGCCTCGCAGCACTCGAACTGGAACGAATTTGCGATTTCCCTAAGGAAAACGCAAATTTGCAGGACTGGCGGTGACGGGTTTGAGGAAGATGTTCTTCGACCAAAGGACACGGTGTCACACCTTCAACGCGCTGGATACCGCCCGGCGGGCGCGGCGGATTCTGCCCTTCGCCCCTTCGATAGGCTCAGGGTAGGCACGCTCAGGGCGGGCATGCTCAGGGCAGGCATGCTCACCGCAGGCGCGCCCGTCCATGCGCTGGAAAAGCAGTGGGCAACGGCCAGCGCGAGGAGGTAGGGCGCTCGCGCCGCGAGCGCCGGGAGGCACCGGGCGAACGGCACGGAGGCAGATGTTTTTCGACCAAAGGACACGGCGTCACACCTTCAACGCGCTGGATACCGCCCGGCGGGCGCGGCGGATGCGGCCCTTCGCCCCTTCGATAGGCTCAGGGTAGGCACGCTCAGGGCGGGCATGCTCAGGGCAGGCATGCTCACCGCACGCGCGCCCGTCC
>CAIWHP010000139.1 GCA_903912445.1 uncultured Lentisphaerota bacterium
AGCAGTGGACTGAAAATCCACGTGTCGGCGGTTCGATTCCGTCTCTGGCCACCATCTTCTTTTTCTTACCGGTAAAGGGTGTGCGCGCGGGGCTTGTCGCGGCGCAGAAAATGTGGGATTTTCCGCACGCCACATGCAAAACATCGTCATCGACAAGCCCTATCGTTTTTTCCCGCCACACCGGGGCGCGTTTTGGCACCACCTTTTCATGCTGTTCCTGAAGCCGTACCTGTGGCGCGCACAGGGCGTCGCCGCGGTCGAGTGCCTGCACCTCGAGCGGCTCCAGCAGTCGCTTGCTGCCGGCCACGGCGTCATGCTGGCCCCGAACCACAGCCGGCCCTCCGATCCGATGGTGCTCATGCAACTCGCGCGCCAGCTCGGCCGGCCGATCAACATCATGGCGAGCTGGCATCTCTTCATGCAAGGGCGGTTCCAGGCCTGGGTGTTGCCGCGGCTCGGCGTCTTCAGCGTCTACCGCGAGGGCCTCGACCGCGAGGCGCTCAAGTGTGCGATGCAGACTTTGACCGAGGCACGCCGCCCGCTCGTCATTTTCCCCGAAGGCCTGATCTCGCGCAGCAACGACAAGCTGAACAACCTCATGGAAGGCGTCGCGCTGATGGCGCGGGGCGCGGCCCGGCAGCGTGCGGCGGCGCCGACGCCGGGCCGGGTGGTCGTCCATCCCGTCGCCATCCGCTACTTCTTCGAAGGCGATCTCGCGGCCGCCCTCACGCCTGTACTCGAAGAGATCGAGCAGCGGTTGACGTGGCGTCCGCAGCGACAGCTTCCGCTGGAGGCGCGCATTCTCAAGATCGGCGACACCCTGCTGGCCTTAAAGGAGGCCGAATATCTCGGCGCGCCGCAGCCCGGCGCGTTCAGCGAGAGGCTGCCGCGGCTGATCGATGCCATGCTGGTGCCGCTGGAAAAAGAATGGCTCAAGGGCCGCCGCGCCGAGGGGACGGTCGAGCGTGTCAAGCTGCTGCGCACCGCGATCCTGCCGGACATGGTCGCTGGCGAGCTGCCCGAGGTGGAGCGGGCACGCCGCTGGCAGCAGCTCACCGATGTTTATCTGGCGCAACAGCTCCATAACTACCCGGTGGACTACTTTGTGCCCGCGCCGACGCCGGAGCGGCTGCTGGAGACGGTCGAGCGCTTCGAGGAAGACCTGACCGACAACGTCCGTATCCACCGGCCCATCCGTGCCGTCGTGGCCATCGGCGAGGCGATCGAGGTCAGCGCCACGCGCGAGAAGAGCGCCGAGGGTGACCCGCTGATGGTCGAGATCCGGCGGCAGCTCGAAACGACGCTGGAGGATCTCAAGGGCCACCGGAGGCCGTCATGAACGTCGTCGCTTTCCTGCACTACGGACTGCGCGTCGCGCTCATCGCCGGCGCGCTGTTCCTCTGGTTCTGGACGCAGGCGTTGATCAGCCGCAAGACGCAACACCGCGCCGGGCTCGGCGACGCGATCCATGATTGGACCGCGCCGCTGCACGGCTGGCTCGTGCAACACCCGCGCACCGCCGACCGGCTGCTGATCGTCAGCTCCGGGTTCATTGACCTGTTCGGCTTGTTCCTGATCGCCGCCTCCATCTTCGGACCCACGTTGCGACCGTTCATCGCGATGTTCTCGCTCTACGCGCTGCGCCAGGTCTGCCAGGCCATCTGCACCTTGCCTGCGCCGGCCGGCATGATCTGGCGGCGGCCGGGTTTCCCTTCGCTGTTTGTCACCTACGGCACGAGCAACGACTTCTTTTTCTCCGGGCACACCGCCATTGCCGTCCTCGGTGCGCTGGAGGTGGCGCAACTCGGGGTTCCGCTGCTGACGCTGGCCGTGGTGACGGTCGCCGTGCTGGAGGCGGCCACCGTGCTTGTGTTGCGCGCCCACTACACGATGGATGTCCTCGCCGCCGCGGTCGCCGCCTGGTGCGCCGCCGACTTCGCGCGCTGGGCCGCGCCGATGGTGGACGCATGGCTCACGTGAGCGTACTCTGGTACACCCTCCGGTTTAACGACAGAGCCTTCGGGGCGTAGGTGGCGCCTCGGCAGTTGCGTGGGGGCGCGGAGCTCGGCTGCTGATTTTGTCCAAGGCTTGGAAATCGGGCGGTTTTGGTTTCCAAGGTTTGGAAAAGGAACGGCGGCGAGCTATGCTGTGCGCAGCTGCTGTATGAAGATTGGATTTTCCATCCTGTTGCTGGCCTTGTGCGCCGCCGTGGCGGGCCGCGCCCAGACGAACGACGCCCGCCTGACGCCGGCGGAGCGCGTCGCGTGGACGCACCTGAACCAGCGCGCGGCGGCGGCACAGCCGTCGCATGTCCTGTGGTTCAACGACGGGCGCGGGCTGGTCGGCTGGCTGCTCGGGGAAACGAATGGCATGGTGCGCTGGGCGGCGCCTTTCGGCGCCGACGGCCGCTGGCTGATGGATTTCGAGCGTGCCGAGCTCTCCCACGCGGAGGCGTTGCGGCTCAAGCCGTCGCCCATCAATTACTGCGACGTGAGCTTCCAGCTGGAGTTTCCGGAACTGCGCCTTATCCGCGCCCCCCCGTACACGTTGCTGACCGACGATTCGCCCCAGGCGGCGGAGCGTTATCTCGGCGTGCTGCAGGTGCTCCAGACGAATTTCGTCGCGCGCTTTGGCGCGCTGACCGAGGGCCTGGGCCTGCCCGACCACGTGCAGGTCCTGATCTTCACCGCGGAGGATGCCTACCGCGCCTATCAGCGGCGCATGCTCGGCCGGCGGCCCAACGTCATGGGTTTCTACCGGCCGGCCCAGCAGCGGCTCGCCGTCTTTGACCAACGCTATACCGCCGGCATGGATGAGATCCTGGCGCGCTTGGCGTGGCAGTCGGAGAAGCAGCAGGTGCGGGCGGCGACCGATGCCGCGGCCAACCACGTGCGGCTGGTGCTGCTGGGGGAGGCGTGCGGCATGCTGCGCCATGCGGAGGCGTCAAACCATCGCGTGTTGCGCCACGAGGGCGCGCACCAGTTGTTCCATGCGAGCGGTATTTTGGCCGAGGGCGCCACGCCCGGCTGGCTGGCCGAGGGGTTGGCCCTCTGGTGCGAGTCGCGCCAGCCGGGCGCACTGAATTATGGCTACTCCGCGCTCGTGAAGACGGCGCAGGAAGAGGGCCGGCTGATTCCGCTCGCCGAGTTGCTGGGGCACCGCGAGCGGAGCGACCGGGGCTTTTATGGCGGCGAGCGCGAGGCCGAACTCGCCTATGCGGAAGCGTGGAGCGTGGTGCGGCTGCTGCTGCGGCCCGCCCTCCAGGAGAAATTTTTTGCCTACCTCAAGCACCTGCGCCGGCTGGAGGCCACGGCCGACATCCGGCGCACGCCGCCGGTGGCGCTGCTCTGCCGGTTCCTCGGCCTGACGCCCGCGGAACTGGACGCGCGCTGGAAGCAATCGATCGCCCGCCTGCCGTTCGACCCCGAGTGAACCTCACTGCCGCGCTTCAGGGCCCACCGGGATGGCGCGATCCTCGCCCGGAACGTAGGGCCGGCCGCGCGTGATCACATGGCCTTCGACGACCTTGATGTCGGGCATCTGGTAGTCATTGGAGAAGTGCTCCTGGCTGAGCATGTGGCCGGTGGCGGTGAGTTCGCTGTGCGTAAACCGGTTGGGCGCCGACTGGTGCAGGATATGCACGTGACCGGCTTTGTCGCGCAGCATCTGCGGGGCATAGAGGCGCACCAGCGTGCCGAGGTTGGCCGCCGCGAAGCGCTTCTGCGAGGTGGGATCCTCGATGCACAGGAAGAGGATCTCGCCCTCCTCGCGCGCCACCGTCCGCAGGCTGTAGTTGACCGTGACCTTGTCCTTGCCCGTGCCGCTCGCGACCGTCTGCTTGAGCTGCTCGGCGCCGCGCTCGATGTTGAAGAAACGCTTGGCCGAGAGGTAGGCATTGCCATCCCACTCCACATAGGCGCGGACCTTGAGGCGGCCCGGGTTGCGCAGGTCGAAGAACGGTTGCAGGTCCACGGCGCGGATCCACTGTTCGCCGGCCTTCACCACGTCGGACGGGGCGAACGGCACCGCGTGCTTGAGCGGCACGGCCGAACCGGAGGCCGTGGTCAACTCGAACTCCAGCTTCGCCGTATGGTTGCTGCCGGCGAGCACCAGCGGCGCCCCGGTGTTGTTGCGCACCTCGACGTTGATGGTGGTTTCCTCGCCGATCATATAGGTGGTGTGCACCGGCTGGCAGATGACCTCGATCTGGGCGCCGGCGGGCAGGGTCAGCCACATAAGCAAGGCGAGCAGGGGGACTAGACGGATGTTCATCGGGATCTCCTGGCAAAGCGGGATCAACGGCCCACGGCCAGCCGCGCAGCCATGCGTTGGGGCAGCCCGGCCTTGATGATCTTCTCCTGCGCCGCCTCGATGTTGTAGGCCACGCGCCGCAGCTCGATCATGTTGTTGTCCAAATCGTAGATCACGTAGGCCGCCCGGTTGTCGCCATCGCGCGGCTGACCGACGCTGCCCACGTTGACGAAATATTTGCGGCCGAGCTGCACCTTGATCTTCGAATACAGCCCGCCCTTGACGTAGTCGGTCTTCTCGAACGCCAGCGGCACGTGCGTGTGCCCGAAGAAGCACACCGGGGTGAATTGATAGGTGAAGTTCGCTTCCGCCTCCAGCGCCTCGAACACGTAGCCCCAGCGGTCCGGCATGTCCAGCGTGCTGTGGACCAGCCAGAACGACTCGCTCTTCGAGACCATCGGCAGGTCGTGCAGGAATTTGCGCTGGTCGTTGTGCAACTGCTTGCGTGTCCAGCCGACCGCGTCGGCGGCCAGCGGGTGGAAGCCGTCCAGCGCCTCGTCATAGGAACAATAGTGGTCATGGTTGCCGCGCACCGTCGGGCACTTCAGGCCGCGGATGATCTCAAGGCACTCGATCGGGTTGGCGTTGTAGCCGACGATGTCGCCGGTGCACGCATACTTCGTCACCCCTTGCGTTTCGGCATCGGCCATCACGGACTGCAACGCCTCAAGGTTGGCGTGAATGTCCCCGAGGATCGCGAATTTTATGGGCGCTGACACGCCGGGTACTCTAGCGAAACCACTTCTGCTTGCAAGGCCATTCAATGCCCGTTTGAAGGATTTCCTGACGGTGACGGCACCAACAAAAGTACAGGATTCCGGCCACGACGGAGCGTGGCCCTCCAGAAAGCCATGCAAAGCATGGTGTTGTTCGTGCGGGACGCGCTTCGGCGCAGCAGCTTCGGCGGCCTGGTCGGTGGCCGCAACGGTTGAACACCTGCGGTCAACCCTGCCGCGCCTGGCTTCGCACGCGGCACCGGGTTGCTGGGCCGCCGGATGGGGTGGGGGCTGGAGTTGAGCGGCCTGCCGAGCCTCGCACAACGCGCCGACGGTTCTTGCCTGTCCTCGACAGGTCCCGTGAACGCAGCTCGAGGACGAAAAATCAGCGCCCAGCGGCCGCGCTGCGCTTCACGAGCGGCTCTGGCGCGAGCCGGGCTTCGAGGGTGGCGCCGCCGGTCAGCGTCAGGCGCGCGCCGCCGGCCAGCGGCTCGACGCGGGTGAGGCGCGAAACGGCGCCTGCGCCCACCGGTTCGACGACGAAGCAGAAGTTCACCACGCCGGTCCCGCTCTTGCTGAAGATCGCCGTCGGGACCGCGCGCCAGGGGTCGTTCGCCCAGCCCTGCACCGGCTCCTCTTCCGTGCCTTTGACGATGGTGACCGCCAAGCCGCTGCTGTCCACAGGCCGGATGACTATGTTGGCGGCGGCGCCGCTCTTGCCGAGGACGGCCTTGGTCGAGGCCTCCACGACGGCCTCGGGCGCGTCGAAGTGGAACAGCGCCTCGACTTTGTGCACGCGGGCGTCTTGCGGCGTGAGCGTGTCGAAGACGACGAACAGCCGCTCCGGCTTGAGGAACAGGATCTGCCGCTGGTGCGTGACGGCGATCTCGTTGTGCGCGCCGTAACCGTTGGTATAGATCCCCGAGGCCCAGTCGAATTCCGGCGTGGACTGCCAGCGGGCATCGTTCTGCGGCGGCGCGGCGGCGGTCCACGGGCGCGGCCAGAAGTAGGTGTCGCGCTGGCCGTTGCGGTGCTGGCCGGCGCCATCCACGAGCACGGTGTTGTGGCCGGCGCTGCCCAGGACGTAGCGCCGCCAGCGCGATTTATCGTAGGAGAAGGTGCCGGCGTCGAGCAGGAGTTGCCGCCCGTGGCTCCAGAGGATGAAATGCAACTTGTCCTCGTGCTGGTGGCCGTAGCCGTAGGGCCCGGCATCGAAGAGCAGGTAGGTCGCCTCGGGGTCCCACCCGGAGCGCATCACATAATGGCCGCAATAGGGGAAGGCGCGCGAGGTTTCCGCGGGCGGGCGCCCGGCCTGGCGGCCGGTGGCGAGGTACTGGAAGTCGTTGCGCTGGGGGAAAAGTTGGAAGCCCGTCGCCAGCAGTTTGCGTACGTCGCTGATGTGCGAGTCGTTCAAGCCGGGGAGCGCGCCGTTGGGCAGCGCGGCCAGGGTCAGGTAGCTGAACATCTTCTCCATCTTGGCGAGGAAGTCGGTGGGCAGTTCCGCGCGCACACCGTTGCGGTCGGCCTGCTCGATGATGCCGGCGAATTCGGCGACGACCCAGTTGTTGTAGCCGGCGGCGAGCTCGTATTCCATGCCGTCGGGATAGACCTCGTCATCGAGCTGGCGGTAGAGCCGCGCGATGCCCGTGCGCCGCCACTCGGCCGCCTCCTTGAATTCCGGGAACATCACGCCGCTGGTGAACAGCCCGTTCGACTCCGAGGTCAGCCAGTTGCCGCCGCTCGGCCAGCGCAGCAGATGGCGCGCCTGCTCGCAAACCGATTTATAGAGCGTGCAGAGCACCTCGTCGGTGAACGCGGGCGAGCCGAGGCAGCGGTAGATCGCGTTCGGCCAGACATCGGCGAGCCGGATGCTCGTTGTCAGCGTCTGCCACGCCTCGCAGCCGTTCTGCATGTGATTGCCATTGGAGAGCAGCACCGCCGGGTTGGCCCTGGCCCAGTCCATGATCTCGTCGGCGATTTCCTGCGCGTATTTATCCTGTCCCGTGCGCCAGTAGGCGTCGGCGAGTGCGCGGAAATGGAAATGGCGGTTGAGGCTCTCGTTCCACAGGTGCGTGCGCGCCTCGCCCTCGGTCGGATTGGCCGTCCAGTCAATCTGCTTGCCAAAATCGAGCGTGCCTTTTTTGTGCGGGCCTTGCGTGTAGTCGAACTTGTGCTGCAGGACTTTCTCCGCGCGCGGATCCCGGGTGGGCTTCTTCTGCGCGCTGCGAAACTCCGGCTGCCGCCAGTCCACCGTCCACCGCGGCAGGGTACGGTTGCGGAAGTGCGCCGCGAGCGCGGCCTTCGCCGCCGGCAGGTTCCGCGCGGACACTGCGCTCTTGACCGCCGCCAGCGCCGGCAGGTCGAGGTTCAGGTTCGCGAACAGCTCCGCGTCGCTCATCCGCGGGCCGGCCGCCTTGCCCGTCACCAGCTCAAAGCCGCCGAGCCGCAGCACCGTCTTGGCGTCCGCGCCCGCCACGCGCAGCGTCACGCCCGTGATCTGCTTCAGCCCGACCGGCGCGCGCGACTGGCCCATCTCTGCGAACGGCAAAACCACACGTTTCCAGCCGGACCAATCCAGCGGCAGCTTGCAGCCATAGTAATCCGGGCCTTGCGTCGCCGGGTTCTCGGAGGGAAATTCGCAGGCGAGTGTCGCCCCCGCCGCCGGGTTCTCAACATGGACCCAGTACGCCACGGCGTGGCCCTCCGACCAGTCCTGCGGTGGCGCAAAGGGCTGGCGGATGTAGGCGTGCTTGGCCGGCTGCCAGCGTATCGAACGTGCCCAGTCGTGACGCACCACCGCATCCGGCGTTCCGAATTTCCAGCCGTCCGGAGACGGGCCGACGGCGGCCGCGGCCGCCCAGGTGGTTGCCGCCCACGCACATGCCAGCAGTAATTTCATGCCGTCCGAATGCCCGAAAACCCAGGCTCCGTCAAACATTTTAGCAGAAGCCCGACGCAGGCGGCAGGCGTGGAAAGCGTACGGACGTCAACCGGCTGCGGTCAAAAGTCAGCCGCGGGAGGAGGGTTGCGCGCCGCTGCGCCGCTGGAATAACCGGTGCGGACGGAGGTGGAGGTATGGCGCGCCTGACAGGATTTGAACCTGTAACCCTCAGATTCGAAGTCTGATGCTCTGTCCAGTTGAGCTACAGGCGCCCGCTCCGGCGGTATCGCTTCGGCAGTTTATTTTCCGGGTTGGGGGACGGCGTTGGTTACAGCCGGGACCTGATTGGTGGGGGCCACCGCGGCGGCACGGCTGCCCGGGAAAAAGTTGCGCATCACGTCGCGGTAGGTCAGGAACGCGGCGAGGCACAGGATCAGGATGACGAAGAAATTCATCAGTCCGTTGGCCACTTTCCGGTGCACGGGCCGGCGCGTGACCGCCTCCCACAGGGCAAAGACGATGTGGCCGCCATCGAAGACGGGAATGGGCAGGAGGTTGACGACCGCCAGATTCACGTTCAGGAAGCAGGTGAACCAGAGGGCCAGCATGAAACTGCTCTGGATCATCAGCCAGTATTCCACAATGATCTCCAGCGGGCCGCCAATCAGTTCGGCCGTCTTGCCGGCGGTCCCGGGGGTGACCAAGGCCTGGAGCACCCGGAAGATCATCGTGGCGTGTTCGCGCAGCTGGGTGGCGGGCTTGGGATGGGTCTTCTTCTCGAGATCCACATCGAAGCGCCAGTCGGTATAGATGATGCCGATCAGCGCGCGCTTTTCTTTCTCGTTGTAGAGCGGGGTGATCTGCATGGCGATCACGTCGGCGCCGCGCTGGAGCTTGAGGGACACGCTCCGGCCTTCGCGGGCGCTGACGATGTCGGTGAGCTGGGGGCGGCTGAAGATGCGGATGCCGTCGCATTCGAGGATGCGGTCGCCGCGGCGGATTTCGGCGGCGGCGGCAGCGGACCCCGGCATGGTCTTGGCGACGGTGCAGTATTGCTGCGGCAAGAGGTCGGAAATCTGCTTCATGCCGAGCAGGCCGTTGGTCAGCACAATCTGCACCTGCTTCTCGCTGCCCACGAGGTCGCGCAGGCGGAGGTCGGCGACGCTGCTGGTGGCGCAGAGGACGGAGATCTCATTCCAGTTGCTCACCGGGGAGCCGTTGACGGCCAGGATCTGGTCGCCGATACGGGCGCCAGCGCTGTAGGCGGCACCGTTGGTCTCCACATAGCCGATCAGGCTGTTGGTTTCGTGCGGGGCGGCGGGGCGCCCCGAGAGGAAGACGATCCAGGCGAGGGGGATGGCGAAGAGGATGTTGCCGGTGGCGCCGGCCAGGGAGACCACGATGCGTTTCCACGGCGCGACCGGTGGCAGGGCGCGCTGCTGCGTATCGGCCTCGGCTTTGCCATCGAGGGTGGGGTCCATCTGCGGGAGGGCCACATAGCCGCCGAAGGGAATCCAGCCAATTTTATAGGTGACCTCGCCGACCTTCTTCTTCCAGATGGCGTGGCCGAAGCCGATGGAGAAGGTATCCACGACCATCCCGCACCAGCGGGCGACGACGAAGTGGCCCAGCTCGTGGACGAAGATGCTGGCGCCGAGCAGGAGGATGACGAGGGCGATGGTATAGAGGATCAATAGCATGGGGTGTTCTTAAACTCCGGGTTGCAGGTGTAGGAAGAGCAGGGCATACAGGAACAACAAGGGTGCGGTCAGCAGCAGGCTGTCGAGGACGTCGAGGATGCCGCCCATTCCTTGAATATAGTTGGCGGAATCCTTGACGTTGGCGGCGCGCTTGAGGACGGATTCGGCAAGGTCGCCGAAGAGGCCCATCACCGGGAGGAGCAGGCCGAGCACGATGGCATGGGGCAGGGCGAGGTCCAGCGCGCCGATACGGCCGTGGGCCAGATGCCACCAAAGCAGGCTGGCCACCAGCGAGGCGATGATGCCACCCACGAGACCCTCCCAGGTTTTCTTGGGGGAGATATGCGGGCAGAGCTTGTGGCGGCCGAGCGTGGAGCCGACGAAGTAGGCGCCGATGTCGCTGACCTTCACCACGAGGACGCCGTAGAAGATGAGCCAGCGTCCGGTATCGGCGCCCCAGGTGAGCAGCAGGCGCGGAAAGAAGCCGAGCATCAGCGGGACATAGAGCACGCCCATCAGCGTGCCGGCCAGGGTCTCGAGCGGGCGGGGGTTCTCCCGCTGCGGAAACTGGCGGAGCAGGATCGTGGTGACGATCAGGAAGAACAGCGCCGGCTCGATGGCCGCGCGCTGGGCGCCCGTCAACGTGGTGCAGGTCAGTTGCGCCCAGACGGCCACGAGATAGCAGAGACCGCAGAGGGTGCCGACGACGGGATAGCGCGGGATGTTGGCCGCGGGCAGCAAGGCGTAGAATTCGCGGGTGGCCAGCGCGGCCACCAGGAGCAGGACCCCGAAGAGGGCCGGCACCGGCGCCCAAAAGAAGACGGCGATGGCGCCGCCGCCGAGCAGCACGCCGCTGGTGGTGCGCTGGACCAGGGCCGGGATCACTTGATGTCTCCGAAGCGGCGGTGGCGTCCGGCATAGTCCGCCAGCGCGGCGGCAAACTCCGGCTCGCGGAAATCGGGCCAGAGGATCGGCGTCACGTAGAGCTCGGCATAGGAAATCTGCCAGAGCAGGAAGTTGCTGATGCGCATTTCGCCGCTGGTGCGGATCAGGAGGTCGGGATCGGGCACGTCGGGCAGGTAGAGATGTTGCGCGACCGTCGCGTCGGTGATTTTTTCCGGGTCCAGCGTGCCGGCCTTGGCCTCGCGCGCGATCTGGCGGCAGGCGGCGGTGAGCTCGGCGCGCGAGCCGTAGCTCAGCGCGAGGATGAGGTGATGGTCGGGATAGTGCGCGGTCGCAGCCATGACGCGCTGGAGTTCCTTCTGCACGGCGGCCGGCAGGTCTTCCATCCGGCCGATCATGCGCAGGCGGACTTTGTTCTCGTGCAGCTCGAATTCCTGCTTGCGCAGAAAGGTCTTCAGGAGGTGCATCAGCCCGCTGACTTCGTCTTTCGGGCGGACCCAGTTTTCGGAGGAGAAGGCGTAGACGGTGAGGTATTTGACGCCGTGGTCGCGACACGCGCGGAGGATGGCCCGCAGGGAGGCCGCGCCCTCCTGATGACCCTTCAGGCGCGGCCAGCCGCGCGCCTTGGCCCAGCGGCCATTGCCGTCCATGATCACGGCCACATGCTGCGGCACTTTTGATTTCTCGTCGCTCATCGTTACAGCTGACTATACCAAACCTTGGAAGCTACCGCCTCGACTTTTTCCAAGCCTTGGAAAGACCAGACGTTCCCTTTTTCAGGCCCTGGCAACAGCGCGCTGTTGCCGCGCACTATCGGTCATCAATGCCACATCGGCAACAATTTCATCGTGCTCGCGCGGCGCGGGCCGACGGACAACAGGCCGACCTTGACGCCGGTCAGCTCTTCCAGCCGCCGCACATAGGCCTGCGCGCCGGCGGGCAATTCGGCGAATGTCGTGGCCTCGGTGGTCTTGCATTGCCAGCCCGGGAATTCTTCGTAGACCGGCCGGCAGCGCTCCAGCTTGCGGATGTTGGCCGGCACGGTGGTCAGCCGCTCGCCGTCACAATCATAGGCGACGCAAATCTTGATCACCGGGACGTCGTCTAGCACGTCGAGCTTGGTCAGTGCCCAGGCGTCGATGCCGTTGAGCATCGCGGAATAGCGCGCGACGACCAGGTCGAACCAGCCGCAGCGGCGCGGGCGGCCGGTGGTGGCGCCGAACTCGTTGCCGGTCTTGCGGAGCTGTTCGCCCATCGCGTCGAGCAGTTCGGTCGGGAAAGGGCCTTCGCCGACGCGCGTGGAGTAGGCCTTGACGACGCCGATCACGCGGTCGATCCGGTGCGGCGCAACGCCCGCGCCGGTGCACGCGCCGCCGGCGGTCGCGCTCGAGGATGTGACGAAGGGGTAGGTGCCGAAGTCGATGTCCAGCATCGTGCCCTGCGCTCCCTCGAAGAGGATGGATTCCTTGCGGGTGATGGCGGCGTTGAGCAGCGGGATCGTGTCGGCGATGAACGGCGCAAGCTTGCGCGTGGCCGCCTGGCAGTCGGCCAGCAGTTGGGCGTAGTCGACCGGCGGCTGGCCCCACGCGACGAGCACGCGGTTGGCTTCCTCGACGCGGCGCTTGAGCAGCTCCGGAAAGATAGGATCGAGCAGGTCGCCGGCGCGCAGGCCGACGCGCGCCGCCTTGTCGCCGTAGGCCGGGCCGATGCCGCGCTTGGTCGTGCCGATCTTCGCCCCCGCGGTCGCGGCCTGTTCGCGGCAGGCGTCGAGCAGGTTGTGATAGGGCAGGACGAGGTGCGCCCGGTCGCTGAGGAAGAAGCGATCGCGCAAATCGGCGCCGCGCTGTTCCAGGTCGGTGATTTCCTTGACCAGCGCCAAGGGATCCACCACGACGCCGTGGCCGATGACGTTCTTGGTGCCTGGGCGCAGGATACCGGAAGGGATCAGGTGCAGGACATAGCGTTCGTTGCCGATCTCGACCGTGTGGCCGGCGTTGTTGCCGCCCTGGTAGCGGACGACCCAGTCCACGGCCGCGGTGAGCACGTCAATGATTTTGCCCTTGCCCTCGTCCCCCCATTGCGCGCCGATCAAAACTGTATTGGCCATGTCCGTGCTCTCCGGTTCAACACAAGAAAAGCCCTCCGAGAGGGCTTGCGAAATGCGGCGAGACGTTATGCAAAGCCCCCGCCGGGGTCAACCCCAAAAACCGGAGGGGGAAAAGCCGAGCTGCGGCGGCCGCGCCCGCGTCCGCCTTGCCGTGGGTGCGGCGGGCGTTTCTTTTCCCCCGGGATGAAATATTTCCGCGCCCTTTGCGTTTGATGCCATGATTTCGTGCTCGAAATCAGGCGCAGGCGTGTGCTAAGGGATTACATTATGAATTTTATCCGGGCGGCGGTGTTGTTGGTGGGAAGCGCGGCGGCAGTGGCGGCGGCCGACGGCATCGTGCTCAAGGATGCGGGCGGCAAGGTGCGCGTGGAGATCGGCGGCGAACTCTTCACGGAATATCACTATCAGGATGTGGCGCGGCCCTATCTTTATCCGCTGATCGGCCCCGGCGGTGTGGGCATGACGCGCAACTGGCCGATGCAGCAGACGACCAACGAGACGACCGATCACGTCCACCACAAGGGTCTCTGGTATGCCCACGGCAACGTCAACGGCGTGGATTGCTGGTCGGAGCAGAAGGCGTTCGGCAAGACGCTCCATGAAAAATTTCTCGCGCTCGGCGAGGGCGTCATCCGCGAGCGCTGCAAATGGGTGGACCACGATGGGAAGCCGCTGTGCAGCGACGAGCGCACCATCCGCTTCCAGGCGCACAGCGCGGTGCGCGTGGTCGATTTTGAGATCACGCTGATCGCCTCGGAGGGCCCCGTGACGTTCGGCGACACGAAGGAAGGCTCGATGGCCATCCGCCTGCCGGCGACGATGAGCGTCAAGGGCAAGGGCGCGCAGGGCCACATTGTCACCAGCGCCGGGCAGCGCGATGTGGCCGCATGGGGCACGGCGGCCGGGTGGGTGGATTATTCCGGGCCGGTGGAGGGCAAGGTGCTCGGCGTCGCGATCTTCGATGCGCCGCAGAATCCACGGCATCCGACCACGTGGCACGTGCGCGACTACGGGCTCTTCGCGGCAAATCCGTTCGGGCTCCACGATTTCGACAAGACGAAGCCCAAGGGCGCCGGCGACCTCAAGCTCGCGGCCGGCGAGCGCGCGACCTTCGGCTATCGTTTTGTGTTCCACGTTGGCGACGAAAAGGCCGGGCAGGTGGCCGAGTTGTATCGCGAGTTTGTCGCCGGCCAGGGTGCCAAATAAATTGCAAAACCAAACAGGAGCAAACATGAACCAGATCAGTCGTCGCAGTTTCCTGCAGACGTCCGGCCTAGCGGCCGCGGCGTTGAGCCTCCCGCGGTCGGCGTGGGCCAAGTCCGACGGCGCCAACAGCGATATCCGCGTGGCCGTGGTCGGCTTTCGCGGTCGCGGCGCTTCGCACATCAGCGGCTTCCGCTCACTGCCCGGCGTGCGCGTGGTGGCGCTGTGCGATGTGGACGAAAAAGTCCTCGCCAAGGGCGCGGCGGATTTCGAGAAGAAGAACCAGAAAGTGCAGACTTATACCGACGTCCGCAAGCTCCTGGAGAACAAGGACATTGATGTCATCAGCACCGCGACCCCGAACCACTGGCATTCGCTCGTGACGGTCTGGAGTTGCCAGGCGGGCAAGGATGTGTATGTCGAGAAACCCGTTTCGCACAACGTCTGGGAAGGCCGGCAGGCGGTGAAGGCCGCGGAAAAGTACGGCCGCATCGTGCAGGCCGGCATGCAGTGCCGGTCGAGCGTGGGCATCCGCGCCGGCATGGACTTTTTGCACAAGGGCGGACTCGGCAAGGTGCTCGTTTCGCGCGGCCTCTGTTACAAGCGGCGCGACAGCATCGGCAAGACCACCGGCCCGCAACCGATCCCGCCGGGCCTTGATTATAATCTCTGGTGCGGTCCCGCCCCGATGGATCCGCCGCGCCGCAACGGCAAGCAGGGCTCGGTGCATTACGACTGGCACTGGATGTGGGCGACCGGCAATGGCGACCTCGGGAACCAGGGCATCCACCAGATGGACCTCTGCCGCTGGGCGCTTGGCGTCAACGAACTCTCGCCGCGCGTGATGAGCATCGGCGGACGCTTTGGCTACGATGACGACGGCGAGACGCCGAACACGCAGATCTGCTTCCACGACTATGCCGGCGCGCCGCTGATCTTCGAGGTGCGCGGCCTGCCCGAGAAAACGGGCGCCAAGAACATGGACAAGCACCTCGGCGCCGGCGTCGGTTGCATCATCCATTGCGAAAACGGCTACATGCTGATTCCCGACTACAGCAAGGCGGTCGCCTACGACAAGGACGGCAAAATATTGCAGGAGTTCAAGGGCGGCAAGGCCAAGAAGGCCAAGGAAGCCGCGCCGGGTGCGGGTGGCGCCGCCTCGGGCGTGGTCATGGACTTCCAGGAGGACAGCAACCACTTCGGCAATTTCATCAAGGCCGTCCGCAGCCGCAAGACGTCGGACCTCAACGGCCCGATCACGGAAGGCCATCTCTCCAGCGCGCTCTGCCATACGCCGAACGTCTCCTACCGCATCGGCCAGAAGGCGGCGCCGGGCGCCATCCTCGACCAGATCAAGGGCAACAAGGACATGGTCGAAACCTTCGGCCGGTTCAAGGAGCACCTCGCCGCCAACGGCGTCAACCTCGATGAAACCAAGGCGGTCCTTGGCCCGCTGCTGACGATGGATCCGAAGACCGAGAAGTTTGTGGATAACGATGCCGCCAACGCGCTGGCCAAAGAAAAACAGCGCGCGCCCTTCGTCGTCCCCGACGAGGTCTGACGCGCCGGTTTGCAGGGTTGTCCCGCCGCGGCGGGACTGCGCCCGTCCGCACCGGAAGCCACGGAGTGTGCCCTCGCGCATTCCGTGGTTTTCTTTTTCCGCGGTTACGGAAAACCTGACGCGCGTCTTGCCGCGGGGGCGGTGAGCGGGTAGGGTAGCGGCCATGCAAACGGGGTCGCACATTCTTTCCGGAGAACACGCGGACATCGAGACCGCATCCGACGGCTATGCGGCACGCTTCGCCGGGCCGGCGGGGGCGTGGCTGCTCTCCGTGCAGGAGCGCATCGTGCTGGCCTGGCTGCGACGCTGGCCGGCGGCCACGGTTCTCGATGTCGGCGGCGGCCACGGCCAGCTGGCGCTGCCGTTGGCGCGCGCCGGGTTGGACGTCACCGTGCTCGGCAGCGACGGCGTCTGCGTCAAGCGGATCGAGCCGGAAGTGCAGGCCGGCCGGATCAAGTTTGCGGTCGGCGACCTGGTCGCCCTGCCGTTCCCCGACCGCGCCTTCGAGGTCGTGGTGTCCATCCGGCTGCTGCCGCATTGCGACGCGTGGCCGCAGCTGATCGCGGAGCTCTGCCGCGTGGCGCGGCACGCGGTGATCGTGGATTATCCGACCGACCAGAGCGTTAACTTTTTCTCGTCGGCGCTCTTCGGGGCGAAGAAGAAGATCGAGAAGAACACGCGGCCGTTCACCCTGTTCCGGCACCGCGCCGTGGCGGCGGAGTTTGCGCGGCACGGTTTTGCGGCGGCGGCGCGCCACGGCGAGTTTTTCCTGCCCATGGTGCTGCACCGGATGCTGAAATGGCCGGCGGCCTCGGCGGCGCTGGAAGGCCTCTGCGGCGTGCTGGGCTTGAAGAAGCTGCTCGGCTCGCCGGTGCTGGCGCGGTTCGAACGCAGCGCGGGAATATAGTCAGGCTTGGGCCGCAGGGTTGTAGGCCGGGTCACCGACCCGGCGCAACTGAATGATGGATGTGCACATGAGCGAACCAGAATGCAAGATGCCGGCGGGGGCGCACGTGCTGGTGACCGGCGCGACGGGTTTCACCGGCGCGGTGCTGGTGCGGCGGCTGGTGGAGCAGGGGTGCGCGGTGCGTGCGATTGCGCGGCACACGGCCAACGTCGGCCCGCTGAAGGACCTCGGCATCGAATGGTTCCGCGGCAATGTGTATGACGCCGACGTGGTCAAGGCCGCCACCGCGGGCGTGCAGTTTATCTTTCATGCCGCCACGGCCTATCGCGTTTCGGGCTTGCCGGAGGATGAACATCGCCGCGTGCACGAGACGAGCACGCAACTTTTGGCCGAGGCCGCGTTGAACCAGCCGGATTTCAAACGTTTCGTGCATATCTCGACCGTCGGCGTGCATGGGCATGTGGAAAATCCGCCGGCGACCGAGGAAACGAAATTCAATCCCGGTGACGATTATCAGAAGACCAAGGCGGAGGCGGAACTCTGGTTGCACGCCTTCGCGCGCGACAAGCGCCTCCCCTATACGGTGATCCGGCCGGCGGCGATTTATGGGCCGGGTGACCGGCGGCTGCTGAAAATTTTCAAGCTGGCCGTCAAACCGGTGTTCATTCTGCTCGGCTATGGCAAGGGGCTCTATCATCTGATCCACGTCGAGGACCTCGTCAGCGGCATGGTGCTGGCGGCGGTGCATCCGGCGGCGCAGGGCGAGGCGTTCATCTGCGGCAATCCGGCGGCGGTGACGCAGGCCGACATCGGCCGCATCGTCTGTGCGACGCTCGGCAAGCCGTGCCGCATCCTGCGGCTGCCGGCGTGGCCGGTCTTTCTGGCGGCTGACCTCTGTGAACTGATCTGCAAGCCGCTGAAGATCGCGCCGCCGCTCTACCGCCGGCGCGTGGCGTTTTTCACCAAAGACCGCTCGTTCGACACGAGCAAGATCCGCCAGCGCCTTGGTTTCGCCCCGAAATTCACCAACGAAGAAGGCTTGGCGCAGACCGCGCGCTGGTATAAGGAACACGGCTGGCTATGAAAACCGAAAGCGTACGAATCCAGTGGAAGATGGGCGCGCCGCGCAAGTCGAAGATCGGCCTCTACCAGGACCTGGTGGTGGGCCGGCCGGGCTTCTGGGCGTTGATGAAATATGAATGGGTGCAATTCCTGAGCACCAGCGTGCCCGGGGCGCTGGGGCTCTGGCTGCGCTCGCGGCTCTATCCGAAGCTGCTCAAGCGCTGCGGCCGCGGCGTGGTCTTTGGCCTGAACACGATCCTGCGCCATCCGAACAAGATCGAGCTCGGCGACAACGTAGTCGTGGACGACAATTGTCTGATCGATGCCAAAGGCACCGACAATGCCGGTATCAAGATCGGCGATAATGCCTTCATCGGCCGCAACACCATCTTGAGTTGCAAGAACGGCGATATCGTCCTCGGCGACCGCGTCAACATCGGCTTCAACTGCGAGATCTTCTCCGGCAGCCGCGTCGAGGTGGGGGCGGGTACGTTGCTCGCGGCCTATACCTATCTCATCGGTGGCGACCACGTGGCCGATCTCGACGAGGACATCGTCCATTCCGGCAGCACCTCGCAAGGCATCAAGGTGGGCGACGACTCCTGGTTCGGCGCGGGCGCCAAGGTGCTCGACGGCGTGACGATCGGCGCGCACTCCATCATCGGCACCGGCGCGGTGGTGACCAAGGACATCCCCGAATACAGCATCGCCGTCGGCCTCCCCGCCAAGGTCGTCCGCGACCGGCGCGCGGGGAAACCGCCAGCAGCAGAAGCAACGAAATGAGAAGTCCTGGCTGTAAGCAAGATCGCTATTTGCAACCTTGCAGAGAGCCGCATAAACTTGCGTGCGTTCAAGCAGGTTTGCCATGAAAACAACGAACTTCGACGTTTATCTCGATTCGCAATTGCGTGTTCCGGCCTTCGTCGGACGCTTTGCAGAGGCCGGGGTTGCGCGGGACGCCGCCTTGAAGGCACCAGTGCCTCGCCAGAAGGTCGTTCCGAAGCATAATTTTTATGGAGCGCAATCGAATGCGCGTGCACAGCGACAACCGCTGAACAAGGCCATCGCATGAATTCAAACCGTCCCACCATATCGCCCCAAGACCTGGAGAAATACTCCTCGGCACTGACGCTCTCCGACATGGAGATCTTCATCTACCCGGAGCTGCTCTTCAGCCTGGTGCTGGCGAACATCATGTCGCCGAAATTGTGGGCGTGGCGCGATGATCCGTGGTTTGCGGGGCTGCACAAGATGACGCCCTACCGCCGCATCCTGCGCCTCAAGCAGTTCATCATCGACCACTACACGTTCAACCTCGATCTCGACACGTGGGGGCTGACGACCAAGGAGCGGGAGATGGCGCGCTTCCGCGGCCAGCTCGACGAGCCCGCGCTTGCGCAGAGCAACGCGCTCTTCGGCTACGAGGGGGACAAGTATTACTTCGACCTCGATATCCGCAAGCACTTCGGCCTCGACAAGTACACCAGCAGTGTCATCCCGTATTGGAAGACGGAGACCATCGAGGCGATGGATGCCTTTCGCTTCAAGGAAGGCTATCCGCACGGCGCGGGCGAATGCGTCTCGCTGTCGACGCTCTACGCGGCGGCGATGTTCGTCGTCTGCGGCATTCCGCTGGAGGACATCTTCCTGCTGGCGACGCCGCTGCATTCGCAGAACTACATCCTCGTCAACGAGGGGGTGCTGACCAACAACCGCCGGCTCGTGACCAAGAACATGTGGTTCAATGGCACCGAGCTGACCGACAAGGCCCAGCGCGCGCTGCGCCACGAGCAGGTCACCGTCGTCAGCCACATCAGCGGCCACGTCCACTGTCTCTTTCCCGAGACCACGATCGATCCGAAGGCCTATCACCGCTTCGAACAACACCTGCGGAAGTTCCTGACCACCGACATCACGATGGAGATCCTGCTGAACTTCCTGCGGCAGTATTCCAGCCTGCAGAGCTGTTTCCAGCTACGGCACGACCTCAACGGCCATGCGCACTACATCCCGGTCGAGAAGGTCTATGCCTACGAGCACGCCAGCACGTTCAAGATCAGCGACGACACGCGCTCGAAGCTGCTCGACGAGTTGGACGAGGACGAGTTCTTCCCGGCGCCGATGGAGAACCGGATCCTGCTGAACAAGTTCGACGAATTCTTCAAGCAGTACCGCGTCAACCTCGACAAGCCCGAACAGGTCGAACGCCTGATGGCCGAGATGGAATGCAACTGCACGCGCAACCGCATGGCGGTGCAGGAGCTGCTTTCCTTTGCCCGCCTCGAGCCGCGTCTGCCCGGGCTCGGCGGCAAGCAGCACATCCTCAACACGGCGCATATCGCGCTCGCCCCCACGATGCCGCGCGAGGAAATCATCGCGCATCTTGCCAGCCTGCGCGCCGAGCTGCCCGTCGCCGACCTCGCCTTCTACGCCTACCGCGACCTCGCGAAATGCGATGCCGCGCCGTTCCTCAAGGCCGCGCTGGAGCGCAGCCCGGTCTCGATCAAGGGCGCGGAGCCGCTCGGCGATGACGACCTGATCCAGCTCGCGGAAAAGCTGCCGGACGAGTCCATCTATGACGGTGCGCGCCTCGCCCAACCCGACGAGGTCTGGAACTACCGCCGCGGCGACGGCCTCGAACGCGCGCTGCTGCTCGCCAACATCTGGAAAGCACGCCATCCTGCGGACGCGCTCGTGCTCGCGTCCGAGGGCGCGGTGGTCACGCTGAAAATCGGCGTGCGCGCGGTGCGCTGGCCCACGGCCAAGGCGATCACGCTCAATGTGACCCTGTAACCCGCGCTTGCTTCAGTTCGGGCGCTTTGCCAAGCTGCGCCCATGAACACCATCAACTGTTCCGCATGGTCGCGCCGCCGGGCCTTCACGGTCGCCGCGTTGTTGCTCGCCGGTTCCGTCTGGAGCCCGGCGGCCCCCAAGAGCCATCCCGACACCACCGGCTGGAAAGATCTCTTTGCGGCCGACCTCTCCAACGCCATTACCAAGCCCGGTGACTGGGCCGTGGAGAACGGCGTGCTGGTCGCCAAGACGCACGACACCATCTGGACGAAGGATGCCTACGACAATTTCATCCTCGACCTCGAATTCAAGGTCGCCAAGGAATCCAACAGCGGCGTCTTCCTGCGCGCCGGCAACATCAAGGACGTGCTCTCCGCACTCGAGGTGCAGGTGCACGAGTCGCAGGACGGCGCGCTCTACGGCATGGTCGGCGCGATCTACAACGCGCAGCCGCCCGCGAAGCCGATGCAGAAGCCGGTGGGCGAGTGGAACCATTTCACGATCACCTGCCAGGACAGCCACGTGGCGTTGGTCTTCAACGGCGAGGAAGTGTTCAACGTGGACCTGAACGACTGGAAGGAAGCCCACAAGAACCCGGACGGCACGAAGAACAAGTTCGCCAAGGCGCTGAAGGACTTCGCGCGCAAGGGCCAGCTCGGCCTGCAAGGCCTGCACGGCAAGGCGCAGGCGCCCGTCTGGTATCGGAACCTCAAGATCAAAGAGCTGAAGTAAGCTTCCCGGCGGGTTGCGCAACGCGGGTTTTCCAAGCTTTGGAAAATCCGCGTTTTCTTTTTCCAAGGTTTGGGAAGGCCGCCGCCGGCATACAGCAGCCGGGGTCTTGGTCCTCATAGACCCGGCAGAACAGCAGCCGGCCCGGTGGTGAAGATCTTCGACCGCCCGTGCGTTTCGCACCAGAAGTTCGTGGACAGATGGATCAGCGCCGCCACCGCTGGCCAATCCGCCCGCAGCGTAGTTCGCAGTTTCAATTAAATGCCTTTGTTGGAGGGCGGCGTGTCACGCCGCAGGCTTTACCCTCAGTTTGTTGGCACAGCTGCGTTGCGATTATCCAATCGGGCGCAAATTTAATTCGCCATCGGCCACTTCGTGCCGAGCAGCTGGGACAGCGCGGCGTGGAACTCGGCGCGCTCGTCGCTGACGAGCTCGGCGATGGCGATGATGCGGGCGGTGGTGCCGTCGAAGTTGAGGCCGGCGGGCGCGCCGAGGTGCGTCTTCTTGGCGATGGCGGCGACGGGATCCATGTTCTGGAGCTCGTCGAGGTGCGCCTTGACGTGGTGGTAGGCGTCGCGGAAGGGCATGCCGCCGGCGACGAGCTCGAGCGCACGGTCGGTGGCGAACACGTCGGGCGTAAAGCCCTTGAGCAGCGCGTCGCGGTTGACCTCCAGCCCGGCGATCAGCGGTGTGAGGATGTTGAGGGTGGCGCGGGTCATGGACAGCCCCTCCATGAAGGGCTCCTTGGCGTCCTGCAGGTCGCGGTTGTAGCCCGAGGGCGCGGAGCGGACGATGTCGAGCACGGCGATCTGGCAGGCGGTGACCCGCGCGGCGCGCGAGCGGACGAGCTCGAGCACGTCGGGGTTCTTCTTCTGCGGCATGATGCTGCTGCCGGTGCAGAACGCGGCGGGCAGCGCGAAGTAGCCGAACTCCGGCATCGTGAACAGAACGAGATCCTGCGCCAGCCGCGAGAGCGTGAGCATCACCTGCGTCAGCGCGCCGAGGATGACACTCTCCAGCTTGCCGCGGCTGTTGATCGCCTGCAGCACGTTGCCGACCGGGCGGCTGAAGGCGAGCAGGTCGGAGACGAGCTGGCGGTCGATCGGGAGCGGCACGCCGTAGCTGGCGGCGGCGCCGAGCGGGCACTGGTCGTTGAGCTGGTAGGCGGCGAGCACGAGCGCGGCGTCGTCGAGCAATGCCGCGGCGTGGGCGTCGGCCCAGAGCCCGACGCTGCTGGGCATCGCGGGTTGCAGGTGTGTGCGGCCGACCATGGGCACCTCGGCGTGGCGGCGCGCGAAGGCGTCCAGCGCACCCGCGAGCGAGGCGACTTCTGCGAGGACGCCCAGCAGCTCTTCCTTGGCGAACAGGCGCAGGTCCACCGCCACCTGGTCGTTGCGGCTCCGGCACGTATGGACTTTCTTGCCGAGGTCGCCGAGCTTCGCGGTCAGGTTCCGCTCCACGGCGAGATGGACGTCCTGGTCCTCCAGCGTGATCGCAAACTTTCCGGCCTGCGCGCGGCGGAGGATGGCGACGAGTTCGGCGATGACCTGCTTCGCGTCGGTCTGCGCCAGCACGCGGCACTCCTTGGGCATGCGCGCAAGCATGGTGACGTGCGCCGCGGTGCCGAGGCAGTCGGCGGCGATCAGGTGGCGGTCGAGCTCCACGTCACGGCCCGCGGTATAGGCGAGCACCGCGGTATCCACGACGCCGACGGTGGTTTTGGACTGCGAAATATTTTTGGGCATGCTGGTTCTCCTGCGCTGTTTGGCGGGTGAGCCTAGGATAACGGGCGGCGGAGTCAAGCGCGGAGCAATCAGCAGCGCAACGTGGCCATGACGCGGATGAAGTCCGCGGCGTCGGTCGCCGCCAGCAGGCGCTCGCGGTTCGCGGCGCGGTTGAGCATGCGGGCCAGACCCACGACGAGCTGGTGATAGCGCGTGAGCTCGCGTTGCGGCGTGCCGATCATGAACAGCAGGTGGACCGGCTTCCCGTCGGGTGCGTCGTAGTCAATGCCCGCGGTGCTGCGGCCGACCGCGATCACGATGTCGTCGCACAGGTCGGTCCGCGCGTGGGGCATTGCCAGGCCGTTGCCCAGCGCGGTGTTGGTGACGCGTTCGCGTGCCAGCAGCTCGCGGAAGAAGGCCTCCGGACGTGCGAGCGCGGGATGGTGCCGCAAGCTCGTGACCAGCTCGCGCAAGGCGGGAAGCTTTTCCTGTGCCTGCAGGTTCAGGCAGATCTGGTCTGGTTGCAGCAGGGCGGCAAGCTGCGCCGGAACCAACGGTAATTTTTGATCGTCCTGCATTTCTCCCCAACCCTCGCGATGGGCGAAACTAACCCACCCGCCATTTAATTACCAGCGCCGACCGCCGGCGCCACTACGGGCAGAAACCAAGCTGCGGCGATACGACAAGGAGCTGGTAGAGCCAAGGAAAGCCAACGCAACAGATTCTGCAGGCCATCCACGGAGCAAAGCTAGCATCAGCAAGGCAAGGATGGCCACCACAAGGCCAAGCCGGCGGCTCAGTAACCGGCCGTCCAAGTCCGTAACCTGCGGGGTGCTCCTGGCCATGCGCCGGAAGAACCCCGTATTTATTTATACAGTGCGACGTCGTGCGGGTGGGTGGGGGGCGCCCGTCCAACAGGTGCTTCTGAGGAAGCCTTGGGCTCCACCGCAGTGCGGCGAATGCTCAGGCCTGCCAACGGCGGAGGCGCCGCCAGGCGAGGAGGCCGGAACCCAAGAGCGCAAGGAAAGCCACCGTGCCGGGTTCCGGCACCCCGGTCAGCGTCAATGAATAGAGCGACCCGGCTCCGCCGTCGCCGCCGGTACCGATCGCGCCATAGAGCACCGAGCCATCGGGTGACAGGGTCAGATCGCTGGAGGCATGTCCGGTGACGAAGGAGTGGAGGTTGGTGAAATCGGAACCATCGGTCTTGACGGCATAGATGATGCCCCTTTCCCATAGACCGCCGGAATAGGTCGCCCCGTAGAGCGTCGAGCCATCGGGTGACAGCGTCAGGGAGGTGGTGGGGTTTTCCCCGCCCATGACACCGGTGAAGGACCAGAGGTTGGTGAACCCGGAACCGTCGGTGTTCAACGAAAAGACGCAGCCCTTGTCGTGGGCGCCGCTGAGATACGTCACGCCATAGAGCTTGGACGTGGTCGGCGACAGCGTCAACGATGCGGTGGGGAGTTCCACCGGACTGAAACTATGCAGGTTGGTGAAGTTGTTGCCGTCGGTGCCAATGGAAAAAATATTGCCATTGCTGGAACTGCCGCCGATCGAGGTCATGCCATAGAGCGTCGAGCCCGCCAGGACGGGTGAGCCCAAGGGTTGATTGCCGTCGGTGCTGTTGCCGAGGTTGAAATCGCGCAGGACGGAATAGGTGGTGCCGTTGGTATCGAGGGAGAAAATCTTCCCGCGTGCGGTGGCGCTGGTGTCCTGTCCCATCCCATAGAGGGTGGAGCCGGCTATCGGCATCTGGCACTGCACCGTCGTCAGGGCGAGATTGTAGTAGCTGGGCAGGATGGTGTAGCCCGAGCCATCCACCTGGAGCGAATAGGCGACGCCATCGCCGCCCGATCCCGGATGGTTGGCGCCGCCGTACAACGTCAGGCCATAGAGCGTGGACCCGGAGAGGGTCAACCCGCTGGAGGGACGCATCCCGTCGTTCACGCCGCCGGCAAACATATGCAGGTTCGTGTATCCGGTGCCGTCCGTCTGGACCGCAAAGACGGTGCCATTAAAATAGGAGGCCACCCCGTACAGCGTCGAGCCGGAGAGCACCAGGTTGCCAAACGGATTGGCGCCATCGACGGCGTTGGAAAAGCTGTGCAGCGTCGTGAACTGGGCACGAGCTGTGCCGCCCGCCACCACGCACAAGGCCAGCGTCAGAATCCGTGCAACTCTTTTCATCCCTGCAACCCCCCCATCTCGCACCTGCGGTACAAACGACGCTGAGGCTTTTACTTTTTTGCTGAAAAATGTGTCAAGTCACTTTTCTTCGACGGTGACCTCGATGCCGCCGACCCAGCCGGCGACCACGTTGTAGAGCCAGCAGAACAGCAGCATGAAGAGAAAGCCCACCGTGACCATGATCACCGGCATGAGGATGTAGAAGATGCCCGCCGCCCGGAGCGGCCCCGTGCAGAAGGCGACCATGAAGATGCCGATGACGGTGTAGAGCAAGGACATCAGCGCATACATCAGCGCCACGACCTTGCTGGTTTGGATTACCGAGATATGGGTGATCTGCTTTTTCATCGTGTTTCCTTTCTGCTACGCTGGTTTGGTCTGCTTGGCCCTTTCTTCTGTGGTTGGCCAGTTCGCATACTTCTTCTCCTTGCTGCTGCGATAAAGGCGATGCTAGAGGGAGGAGGGTGGGGCGACAAGCCAGAATATCGGGCCAAGCGATCCGCAATGATTGGTCTGAGCGAAAAGCTTCTGCAACATGTTGCTAACGCTCGGAACACAGATGCGATGTTCACAGGCGCGGATAGGGTCTTGACAAGCTCCGCGGCGGGGCCTATTTCCTTTTTCATGAAGCAAATCGTTAATGTCGTGCTGGGCAGCCGGTCCTACGCGATCCATCTCGGGGCGGGGCTGTTGCCCCAGCTCGGGGTGCTGGCCGCGCAGACGCTGCGGGGGCGCTCGGCATTGCTGGTCACCGACAACCATGTGAGCCAGCTCTATGGCGAGACCGCCACGGCGAGCCTGCGGGCGGCGGGCTTCTCCGTTTCCCGCACGGTCGTCCCCTCGGGCGAGGCCTCGAAGTGTGGCGAGCAGCTCTTTGCGCTCTATGACGCGGCGAAGCAGGCGGGGCTGGACCGGTCCGGGGTCGTGGTCGCGCTCGGCGGGGGCGTGGTGGGCGACCTGGCGGGTTACCTGGCGGCCTCGTGGCTGCGCGGCATCGCCTTCGTCCAAGTGCCGACGACGCTGCTGGCGATGGTGGACAGCTCCGTCGGCGGCAAGACGGGGATCAACCTGCCCTCGGGCAAGAACCTCGTCGGCGCGTTCCATCAGCCGGCGCTGGTCCTGGCCGATCTGGATGTGTTCACGTCCTTGCCCCCGCGCGAGACGCGCGCCGGGATGGCCGAGGTGGTCAAGTACGGCGCGATCCGCGACGCGCAGCTTTTCCAGACCTTGGAAGAGCATACCGCGGTTTTTTCCAGACCTTGGAAAGACCTCGATGCGGCCGGGCGCGCACTCTTCGGCAACGTCATCGCGCGCTGCTGCGCGATCAAGGCGGAGGTCGTCGCCGGCGACGAGCGCGAGGAGACGGGCCTGCGGGCGATCCTGAACTTCGGCCACACGCTGGGCCATGCGGTGGAGAAGGCCAGCGGCTACGGCAAGATCCTGCACGGCGAGGCCGTGGCGGTCGGCATGGTCGCGGCGGCACGGCTCTCCGCGCGCCTGACCGGGCTGCCCGCGGCCGATGTGGCGCGGCTCGAGAAGTTGCTTGTGCAGCTGGAATTGCCGGTACGCGCGCCGGGGCTCGCGTGGGCGGACCTGCGGGCGGCGATGAAGCTCGACAAGAAGGCGGAGGGCGGCGTGCCGCGCTTCGTCCTGCTCAAGCAGTTGGGCGAGTCGGTCACCGGCTGCACGGTGCCGGAGGAAGTTTTGGCGGAGGTGGCGTATGGCCTCGGTGAATGAAACGATTGTGCGCGAGTTTTTCGAGTCGCTGGGCTTTCTGGTCAACCAGCCGCGTAAATACCAGGTGATGGCGCGGGCGAAGCAGGCGGTGGAGGAAGTGGACTTCGTGGTGTTCAACCCGCAGGGCAGCGCGGGGGGCCTGCCGGAGTTTGAGGTCTGGGGGGCGCCGGAGCTGCGGCAGATCGCGCGCGCGGTCGTCGGCGTGCGTGGCTGGCACAGCGAGCGGTTCAGCCCGGCGAAGCTGGACCTGGAGAAGGACCTGTTCCGGCTGGCCGAGAACAGCGTGATCCAGAAGGCGCACCGCCAGCTCGGCCCGGGGCCCGTCGCCAAGATTCTCTGCCTGCCCGATCTGCCGCCGGCCGGCCCGATGCGCACCCAATCGCTGGCCATCCTCAAGGCGGGCGGCATCGATGGCGTCGTGCTCTTCCGCCCGATGTTGCTCGAACTCATCCGCAGCGTGGACGCGCAGAAGAACTACGAGCGCTCCGACCTGCTCCAGATGCTGCGCATCCTCAAGGCGCACGACTTGCTCAAGGATGCGCAGCTGGACCTGTTTCGGATGAAGAAGAAGCGGAAAGCAGCGAGCCGCCAAGGTGATGATCCTGCGCTTCGGAGAAACGCCACGGGCGCCAAGCCGGAAGCGGAGCCAGCTGGGCCGTTGCCGGAGGACAGCCCGGAGAGCTCCGAGCTCTGAACAGCCTTGGGGCACATCGAACACCAAACGTCGAACATCCAACCTCGAGCGAGGGAGGTCGTTGGATGTAGCGATCGGTTGCGCGCGGCAAGGAGGAGGGGTTGTGAATGCACGTGAGGCCTACATTGCCTTAAACATGATCGACAAGCTCGGGCCGGTGCGGGTGCGGGCGCTGGTCGAGGCGCTGGGGGCGCCGGCGGGGGTGTTCACCGCGCCCTATGAACAACTCATCCGCGTCAAGGGCATCGGGTCGGAACTGGCGCAGGGCATCATCGCGCAGCGCGAGCTGGTGGACCCCGCCGCCGAGGAAGAAAAAGCGGCGAAGCTCAAGGCACGGCTGGTCACCTTTGTGGACAGCGACTATCCCGAACTCCTCAAGCAGATCCACGACCCGCCGCTGGCGCTCTATGTGCAGGGGACGCTGGAGAAGAAGGACAAGCAGTCGGTCGCCATCGTCGGCACGCGGCGCGCGTCGCACTACGGGCTCAGCGTCGCCGACCGCCTGGGGTACCAGCTTGCGAAGTGCGGGCTGGTGGTCGTCAGCGGGCTGGCGCGCGGCATCGACACCGCGGCGCACCAAGGCGCGCTCAAGGGCGGCGGGCGGACGATCGCGGTGCTCGGCAGCGCGCTGGACACGCTCTATCCGCCGGAGAACGCCGAACTCGCGCGGAAGATCGCGGGGCAGGGCGCGGTGCTCAGCGAGTACACGCTCGGCCGGGAGGCCGACCGCACGACGTTCCCGTACCGGAACCGGATCATCAGCGGGCTGAGCATGGGCGCGGTGATCGTCGAGGCCGACACCCAGAGCGGGGCGATGATGACGGCCGACTCCGCGCTCGACCAGGGCCGCTCGGTCTTCGCCGTGCCCGGCCGGATCGACCAGCCCGGCGCGCACGGTCCGCACCGGCTGATCAAGAACGGCGCGCGGCTGGTGGAAGACATCGACGACATCCTGCAGGAGTTCGAGATGCTGCTGCCGACCGATCCGCTGAAGAAGGCGGCGGCGCTGGACAGTCTGCCGCGCGTGCAGCTCTCGGCCGACGAACAGGCGGTGCTGCGGGCGCTCTTCGAGGAGCCGCTCGACGTGGACAGCCTCGCGCGGCGCGCGAATCTGCCGATGACAAAGTTGAACTCGATGCTGTTGGGGCTTGAAATGAAGCGCGTGATACGTATGCTCCCCGGCCGCATCGTGGCGCTGGCCGAGGGCGTGCGGGATCTGGCGGCGCCGGGTACGTAGACTGTTCAGGGCTGGTCCGCCCCCAGGGGCAGGGAGAACGGCTGCGGAATAAAGGAAATATGAGCAAATACCTCGTCATTGTGGAATCGCCGGCGAAGGCGAAAACCATCAACCGTTTTCTCGGCAAGGATTATCTCGTCAAGGCCTCGATGGGCCACGTCCGCGATCTGCCGGAGAAGGAGCTCGGCATCGATGTCGAGAAGAACTTCCTGCCCAAGTACGTGCCGATCAAGACCCGCGCCAAGGTGATCGCCGAACTGCAGGCGGCGGCGAAGGGCGTGGAGAAGATTTACCTCGCACCCGACCCCGACCGCGAGGGCGAGGCGATCGCCTGGCACCTGATGGCGTTGCTGAAGAAGGCGGTGCCGGCGGACCAGTTCTACCGCGTCACCTACAACGAGATCACCGAGCGCGCGATCCGCAAGGCGCTGGACAACCCGGGCAAGCTCAACGAGCAGCGCGTGGATTCGCAGCAGGCGCGGCGCGTGCTCGACCGGCTGGTGGGCTACAAGGTCAGCCCGCTGCTGTGGCGGCGCATCCGCGGCGCGTCGAGCGCGGGCCGCGTGCAGTCGGTGGCGCTGCGGCTCGTGTGCGAGCGCGAGGCGGCGATCGAGACTTTCAAGCCGGAGGAGTTCTGGCTGCTGGGCGCCAAGGTGCGCAAGCAGGTCGCGCCGGTCGACCCCTTCGAGATCCGGCTGGCGCGGATCAACGCCGACAAGGCGGACATCAAGTCCAGCGAACAGGCCAAGGCGGTCCAGGCCGACCTCGAAGGCCGCCAGCTGCGCGTGGCGCAGGTCATCAACCGCGAGATCGCCAAGCGCCCCCCCCCGCCGTTCATCACCAGCAGCCTGCAGCAGGCGGGCGCGAGCGTCTACGGCCTCTCGCCCTCGATCACGATGAAGATCGCGCAGAAGCTGTATGAAGGCGTCGACCTGCCCGGCGGCGAGCACGTCGGCCTGATCACCTACATGCGTACGGACTCGTTCGCCGTCGCGCGCGAGGCGCAGGAGGCGTGCCGCGAGCTGATCGCGAAGACGTTCGGCGTTGAGTTCCTGCCCGACCGCCCGCCGGTCTACAAGAGCCGCGCGAGCGCGCAGGAGGCGCATGAGTGTATCCGTCCGACGAGCGTGCACCGCACGCCGGACGAGGTCGCGGCGATGTTGCCGCCGGACGAGGCCAAGCTCTACCGCCTGATCTGGTCGCGGTTCGTCGCCAGCCAGATGGCGGCGGCGAAGATCGCGCAGCGCACGGCGGAGATCGAGGCGCCGCCGCCCGCCGGACAGACGAACACTTACCTGTTCCGCGCGACGGCGTCGGAGGTCACCTTCCCCGGCTACATGAAGGCGACCGGCATGACCGACGAGCGCGTGAAGAAGAGCATCGAGACGGAGGAGGATGGCGCCGAGGTGGAGCGCCTGCCGCCGCTGACGCAGGGCGAAGTGGTCGACCTCCTGGAGTGGCTGACGCAGCAGAAGTTCACGCAGCCGCCGGCGCGCTACTCGGAAGCCTCGCTGGTCAAGGCGCTCGAGGAAAACGGCGTCGGCCGCCCGAGCACCTACGCGAGCATCATCGCCACGCTGCTCAACCGCCGCTACGTGGGGAAGGAAAAGCGGTCGCTCGTGCCGACGCCGGTCGGGCGGCAGACCAACGACTTCCTGGTCAAGCACCTCGAAACGCTGTTCGACGTGAAGTTCACCGCCGGCATGGAAGAGAAGCTCGACGAGATCGAGGAAGGCAAGGTCGAGTGGCGCGGGATGATGGCCGAGTTCTACGCGCAGCTGGTCGTGTGGCTGGCCGCCGCCAAGACGCACGGCGTCGAGCCGGAGAAGGTGAAGCAGCTGCTCGAGCTGCTCGGCGGCGTGCAGACCTGGGCCGCGCCGAAGAAGGTGGGCAAGCGCACCTATAGCGACGAGGAATTACGCACCTCCATCCTGGAGCAGCTGGCCGAGGGCAAGGCCTGCTCCGACCGCCAGTGGGCGGCGCTGCAGCGGATGGCGCACGACTATCTCGAACAGGTGCCGGCGCTCAAGGAGGCCGCGGAGGCGCTCGGCATCCATGCCGCACACGCCGCGATGCTCCGCCCGGCGGAGCCGGCGAGCCCGGCCACCCTCCGCAAGCTGGAGCTGCTCAAGAACATCCAGTTTGGCGAGCCGCGCAAATTCGGCAAGCGCACCTTCGACGACAAGCTCTTCTACGAGTCCCTGTGCAAGCAGGCGGCCGACGGCCGCGGGCTCTCGGAGAAGCAGCTCGCCGTGATCGACCGGATGCTGAACAAGTATCACGAGCAGATCCCGAACTTCGCGGCGCTCGCGCAGGAACTGGGCGTCGGGGCACAGGTGATCACCGCCTCGCCGGCCGACGTGGCCGAGGCCGAGAAAGTGCTCGGCTGGTTCAAGGGCGTCAAGGAATGGAAAGAGCCTGTCCAGCGCGGCCGGCGCACGTGGGACGACAAGGAATTCTTCGTATCGCTCTCGCGCCAGTTCGGGCAGCGCAAGCAGCTCAGCCCGCGCCAGCTCGCGGCGCTGAAGAAGATGATCAAGAAGTATGCCGAGCAGCTGCCGCCCGAAGCCAAGGACCTCATCCCGCCGCCCAAGCCGAAACGCGGCGAGGCCGCGGCCGAACCCGCGTCCGCGCCGGATGCTGCCGGCGCACCGGCGGGCGATGAGGCGTTCTGATTGCCAGCGAAGACGGGCGCTGTTTACTTGGCGCCGGCCGTTGACGGGATGACGTTGTAGCTCACGGCGATAGCGCGCGTGGAGACGGTGTCGCTGTCCGGCGCGGTGCGGGTGAGCACCACGTAATCGTGCCCGTTGCCGGCGAAGTCGAACGTACCCACGGGCACCCAGCCGGTCTTGCCCGTGGTGCAATCCACCGCGAGGGTTTCCGTCTTGTTGTTATGCAGGATGGTGACCTGCAGGTGCGGGTCGCCATAGCGGATGCCATCGCCGTTCTTATAGATAGAAATGGCGGCCTTGGTGGCCCCTTGGAAGTCCATGCGGAACCTGGCGCTGGCGCCGGCCTGGCGCGTGAACAGCGTCGGCTTGTCCTGGAATAGAATCGTGCCGCTTTCCGTCCACTTGCCGGTGCGATGCACTTTCTTGGAGTCACCAGCGATGATCACCGCGCCGGGGGCTGCTTCCGCGGCCAGCGGTTCGGCCGGCTTCAACCCGGCGGGCCAAACAACGGACTGCGGGCGGCTGTAGTCGTTCGTCTGCGGCGCATCGAAGTGCGCCTGCTTGGCGGTCCACATCAACTGGAGCTCCGCCGTGCTGCCGGGCCGGCACACGTCCTTGAAATAGTTCCAGAGCGCGGTCCTGGAGCCATCCGGCCGGATGAGCCAGCCACCCCGGAATTGGGACGCGGCATATTTCCCGATTTCTCCTTGGGGGGCCGCGCCCGGCGGCCGCAGTCCGTTGCAGTAGACCTGCCAGTAGCACGCATAGCGCACGCCCCACCGCAGCGCGAGTTCCAGCTGTTTGCGGGCCACCGCCAGAGCCACCTGCGGATTTTTGATGGGGCCGTCGTTTTCCGGCGCGCCGAATTCGCCGATCACGATATTCTTGCGCCCATAGATCTTGCTGGGCGGCGCTTTGCCGGCGAGGTAGTCGAGCTTTTCGACGAGGGTGTGCTCCGTGCCGGGGGTGCAGCACGGGCCCCAGGCCGAGATGGAATAGAGGTCCATGTGCGTTTTGGGCAGCACGTGGTCGGTCATCAGCGGATGGTCAAAACCCTTGCTGGTTCCCTTGGCATTGATGGAATTGGGCACATGGTTGACTTCGGCGGCGCCGACGACCAGCACGCCCTGCAGGCCGACTGCCTTGCGCGCGAGCTCGATGCCATCCTGCCGGGCGTTCAACCAAGCGATCATGCCCTGCAGCGCCTTGGCACGCTCGCCCTCCGGCAGTGCCTTCAGGTTGAGATGCCCGTCGCCTTCCCAGTTTTGCAGCACAAAGGTCTTGCCGGAGTTTCGATATTCGGTCAGCAGGTGCCGGGTCAGGTCATAGCATTCCTGTTTGACCGCCTGCGCCTCGGCCGCGGACAACCCCCGGCGGATATTCTTGGGGGCAAAGCCCTGGGCCTCCAGCACGATGGTCTTGAACTCGGGCCGCAGGAACACCGCCCGGTAGTATTTCGTCTGGGCGAGGGCGGTCATGGAGTGGATGTTGGCGGGCCACTCCATGTTAAATCTATACTCGTCCGCGTAGCGCTCGTTCAGCC
>CAIWHP010000140.1 GCA_903912445.1 uncultured Lentisphaerota bacterium
CCATCCGGCCCGGCGAGCGCGTGTTGCTGGTGGACGACCTGCTGGCCACCGGCGGCACCGCGGCGGCGACCGCGGGGCTGATCGAGCAGCTGGGCGGTACGATTGTGGAGATCGAGTTTCTCATCGAGCTGGCGTTCCTCAGGGGCCGCGCCAAGCTGGCCCGCTGGCCGGTCTACGCCCCGATCGTCTACTGATTTTTCCTGCGCGGTGCCCGCGCACCTCAAAATCCATCACCAAGAATCCCGCGTAACCGGCCCGGCGCCGTTCCGCAACCAATGACCTGTGCCGGCGCACCGCTGCGCCGCCGTGGCAGCGTGCCCGCAAACTTCAGAGGATCAGCATCGCGTCGCCATAGCTGAAGAAGCGATAGCGCTCCCGGATGGCCTCGGCGTAGGCCCGGCGGATCAGCTCGGCGCCCGCGAAGGCGGAAACCAACATGAGCAGCGTGGACTGCGGGAGATGGAAGTTGGTGATGAGCGCATCCACCGCCCGGAAGCTGTAGGGCGGCAGGATGAACATGGCGGTGCGCCCGGCGGCGGCACAGATTGCGCCGTCGTGCTCGGCGGCGACGGTTTCGAGCGTGCGGGTGCTGGTGCTGCCGACGGCGACCACGCGGCCGCCGGCGCGGCGCGTGGCGGCGATCTGCGCGGCGGTTTCCGGCGGCACGGTGTAGCGCTCGGCCTCCATGCGGTGATCCTCGGCGCGCTCGGCCGTCACGGGCCGGAAGGTGCCGAGGCCGACGTGCAGCGTGACGAAGGCGCGGCCGATGCCACGGCCCTCCAGCCCCTGAAAAAGTTCCGGCGTGAAGTGCAACCCCGCCGTCGGCGCCGCCACCGCTCCCGCCGCGCGGGCATAGACGGTTTGATAGCGCTCGCGGTCCGCGGACAGGGACGACATGGTTGATGGTAGATGGTTGCTGAGTGGAGAAGCGAGGGGCGAGGGTCGTGGGTCGAGGGGTAACACTTCGGCAGGCTGTACCCTTTGCTCCCTTGCATCGCGAAATTCGTCTCGTGCGGCCTGTTCCGCGTTTCTCGCAACTGCTTCCGAAACGCTCGGCCCCCGCCCCTCGTCACCCGCCCCTCGTCCCTCTCCACTCTTCCCCGCTCGTCCCGCGCTCCGCTTGATGTACGGCGGCAGCGGCGGCAGGCCGAATTTTTCGAGCAAGTCGAGTATCGGCAGCGCGCTTTCGATACGCAAGGTGACACGGCCCTTTTCCCCTGTGGTGAGGAGCGTGGCGCGCGCACCGCCGTCGAGTTCGAGCACCGTGCCGGGCGCGGGCCGGGCGGAGCCGGTCCGGAGCAGGGCCTCCCAGGCGCCATCGGCGCGTTCCTCGAGCAGCAGCAGCTCAAGTTTGCCGCCGCTGGGTTTGCGCCCGAAGAGCCGCGCGGGCAGGACGCGGGTATCGTTCAGCACGAGCAGGTCGCCGGGCGCGAGCAACTCCGGCAGGTCGGAGAAGCGGCGGTGCTCAAGCATGCCGGTGGCGCGCCGGACGACGAGCAGGCGCGAAGCATCGCGCCGGGCCGCGGGCTCCTGCGCGATCAGTTCCGGCGGCAGCTCATAGTTGAAGTCGCTGGTCAGCATGGTCCGCGGAAACTAATACAAAAAGGGTTGCGGTGCGAGCAAACCTTCTGCGGCATGGGTCGTGGGCTCCGGCGGGTTTCCCCGTGGCCGCCCTGGTCTGATGGTAAGAAAAAACAGGCGCAGGGAAAGGCCTCCTGCGCCTGACACAGCGGCGGGCGGGTTCCTATTGTACGGCGCGGCTATGCTTGTGGCTGCTGCGCTTGGCGTCGGAGGCGTTGCCCTTGCCGTTGGCATCGGATTGGGCGGAATATTTGGCGGCGCGGGCGGCAGCGGCGGGAGTAGTGGGGGCGGCCTGCATCTGGATGACGATCGGCTGGCCTGCGGCGCCGCTGCCGGGAGCGATGGAGAACGTTGCGCCCCCGGGACCGCCGGGCGGCATCGGGAAGGCTGGCGGAGCACCGCCGCCACCCTCCTGCTGGTGCCGCTGGCGGTAGCGCTCGTAGAATTCGCGCCACGGATTGGCCGCGCCGGCGCCCGGCGGCATGCCAGCCATGCCGGGCGCACCCACCACGGGCAGGTTCGTGGAGGCGCCGGACTGGATATGGAGCGTCGCCGTCTCATTGCCCTTGCGGATGACAGCGGCTTCCTCGGAGATGTTCACATCCACCAGTTCGAGGCCATCCTCGCTGACTTCGCCGCGACCGATGACGAAGTCGCGCTTGATCCTCTCGGCGGTATCCTCGAAGCCGGCGCGCGGCTGGCCATGGGCCATCCAGATGGCGCTCAAGCGCAGGCTCTTGGCGAAGTCCGGAGTGATGTTGGTGTTGGCGACGGTCAGGGTGCCAAACGGATGGCGGTCGAGGATGACCTGATAGCGGTCCCACTCGGCGGCGCGCGCGGTGAGCGCGGCAAGCAGCAGGACCAGACTGGCGAGCAGTTTCATGACGGCCTCACTTCACAGCGGCCGGCGCCGCATTGGTCACGGTGGCCTCGGCCGGCGCGACGGGCGCCTGGCCTTTGCCGAAGATGGTGCGCTTGCGGGAGGCGCGTTCGATCTCGGGATCGGGCTTGGCGAGCGAGCTGTCGGACCAGCCGCGCGTGAACACGTCCTTCATCTCGGAATTTTGCTGGAGGCGCTTGGTCTCGGCGCGCGCCTCTTCCGGGGTCTTGAGGACGTAGGGCGTGATCAACACGAGCAACTCCGTGCGCGCGCTGCCGACCTTGTCGTTGCGGAACAGCCAGCCGATCAGCGGGATGTCGCCCAGGATCGGGATGCTGGAGCGCCCCTTGAGGGACGTGGTTTCAACGAGGCCGCCCAGCACGATGGTGGTGCGATCCTCGACGGTGATCAGGCCCTGGATTTCGCGCTTGTTGATGATCGGCACATCGTTGCCGTCAATGGACACGCTGCCGGCCTCGCTGTCGGCGGTCTGGGTGATGTCCAGCACGACCATGCGGTTGGGGTTGATGTGCGGCTTGACGACCAGGTCAATGCCGATGTCCTTGTATTCATAGCTGGAACTGGTGGCGCCCTGGCCCGTCGCATAGATCGTGGTGGAGGTGATCACGGGCTTCTGCTTGGTGTTCTTGATCTCCGCCACCTCGTTATCGGTGGCCATGATGACGGGCGTGGAGAGGATGCGCGCGTCGGAGGTGCTGTTGACCAGGCGGATGATGGTGTCGAGGTTGAGGCCGCTGATGGTCGTGTAGTAGTTCAAGCCGCCCGGCATCGTGCCGCCGCCCGGCAGCACAAAGCCGTTGGCGACGCTGGCGCCATTGGGGATGGTGGCGCTCGAGGTGCTGGGGTTAAAGCCGCCGCCGAAGGCCGCGACGGGCTGCCTGATCTGCGCGCCACCGCCGGGGCCGGCCGCGGACTGGTTATAGGCCTGCAACGAGCGCTGCAGCCAAGTGATGCCGGCCTCGGTGGTCTTGCTGAGGTCCACCTCGAGAATCACGGCCTCGATCAAGACCTGCGAGAGCATGATGTCGAGCTTCTCGATCACCTTCTCCAGGTCGGCGATGTCCTCCTTGGTGCCCATCATCAAGAGCGAGTTGGAGCGCAGATCGCCGAGCACGCGCGTGGTCGTCGTCACGTTGGGCGCGTTGTTGCCGAAGGGGTTGAGGGTGCCGGCGGCGCCGGGGGCGGCCACCGGCCGGGCCGCGGTCGCCGTGGTGCGGCTGCGCGAGTTGGCGGTGGACCTGCCGGTGCGGCGTGCCGAGGACAAGGTGGAGCCGGTGCGTGCGCCGGTGGCGCCGGCCGCGCCGCCGCCGAACGCGCTGCCCGTGGTCCCGCCGGTCGTCTGGCCGCGCGAGCCGTAGGTGCCGCCGCTGCTGCCGAGCATGTCGTTGAGCAGGCCGGCGATCTGGTCGGCCTCGGCCCAGTGCAGCTGGATGACGCGCACGACGACTTCCGGTTCCACCTTGCGATCGAGCTCCTTGATCAGGCGCTCGAAGAACGGGAAGTTGGAGGGCCGGGCGATGATGATGAGCATGTTCGTGCGGTCGTCGGCGAGGATTTTCACCTTGCCTTGGATCAGCCCGTCTTCCAGCGCGGTATCGGCGCCGCCAACGGCGGGCGCGCGCACCGCGCCCTGCGGCGTGACCACGGGGACCGGGACCGGCGTGACGCCCGGGCGCGGGCGCTGGGCCGTGGCCTTGCCCTGCGCATCGTCCACGATGGACTGCAGCTGCATGGCGATGCTGGCGGCGTCGCCGTTTTCCAGCTCGTAAATTTTGGTCTCGACCCGCGCCTCGGGCGGTACGTCCATGAACTCCAGGATTTCCTGCGCCCGCTGGAGGTTGGCGGAGGTGTCGGTGAGCATCACGCTGTTGGCGCGCTCCAGCACCTGGATCTTGCCGTAGGTGTGGAGCACGTTCTGCAACGCGGAGACGACTTCGTCGGTCTCGATATATTTGAGCGTGAAGATATAGCTGGCGAGCTGGTCGGTCTCGGCCGGGCCGTTGCCCTTGCCGCCGCGCTTGAGCGCCAGGCTTTCCATGCGGCCGAGCTCCGACTTCGTGACCTTGACGAACTTGGCGCCCATCTGCACGAGCGCGATGCCGTTGAGCTGGAGCACGCTTTCCAGCGCCTGGATGGCCTCCGGCACCGTCAGCGTGTTCTGGCTGCGCACGGTGATGATCGCGTTGATCAGCGGGCCCTTGATGACGGTGCGGCCGGTCAGGTCGCCGTACATGTTCAACAGCTGATCGAGCGGCGCATCGCGGAAATTGAGCTGCACGCCGTTGTCGGTGTTGGTGGCGGCCGCGCCGCCGCCCAGCAGGATGGGCGGGACACCCGCCGGGACTGGCGCGCCCGGGAAGCGCGCCACGACCGGGATGGGGGCAGGCGCGGCAGGCGCGAGCGTGGTGACCGGGGCCAGCGCCGCCGCCGGCGCGGCGGTGCCCGGCGAGATCGCCGGCGCCGAAACCGTCATGGTTATCGGCGCAGGGCCGCCCGCGGTCAGCGGGCTGTAGATCGGTCCTGTCGCGTTGCTGACCACCAGGACCACGCTGGCCACCGCCCCGGTGGTGGTCAGCGCGGTGAAGGCCGCGGCACCTTGGGGGGTGTTCACCGGCACGGGCGCGTTTTGCGCGCGCAGCAGCGTGGGCAGCGCGCTGGCGAGCGCGACAGCACAAAAGAGAGTTCCGACGTTTTTCATGGTGTACCCGGCTTGTTGGTGGTGATCACGGCCGCGGCGGCCGGTGGATTGGCGACGATACTGAGGTTGGCATTGGTGCTGACGGCGGGCGCGGCCTCGGCGTTGGTGGTGGCCCCGGTCCCGGGGCTGCCGTTGGTGAAGGCCGCCGGGGGAGGCGCCTCCGCATTGGTGGCGGAGCCCGCGCTGGCGTTGGTGTTGGCGCTGGCGCTGGCGGCCCCGTTGGTGCCGGCGACCGCGACCGCGTTGGTGCCGGTCGGCACGTCCGTCACCGCGTAGGCGCTGTTGATGACGAGCTGCCCCTTCAGGTGGTCGGCGTTGCCCTGTACGGGGATCACGGTCAGGCGGCGCACGTCGAAGATGACATCCTGCGTCTGCAGCGCGTAGAGCATATGGGTCAGTGCGTCGAGGGTGGAATCCCACGCAGAGTGGATGACGATTTCGCGGACGGCGCCGTTGGTGCCCTCCGCCTGCGGCTCGCGCTGGCCCAGCCCGAAGCTCTGCTCCTGCGCAATGCGGTCGAGCGTGCGCATCTGCTCGGCGGTGACATCCTGGTCCGGCCCGTAGCGTGGCAGCCGGCGCTGGAGCACCTCGAGCTGCGTGGCCACGTCGTCGCGTTTGGCCAGCAGTTTCTTGGTGATTCGCAGCTTGTCGGCGACCTTCTTCTCGGCCACCGCGGCGTCCTTCATGTCGGCCAGGGCGCCTTGGAGGATCCACACCGTGACGAAGATGACGAGGCCCACGCCGCCGATAAAGGCCAGCCACTGTTCGCGTTTAGCGAGTTTTTTCATGGCTGCTCCTCCCCGAGGGCCACGGTCACGCTGAAGCCGGTATGGGCCTGCTTGCCCGAGGGCGGCGTGATGCCGTGCAGTTGCACCTGCTTGAAACGGGCGGCGCCCTTCAAGCCCTGCTGGAAGGTGTAGATGCTCTTCGCATCGTCGGCCTCGCCGCGCAGCGTGATCTTGTCGCCCTTGGCGAACGTGAAGCTGGTGACCTTGACGTCCTCGGGCAGCGCCGTGCTGATCTCGCGCAGGCATTCCAGCGCGGAGCCGGGCGGGTCGGCATATTGCTGCAGGATCTTGATCAGGTCCTGCTGCCGGCGCACTTCGGCGGCGGGCGCCTCCAGCCGGGCCATCTCGCGCTGCATCCCTATCACCTGGTGTTTCTGCCATTGGCTGTAGCCGACCAGGCTGGCCATGCCCAGCAACCACAGCGCGCCGACCGCCGTGCCCGCGGCCGTCAGGCGGCGGCGCACGACGCGCTGCCGCGCCTCCGTCAGCCAGTCCGGCAGCACCAGGTTGATCACCGGCTGCGTCGCTTCCGCCGTGCGGCGGGCCACCCCCTCGGTCAGCTGGGGCAGCGTCGTCAAATCGTGGATCGTGACGCGCATCCCGGCATGCGCATGGATGGCCTCGGTCAGCAGCTCCGGCACCTCCGGCGCCCGCCAGACCGAGAGGCGCGGCGTTTCCTCGCCCCACTCGGCTTCGAGCGAGAGCAGCGCAAAGTCCAGCTCCTCGAGCAGCTCGGCGCTGCCGGTGAGGTTCTGGGTCAGCGTGCGGAAGAGCAGGGGGTGCCCGTTATGCAGCGCCAGCAGCTCCGCGCCCGCAGGGGTGAGGATGATGACAAGTTCGCCCCCGCGCTCGGCGAGCTTGCCGGCGGCCCGGAGGTTCTGCCACCAGCCGAGGATGTCCACGCCGACGCCGGCGGGCAGCAGGCCGGCGGCGAGCAGCGGCGCGGCCTGGGCGGCGATCGCGTCGCGTTGCGCCGCGGCGATCAGCACGCGCGTCGTCTTCTCCTGCTGTTCGACCACCTCCAGCGCCATGACCATGCTCTCGGAGGGGAACGGCGAAAACTTGTCGAGCTGTAGCACGGCCATGTCGTGCAACTCGGTGACATCGGTGGTGGGCAGGCTGACCACGCGCAGCAGCGCCTTCGCCGCCGGCAGCGTCAGCCAGACCGGGCCGTGCCAGTGGGCGGCGACCGGCTTCATGAACTCGGCGGTCGGCGGATCCGGCGGCGTCTCCAGCGCCTGGCCCCCGGTCTTCCAGCCGCTGCCCTGCGGCACAAGGCGGGTCCACTCCAGCTTGTTGCCGCGCCACGCCACTGCTGTCATGCCATGCTGTGCCAAAATAAGCTCCCGTCCGCTCTACGGTTCCTCGCCCTCGCGCCAGTACACGGGCTGGAACCTTCGGTTGTCGTTCCACATCACACAGCGGATGCCGCTGTGGACGCCCTCACATTCGCCGCGCACGATCACGCGCATGAAGTGGTGCTCGCTCGTCGTGAACACGCCCTGCAGCGCCGGACTGGTCCGGGTCCGCGCGAAAACTTCGCTCGTGTTCCGGTAGCCTTCGTCCACCGTGCCCTCGGTGCCTTCCGGCGTACGTTGCGTGATGATATCATCTGCCACGGTTTCATCAACAGTAGGTAATGTCAGCAAAACTTCCCGGCTTGCCGCGTTGACGTTGATGGTCCCATCGCCCCAGACCGTCGTCAGCGGCGCGAGGCCGGGCAGCGACGGATCGCCCTCGCGGGGGGCCTGCCCGCCGAACACCATCGCCTTGCTCCAGCCCTTGATCATCAACAGCTCCTCGACCGAGTCCAGCAGCGCATTCTTCACCGGGTAACCGCGCTCCATGTAGTACGCATCGTCGCTCTCCGCGCCGTTGACGCGCGTCATGTCGTTCGCGTCGGTCCAGTCCATCAGGCAATCCACCATTTCCGGATAGAGGTCCTCCGGGATGCCCGCCTGCTGCAGCAGCAGCGGCCACTCCGTGTCCGGGTTGAGCCGGTTGATGTTGCGGAAGGCCTGCTCCGGGATCAGCGACACCGTGAACTTCTGGTTCTCCCCGAACTCGTGGACGACATTGGTGAGCGCCATCCCCTTCTGCAACCGCGCGGCCGCGAGAAAAATGTCCGGGTCCTCGCCGTTCGCCATGCCGAGCGCCGGCTTGATCTTCACCGACTTCCAGAGCAGGTAGCGAGCATATTCCACGCCGGCGCGCGCGAACTGCTGCGCCTGCGTCCGGTTGCGCTGGTAGGCCGTCAGGCTGGCCTCGATGTGCATGTCATAGACCATCGAGGACACCAGCAGCGCCAGGATGAGCAGCACCCACATCACCACGATCAGCGCCGACCCGCCGCGGTTTGCTTTGGTGGAGCGCGCCAGCTTGCTTGCGCCTTTTGCGCCGCAGCTTGCCGCGGCGCCCTCCGCCCAACAGGAACTTCCGCCATGCGGCGGAGCAAGCTCCGCCGAGCAGGGCGGCAGCAAGCGGCCGCGTCCCAAGCACGCCGGGTTTTCCCAGCCTTGGGAAGCGCCGTCGTCCGCTAACTTTTTTCTGGCCGCTGACATCTGACTTTCTGCCCTCTGCTTTCTGCCCGCTGACTTCTGTCCGCCACCATCAAGCCTGCTCCATCGCTGCGTCAGCCCCCGCGGCCGCGGCCCGGCGGGCCGCCCTTGCGCGCCCCCGGCGGGTTGCCCTGCGAACCCTTGCCCTTGCCCTGTTTGTCTTTGCTGCCCTTGGCTTTGCTCTTGCTCTTACCCTTGCCCTTGCCGCCGCCCTGCATGGAGGCGGGGAGGTTCAGGGTGATCGCCAGCGCGTTGTTGACGTTCGTCGAGCCCAGCGGCATATCGATCAGGCGCTGCAAAACGAGCGGCTCGGCCGCGTTGTTGGTGGCGGAGTTGACGTAGAGCGTGATCTCGATGATCGCCGGCAGCGCATTGCTGCTGGTCCACTCGAGCGACCAGTCCTGCGTCTGGAAGTCGTAGCACCGGCACAGGAAGCCGCTCACGCCCGGCGCGAGGAACCCGGGCTCGAGCGCGGCGATCTCGTCCTGGTCGGTCATCAGGTAGGGCCAGGCGCGCACGGCGAGCGCGGGCCGGCCATCGGTGAGCGTCTCGATGCTCAGGCCGATGCGATGGGTGCCGTAGGCGAGCGGCGAGCCGGGCGGCAGAAAGGCGGGCGAGGTGGTGACCCAGCTCAGCTGGGCCGCGGGCGGCTCGGTATCGGTGTTGGCGAGCTGGAAGGCGTAGATGCCCCGCTTGGTCGAGGCCCCGCCGCCGCAGGTCGAGCGCAGCGCGGAGGCGAGCTGGTCCATGACGTGCTCGCCGCGGCGCAGTTCGTCGAGCGCGCGCTGTCCGCGGTCCCAGCCGTTGACCGTGGCGACCAGCGAGGTGCCGACGATCCCCATGACCGCGATGAACACGCCCAGGGAGACGAGCACCTCGAGCAGCGTGAAGCCGCCGCGCTCGCGTTGGTTAGCGGCTGACAGGTGTGCCCCCACTTAGTGCATACTCCGGTTTGAACACCATGGTCGTCGTCTCCTGCTCCGATTCGCGGCCGCCGGTATTCGACCAGGCGATGCGCGTCTTGACCTGGAACAGCGGCTCGTCTTCGAAGCCAAGCGCGGTGATGTCGCGGCTCCAGGTAAAATCGTCGTGCGGCGGATCGAACCGCCCTTCCTGCACGCCGGCGGCGAGCTGCTCGCTCACGCCCAACGGGTGCTCGAGGTCCAGCCGCTGCAGGAGATAACGCGCCGTCTCGTAATTTCGTGTGGTGTGCACGACCGCCAGGCAGCGCGCGACCGACTGCACCAGCACGGCCAGGCCGATGCCGAGGATCGCCAGCGCGGCGAGCACCTCGATCAGCGTCATGCCGGTACGATGGCGGCGGGACCTCATTCTTCTGCGAACTCCGTGCTGATCTCGCCGGTGAGCGGATCGGCGGTGATCTCGACGCTGCGCCCGCGATCGTCGGCAATGCGGAGCGTGAAGCCGTCGGAGAGGCCGCTCGGATAATAGACGATCACGCGGGGCGCATCGGCCTCCTCGCTGCCCGGCCGCTGGCACTCGAAGCTGTCCATGCGGATGCCCTCCGGGAGCCCTTTGAGCAGGTCGGAGGTGGCCCTGTCCTCCGCGGCGGCATCGGCGTTGGTCGTGACCGTATCGGTGTCGTTGGTGACGCTGGCCATGGCAAACGTCATGTCGTCCGCGCCGGCCGGCCGGGCCAGCTCGGTCAAGGTCTCGCTCTCGCGGCCGGTCAGCAGGATCACCTCGAACGTGCTGAGTCGTTCGTTCACCAGGATGGCCACCGGCCGCTGCCGCATGATGGCCATGTTGCGCGCGTAGCGGTGCGTCATCACGACCGCACGCGCGCCGGAGCGCAGCTTCGCGCCGGCATAGGAGCCGGCGAACATGGGCGCAGCGATGCCGGCGATGAGCACGAAGATGGCCACGACCATCAAAATCTCGATCAGCGTGAAGCCGTGCTGGGTGCGCCGGGTCATAGATGCTTCCGCGCCGCTGCGCGGCGGACCGCGTCAGCGCGCCGCCGCGGCGGCCGAGGCGCCCGCGTTCTCCACCTTCCAGTTGGCGAGGTCGTCGTCGGTGCTCTCGACGCCGTCGGGGCCGTACGAGGAGATGTCGTATTTGAACGGGGGGTGCCGGCCGGGATAGGCATACTTGTAGGGGTTCTGCCACGGGTCGGCGGGCAGCGAGGCCATCACCGGCTCGTCGCCCGCGGTCAACGCCTCCAGCGTGGGCGGATACTTGCCGTGCTCGAGCAGGTAGGCGTTGATGCCCGTGTCGAAGTTGCTGATCTGGCCCCGGGCGGCGGAGATGCGCGAACTCTTGATGTATTTGGGGATGTTGACGGCCACGAGGCTCGCCAGCATCGCGATGATCGCGACCACCAGCAGGATTTCGATCAGCGTGAAGCCCCCGCGGCGGCGGCGGCGTTGTTGGTATTTGTTCATCGGCATGCGCTCCTCTTTCGTTAAATTTTCAGCGCGCTCGTCAGGCTGAACACCGCCATCAGCAGGCTGACGGCGATGAACCCGACGACCACGGCCATGACGAGGATCATGATCGGCTCGAGCATCGAGGTGAAGATCTTGATGTACCGGTCGAGCTCCTCGTCGTAGCGGCGCGCGATGTGCCCCAGCGCGGCGCTCAAGTCGCCGGTCTTCTCGCCGACCGCGAGCATCTGCGTCAGCATCGGCGGGAACACCTTGCCGGCGGCGAGCGGGCCGGAGATGCTCGTGCCGTCGGTCACCCGGCTGCGCGCCTCGTGGATCTCCGCGGCGAGCACGCGGTTGCCCATCGTCTCCTCGACGATGCTCAGGGCCTGCAGGATCGGCACGCCGTTGGACATCAGCACGCCCAGGGTGCGCGCGAATTGCGAATAGGCGTCGGACGCGATGATGTTGCGCGCGATCGGCATCTTCAGCAGCTGGCGGTGCCACCACAGCTCGCCCTTCGGCGCGTGGATGAAGCGGCGGAAGCCGACGGTGCCCATGACCAGGAGGATCAGCACCAGCCAGCCCCAGTGCATCAGGAAGTTGCTGCCGTTGATCAGCATCAGGGTCGGCAGCGGCAGCGCGGCATTGAGGCTCTTGAAGGTGGCGGCGAAGCGCGGCACGACGAAGATCATCGCGAAGGCGATGGTCACCGAGCCGACGCCGACGATGATCATCGGGTAGATCATCGCCTGGAGCACCTTCTCGCGCGCGGCCATGACGCGCTCGTAGTGCAGGCAGACGCGGTCGAGCACGCCGGAGAGGTCGCCGCTGGCCTCGCCGGAGCGGATCATGGCGATGTAGAGCGGCGAAAAGGTGGTCGGCCACTGCCCCAGCGCGGCGGAGAGGCTGGCGCCGGCGATGATGCGGTCGCGCACCGCGCCGACGATCTGCCCCGCGAGGGGGTTGCTCTGGTGCTGCGCGAGCGTGCTGAGCACATCGCTGAGCGTCATGCCGGAGGAGAGCAGGTCGCGGATTTCGCGCGAGAGGCCGAGCATGTCGCGCAGTTTCAGCTTGGGCACGCGCGCCCCGCGGCCGGGGAACTTGCCGCCGGCGGACGCGGCGTTTTTCTTGGCGGCGGAGTCCGGCTTGGGCGCCTTGCCGGCCACGGCGGCGGCCGTGCCCTCGCCGAGCGAGACCGGCATCAGCCCGAGCCGCTCGACCTGGGCGAACGCGGCGCGCCGGTCGGGCGCGGTCACCTTGCCCTCGACCTTCGTGCCCTCGCGGTCGCGGGCGATATAGGAAAAATCAGCCATGGCTTACGTCGCGACGCCTCACGCTTCCGTGAGCGCCTCGTCTTCCTCGGATACGCGCAGGACTTCCTCAAGGGTGCTGACGCCGTGGAGCGCCTTCGTCCAGCCGTCCATGCGCAGCGTGCGCATGCCGTGCCGCAGCGCGTGCGCCTTGATGTCGCCGGCCGTCGCCCGCTGGACCACCAGCGAACGCATCTCGTCGTGGACGACCAAAACTTCGTAGATGCCCGTGCGCCCGCGGAAGCCCGTGCGCCGGCAGTCCTCGCAGCCCACCGCCTCGTAGATCGTGCCTTCCGCCAGCCGCTCGATCGGGAAGCTGATGCTCTCGAGGAACTTCATGTCCACCGGCCACGGCCGGCGGCACTTCGGGCACAGCCGCCGCACGAGGCGCTGGGCGACGATCGCCTCGACCGACGACGCCACGAGGAACGGCTCGATGCCCATGTCCACCAGGCGCGTGATCGCGCCGGGCGCGTCGTTCGTGTGCAAGGTGCTGAACACCAAGTGACCGGTCAGGGCCGCGCGGATGGCGATCTCCGCCGTCTCCTTGTCGCGGATTTCGCCGACCATGATCACATCCGGGTCCTGGCGCAGGATGTGGCGCAGGCCGACGGCGAAGGTCAGCCCGATCTCCGGCCGCATCTGGATCTGGTTCACGCCGGGCATCTCGTACTCGATCGGCTCCTCGACCGTCAGGATGCGCTGGTCGATCGTGTTGATCTCGTGCAGCCAGGTGTAGAGGCTCGTGGACTTGCCCGAGCCGGTCGGCCCGGTCACCAGCAGGATGCCGTGCGGGCGGACGATCAGCTTGTGCAGGATTTCCTGGTCCGGCGGCTCCAGGCCGAGCTTGTCCATGCCGAACAGCCCGCTCGACCGCATCAGCAGGCGCAAGCTGACGCTCTCGCCGTAGACGGTCGGCATCGTCGAGACGCGGACATCGATCTCCTCGCCGCGGATGCGCACGCTGATGCGGCCGTCCTGCGGCAGGCGCTTCTCGGCGATGTCCATGTTCGACATGACCTTGACGCGGCTGATGATCGCCGACTGGAAGCGCTTGAGCTGCGGCGGCATCGGCGTCTGGTGCAGCACGCCGTCGACGCGGTAGCGGATGCGCAGGTCGGTCTCCATCGGCTCGAAGTGGATGTCCGTCGCGCGGTCCTGGTGGGCCTCCCAGATGATCTGGTTGACGAACTTGACGATCGAGGCGTCCTGGTCCAGCTCGCCGATGTCCTTGCTCAGCAGGTCGTCCTCGAAGATCTCGCCCGTGTCGTCCTGGATCATCTGGTCGACGGTTTCCGCGCCGACGCCGTAGAACTGCTTGATCGCCTTGTCCAGGTCGTCGTGGCACGAGAGCGCGAAGCGGATGCGCAGGCCCGCCGCCAGGCGCAGCGCATCCACGAGGCCGGTCCGGAACGGGTCGTGCGTCGCCACGCGCAGCACGTCGCCCTCGACCGCCAGCGGGATCACGTTGTACTGGAACACCGCCTTGGTCGGCAGCCTGGCGAGCAGGTCGCGCTCGATCTGCTGCTCGTGCGCGCGCAGGTACGGGACCCCCATGTGCTTGGCCAGCGCCTGGAGATAGGGTTCCTCGCGCGAGAAGCTATCCTTGACGAGCAGCTCCGTGATCGAACCGCCTTCGTCGCGGTAGCGCGCGAGGATGTCGTTTACCTGTGCATCGGTGAACAGTCCCGTGCCCATCAGAACATCGAACAATTTTGCAGCCACACCGTTTGCTCCGGTTGATAACCGGCGGAGTATGACAGAAGCTCCGCCCATTTCCAATCTTTGGACGCCCTGCGCGCCGTTTTTCCAGACCTTGGAAAAAACAAGGCGGAGTTTTCCAGCCATGGGAAAACCCTGCCTGCGCACCGTGGGAACAACGCCAGAACCGTGCCGATATTGCTGCGACGGCGCAAATTAATCTGCCGGTCGCCACGTCCCCGGCGGGGGCCTGCCTGGCCCCGGGAAACGCGGATCGAAACACAGGACATAAAGCTCGCCGGCGCGGGCGGGGCGCGTTACAAACCGCCCATGCTGATCCTTATCCGCGGTTTGCCGGGCAGCGGCAAGAGCACGCTCGCTGGCGAACTTGTCGCGCGCGGCTTCCGCCACTTCGAGGCCGACCTGTGGTTCGAGCAACGCGGGGCGTTCGACCCCGCCCTGTTGCCGGAAGCGCATGCGTGGTGCCTCGCGCAAGCCGGCGCGGCGCTGGCGGCCGGCGCCGATGTCGTCGTCAGCAACACCTTCGTCACCCACGCCGAAATGCAGCCCTACCTCGCGGCGGCGGCGCGGTTCGGGGTCGCCGTGGAGGTCCGCCGCGCCACCGGCGCATGGCCCAGCCGGCACCAGGTGCCCGCCGAGGTCCTGGCCCAGATGGCCCGCGACTTCGAGTCCTGAGTCGTATGGCCAGGCCGGAACTGCCGGGGCTTCCGCACTTGTCCACGCCCTGAAACCGCTTGCATTCCGACCCGGCCTCGCGAAAATGAGCCATGATATTTCACAAGCAGCAGGCCGCGGCAGGGCGGTATCCGCCGGCTGGGATCCCGTTCTGGAAACAGCTCCGAGTTGTAGTCCTGCTGGCCGCCGGAGGGCTCTTGCTGCCCGGTTGCGTCCACCCGCCGCTGGCCTCGATGCCCCCTTACTCGGGGCCGTTGATCGCGGCCGAGCTCGCGCCCGGCGCGCCGCTCTCCACCCAGACGGTGTGGCGGGCCATGCAGGGATCTCTGCCCGTCGCCGTCAGTGCGGAGCGGGACCGGCGGGCGCTGTGGCTGCCGTGCAACTTCAAGGGGACGCAGATCGAACGGGCCGGCTGGGACCGGTCGGTGCAACTGGACCTGAGCATCTGTCGCGGCCTGCGTTTTGATGTCTACTGCGCGGACAGTTCGCCGGTCTCCACCTTCAACCTCTATCTGCATAGCGGTGACGGCTGGTATACGGGCAGCTTCCGTCCCGCGCGGAAACCGGGCTGGAGCCCCGTCGTGGTGGCCAAGAGCAGCATGCGGACTGAAGGTAAGCCTGCCGGCTGGGGCCAGATCGATCAGCTCCGCATCTCGGCCTGGCGCGGCGCGGATGTGGACACCGGGTTCTATATTGCCAACCTGGCGTTGGCGGGCGCCGACGCCCCGGTCGTCATCATCCGCGGCGACAGCGCCTGCTCGTCCGGCGACGGCGAGGCCAAGTCGGTGGCCACCTTCACCGCCGCCCTCGGCGCCAAGCTCGATGCCTTGGGCATAGCCTATGCCGTGATCAGCGATGCCGATGTGACGGCGGACCGGCTCAAGGGCAAGACGGTGGCCATCCTTCCGTACAATCCCCGGATGCCTGCGGCGGTGGTGCGCGAACTGACCGCGTATATGGCCGCCGGCGGGAAGCTTCTGGCGTTCTACAGCGTGCCGGCGGAGCTAGCCCAGGCGGGCGGCATCGGGATCGGCGCCCACGTGCGGGAGACGCAGCCCGGCCAGTTCGCCAGCATCCGCGCCACGGGGGGCGGGCTGCCCGGCCAGCCGGCGCAGGCGGGCCAGGCCTCATGGAATATTCACCACGCCGCGGCCGAGGCGGGCCGCAGCCGCGTGGTGGCCACGTGGTACAACGCGCAGGGCGGATCCACCGCAGAGCCCGCGGTTGTGGCCTCGAGCAACTGTGTTTTTATGACCCATGTGTTGCTCGACGACGATCCGGCTAACAAGCGGGCGCTTTTGCTGGCCATGCTGGGGAGCCTCGACGAGGGGCTCTGGAAGAGGGCGATCGCGGATGCCCGCGACCGGGCAGGCCGGTTTGGTCCTTATACCGAAATGCAGGAAGCCCTCCGCGGCATCCGGCGCGAGGCGCGCGGCAACGAGCAGGCGCTGCAGCTGGCGGGGGAGGCCGGGGCAAGTTACGCGTTATCGCTCCGCAAGGAACGCGAGAAGCAATTCAGCGAGGCCGTGCTCTCGGCACAGCAGGCGCGGGAGCGCGCGATGGCGGCCCATTGCCTGGCGCAGCAGCCGCAGCGGAATGAGAGTCGCGCGTGGTGGTGCCATAGCGCCTTCGGCGTGGCGGGCCAGACGTGGGACGAGGCGGTCGGCGCACTGGCCACCAACGGCTTCACGGCCGTGATCCCCAACATGCTCTGGGGCGGCGTGGCCTTCTACAACAGCACGGTGCTGCCCGTGGCGCCTGCGGTGCTGGAAAAGGGCGACCAGATCGCGGCCTGTGTGGCGGCGTGCCGCAAATATGGCGTGCAGTGTCATGTGTGGAAGGTCAACTGGAACATGGGCCACCAGACGCCGCGGGAGTTCAGCGACCGGATGCTCGCCGCCGGCCGGACGCAGGTGGGCTTCGATGGCACCGCCGAGCCGCGCTGGCTCTGTCCCTCGCACCCGGCCAACCAGCAGCTCGAAATCGACGCGATGGTCGAGGTCGCCACCAAGTATGATGTGGATGGCATCCATTTCGACTACATCCGCTACCCGGACGGGAACCACTGCTTCTGCGCAGGTTGTCGCGAACGTTTCGAACTCAGCCTTGGCAAGAAAGTCGGCAACTGGCCGTCCGCTACGCGCAAGGAGCCGGCAATCCGGCAGGCGTGGCTCGATTTCCGGCGCGCCAACATCACGAAAGTCGTCGCCGCGGTGCATCAGGCGGTGAAGCAGCAGAAGCCCAAGATGCAGATCTCCGCCGCCGTCTTTCCCAACTGGACGGTGGATCGCGACGGCGTGGGGCAGGACTGGCAGCTCTGGTGCGAGCGGGGCTACCTGGATTTCGTGTGCCCGATGGACTACACGCCGGACCCCGAACAGTTTGCCTCGCTGGTCGGGCGGCAGCTCAAGTGGGCTGGCCAGGTGCCCTGCCGGCCGGGCATCGGCATCAGCACCTGGCACGGCGATATGGATGTGCCCAAGCTGATCGAGATGGTCAAGCTCACCCGCACGCTGCACACCGGCGGCTTCACGATCTTCAACTATGGCTCGAATGAGGCCGCCCGGGTGCTGCCGCTATGTGGACAAGGCCTGACGCGTCCGTAGTCGGGGCGCGCCTTGGTTCTATTATTTGAGGCCGGGCAGGAAATACGCTTGACCATCCGGCGGTGCAGCGTAAAAGAACACCCATCTTTTTTGCGGCTGCCCGGCGGCCCATGGAATCACAAAGGGAAAGGATGAACCGATGAAGCGAATGATTGTGCTGCTGGCTTTGGTTGCGCTGGGGGGCGGCGCGCGCGCCGATGTCCGCCTGCCGGCGATGTTCAGTGACAACATGGTCTTGCAGCGGGAGACCTCCGCGGCGTTCTGGGGCTGGGCGAGCCCCGGCGAAAAGATCTCGGTCACCGGTTCGTGGGGCGCCACCGCGGCGACCGTGGCGGCGGCCGATGGAATGTGGCGGCTCAAGCTCAAGACGCCCGCGGCGGGCGGCCCGCTCACGGTCACGATCAAGGGCCAGAATACGATCGTGCTCAAGAACGTGCTCGCGGGTGAAGTTTGGCTCTGCTCGGGCCAGTCGAACATGGGCATGACCGTCAACGGCGTGACCAACGCGGCGGCGGAGATGGCCGCCGCCAACTATCCGCAGATCCGGCTGCTGAGCGTGAACCTGACCACGGCCAACGAGCCGCAGACGGAGTGCAAGGTGCGGGGCTGGGAGGTCTGCGCGCCCACCAACGTCGGCCCCTTCACCGCCGCGGGTTATTTTTTCGGCCGCAAGCTCCACAAGGATTTGAAGGTGCCGATCGGACTGATCAACTCCTCGTGGGGCGGCACCTGCATCGAGGCCTGGACCTCCTGGGAGAGCCAGCAGGCTGATCCGGCGATGCAGGAGCTCAAGAAGAACTGGGACAAGCGCGACGAGACCTACACGCCGGAAGCCGACCAGAAGCAGTTCGAAGCCGATAAAAAAGCGCTCGCCGCCTGGAACAAGGGCGACAAGAAATCTCCGGCGCCGCGTCCGCGCCTGCAGGGCCAGCCGCGCAAGAGCCAGAACTATCCGGCCAACCTGTTCAACGCGATGATCAACCCGCTGGTGCCGTTCGCGATCAAGGGTGCGATCTGGTATCAAGGCGAAGGCAATGCCGGCCGCGGCAAGGAGTACCGCGTCCAGATGGAGCGCCTGATCGTCAACTGGCGCACGCTGTGGGGTTATGAATTTCCCGTCTACTTTGTCCAGTTGCCCAACTTCATGGCGCCGTGGAAGAGCCCCGTGGAAGATGGCGGGTGGCCGCAGATCCGCGAGTCGTTCGCGAAAACGGCCAAGGAAGTGCCCAACACGGGCATGGCGATCACCATCGATATCGGCGAGGAGAGCAACATCCACCCCCTGAACAAGCAGGATGTGGGCGACCGGCTGGGCCGCGTGGCGTTGGCCAAGACCTATGGCTTGAAGGGCTTCGCGTGGTGCGGCCCGGTGGCGGAGTCGTGCCAGTTTGGCGGCGGCAAGGCGCGGATCCGTTTCGATACCGGCGGCGCGCCGTTGGCGGTCAAAGGCGGCGGCAGCCTGACCGGGTTCGCCTTGACGGGGTCGGATGGCAACACCGTGGCGGCCGACGCCGCCATTGAGGGGCAAGACACCGTCGTGGTCAGTTCGCCCAAGGTGACGGAGCCGGTGATGGTGCACTATGCGTGGGCCAACAATCCGGTCGGCGTCAATCTGTTCAACGCGGAAGGGCTGCCGGCTTCGCCGTTCCGCTTTGGCGAGATGCCGAAGTACGAAGCCTGGACCCGCTGTCTCCCGGAAGAGGCGAAGGCCTATCAGGTCGTGTACGGCTTTGACCCCCTCGCGGGCAAGCTGACCGACAATAATACGCGTTTCGTCTATGACGAGGATCATTCCGCCCAGGTCAAGGGCCCGTTCAAGAAGGTGGCCTATTTCCTGGCGTTGCGGGATCAGGCCGGCCAGGAATCCTATGCGTTCGTTGCCATGGATCCGTTCACGGACGACCTCGCCAAGATCGGCGTGCCGTGCGTGGCCAGTGGCGCCAAGTTCCAGGTCCAAGTCACAGGTGCCGTGGTCAAGTCGAATGCGAAGGGCGTGACGGTGGGCGAGTTCGCCGACGGCTGCAATATCGAATTCTGGCCGAGCAACTATGGTTCGCAGAACGCGGCCAAAGTGCCCGGCGCGGACGATAAACTCCATGACTTCGGCGACAACATAGATGCGAAGGGCGGCGCGGGTTATGGCTCGATGCAGATCCACAACTGGAAAGAAAAACACTCCATCATCTGCTTCAACCGGTTTGGCTCGGGACGGGGTAATGACGTAGGGCTGGGCAACTCGGCAGGCAAGACGCGCGACTGGACGTTCACCTCCAGCGGTCAGACCTATAGCCGCGGCGAGTTCAAGGTGCTGGTGCTGCCCGGCGTCGGGGCGGTGCGTCCCAGCGTGGTCCCCAGCCCGGTTAAGAAACCTGACACGTCGTATCCGGGGTTGTGACGCGAGCGGCCGGGTTCCACAGAGGCGGGGGCGCACCTAGGCGGACAACGCCGGAACAGGGTTTTCTTTTATCCGGTGTGTGGGCGCTGCGTGATCGTGCGGCTTTTCCCAGCGGACAGGCCTGCCGAATGCATGATTTTCAAGAAAGAAAACATATGAACAGGATGCTGCGCTCTGTCAGAAAATCAGCTGCCCGGGTCGCTATGCTCAGGTTTGGTCGGCTGCTGGTGCCGGGACTCTGTTTTGCCGCGGCGTGCTGGACGGCCCAGGGAGCTGAAGCTGTCGGCGCGAAGTCCGGGGAGCCGCGCGTGGTCGCTGGCAAGCGGGCGGCGCAACCGGCCCATCTGCCCAAGGGCGTTCGCTCAGAGAAGGATCTTCAGTATGTGCTTGGCGGCGACGAGGCCCAGCGGCTGGATCTGTATTTGCCCGAGACATCCGGAGGACAACCTTTGCCGTTGGTGGTTTGGATTCATGGCGGCGGTTGGCGGGGTGGTAACAAGGCGGGTTGCCCGGCGCTGGGGATGATTGAAAAGGGCTATGCCGTGGCGAGTGTTGAATACCGCTTCAGCCAGAAGGCGCTGTTCCCGGCGCAGATCCAGGATTGCCAGGCCGCCCTGCGCTGGCTGCGGGCCAACAGCAAGCGATACAACCTCGATCCGGATCACATCGGCGTCTGGGGTTCCTCGGCGGGCGGACACTTGGTGGCGCTCTTGGGCACGGCCGGGGGCAAGAAGGCTTTTGCCCCCGTCGGCGGCAACGAGGCGCAGTCGGACCGGGTGCAGGCCGTGTGCGACTTCTTTGGACCGACCGATTTCAACACGGTCATGCAGCAGGCGGCGGACGATAAGAACGTCACGAACATCTTCAAGTTCAACACGCCCAGCGATCCCTACTCCGGCCTGATCGGCGTGAGCCTAGGCTCGGACCAGCAGAAGGGCGAGGCGGTCAGCCCCGTGCATTATGTCAGCAAGGACAACCCGCCGATCCTGATCCTGCACGGTACCAGGGATGCGCTGGTCCCGTTTGCGCAAAGCGAGGAATTTGCCGCCGCATTGAAGGCAAAGGGCGTGGATGTTCTGCTGCAGAAGCTGCCCGGTTCGGGGCACGGCGGACCGATGTTCAACAAGCCGGCGTCCACTGCTTTGATTCAGAAGTTTTTCGACAAGCATCTCAAGGGGTCGGATATCAAGGTCGAGCTCGTGCCGGAAGCCGAGTTGACGATCCGGCCTGATGCGCCCGCGAAAAAGTAGTCCTCACGCGCCGCGGCTCAGGCCAGGCTCTTGAGCAGCTCAATTTCTTTGCGCAACACGCCCGGCTGTTCCGCCGCCGGGAAGTGCTTCAGGCATTCGTTCTCGAGGCAGAGGTCGCCCTGGTAGTGCGCCTTGCGCAGGATCGCCACGACGCGTTTGTAATCAATGTCGCCCGTGTAGATCGGTGCGGCGTATTGGCCGTATTCCCAGCCCATCGGGCGGCGGATGTTCCGCCGCTCCGGCGGGTAGCGCACGCTCTTGCAATGCGTGTGGAAAACGCGCGGGGCGAAGCGCTCGTACATGCCGTACAGCTCTTCCAGCGGCCAGCCATACCAGTAGAAATTCAGGGCGTCGAGGGTCAGGCCCAGCTGCGGGGAACCCGCCGCGGCGAAGAGCTGGTCGAGCACGGCGGGGTCGTTGGTGAACCGGCTGTGGTTCTCGATGCCCAGGCGCACCGGCCGGTCGGCGACGACTTCGCAAACCGCCTTGCAGGCCTTGATGGCGACCGGCAGGAACTGGTCCACCGGGGTCTTGCGCGGCGCCACGTCAATGCGGATGACCTGGACGTTCAGGGCCTGCGCCACCGGCACGAGCCTGCGCATCCAGGCGACCTCTTCCTCCAGCCGTTCATCGAAGCGGTTGTGCATGCAGAAGGCCGTGATGGTGACGCGCTGCGCCGCGAGCTCAGCGGCCAGGGCCTCGATCCCCGCGGGCGTGGCGAGGCTGTACTTCTTTTCCGGGTGAAAGAGCGCGGGGCACAGCATCTCGGGGGTGACATCCACCTCCACGCCGGCAACCCCGAGATACTTCAACGCTGCCCAGCAGTCGGGCTGGCCGGTGGCCTTGAGGTGCGCATCGCGGCAGGCCACCATCCAAGGCTTCGACGGTTGCACCGTGCGCGGGGTGCTGCAGGCGCCGGAGAAACCCGCCGTCAGCACGAGGCCGGCGGCGGTCTGCAGGAAATCGCGGCGGGAGAGGGCGGTTGGTTTTTTCATTTGATGACTCCTTGCCTGCCTTATCCTTGTTTGGTCGTTACGGCTGGAAAAGCAATGGCGCGAACTCGGCCAGATAGCCACGCCAGACCGGCCAGCTGTGCGCGCCCTCGGACAGGCGCCAGGTGTGGCGGATGTTTTTCTCCTTGAGCAGCGCGACGAACTCCACGTTGCGCTTGAGGAGGAAGTCGTCCTTGCCGCAGGCGATCCAGAGCAGTTTGAGCTGCTGGTTGGCGGCCTCCGGCTGAGTCAGCAGCGCCGTGAGGGCTTCCTGGTCCGGGATGCCGGAGCTGAAGCCGCCGACCCAGGCGAAACGGTCCGGATGCTGCAGGCCGATGGCGAGAGCCTGCCCGCCGCCCATGCTCAGGCCGGCGATGGCGCGGCTGGCGGCATCGGCCTGCACGCGATAGTTTGCCTCGACGAACGGCAGCACGTTTTCCATTAGGTCGCGCTCGAATAGCGCGGTGTTGGATTGCGGCCCGCCCGCGCCGCCCCCGGTGGCCGCATGGCCGTCCATCATCACCACCACCATCGCCTTGGCGCGGCCCTGCGCGATCAGGTTGTCGAGAATCCAATGCGCCTTGCCGTGCGCGATCCACGTGGCCTGGTTGTCGCCGGAACCATGCTGGAGATAGAGGGTGGGGAAGCGCGTGACCGGCTGCCGGTCGTAACCCGGCGGCGTATACACCACCAGCTCGCGCAGGCGGCCCAGCGCTGGTGACCGGTAGGCGTGCTGGTGAACAACGCCGTGCGGCACGTCCTGGAAATCGTGGATCAGCGGCGGCTGTCCCGGCAGGTGCAGGATGCTCGTGCGCGGCGCGCGCATGGGTTTGATCGCGGGATTGGAAGGGTCAATCATCGCGAGCCCGTCCACCTGGAAACTGTATTCCCACACCCCGGGCTCGATGGGGCCCACCGTGACGCTCCACAGGCCGTTGCTGCCTTTGACCATCGGCGCGCGCCCCTCGGCCCATTGGCCGGCGACGACCACCTCGGCGGCCTTGGGCGCCTGCAAGCGGAACGTCACGTGGCGGTCAGTTTGGATGTCCGGCGACAAGATGGCCGGCGGCCGCAGGCGGCGCGCCGGGGCCTCGGCGGCCGCTGCGGCGCAGGACAGGCCCAGGATGGCGAGGCAGAGATAGAGCGCGGTAAGTTTCATGGGTAGTGGCTTTAGATGTTCCGCACAGCAGAGTCAAACAAGAATTCGCCGCGGCAGCGGGTGCCGGGGAGGGGCGGCTTCTTTCTATAACCACATCGGCATGGCACCCGGCGAGGTCGCATCCAGCCGGCCCGAGGCCAGTAACCTGTCGAGCTCGGCCAGCAGGCGCGCCTGGTCGTGCGGCAGCCGGCCTTCGAGCGGCACGACGTTGGAAGAATGGTTGGCGCGGAAAATCGTGTTGGTCAGCTCCAGCCGCGCGATGATCTCCCGGAGTTCCCGGACGGCCTGCTGTTCCGAGAGCTGCTGGAAGTGCCCGGCCATGACATCCCCGTGCAGTTCCGTGCCGGGCACGGGCACCACCCGCAAGGCGGCGAGCAGGCGGGGCTGCAGGCGGTTCAGCGCCGCCGCCGTGGCCTCGGCATGCGCGCGGCTGCGCTCGGCGCCGCCGAGGCCCAACAGGATCATGACGGATAGGCGCAATCCCGCTTGTTGGGCCCGCTGGCCGGCCTCGACCATGGCCACACCGGTCTCGGCCTTCTTGACCCGCAGCAGGATCGCTTCATCGCCGCTCTCCAAGCCCAGATAGAGGGTATGCAGTCGGAGCGCGCGCAACGTCTTGAGCTGGGCGTCGGACTTGGAGGCGATGGCGCTGCCGGTGGCGTAGACGTTGACCCGCGCGAGGGCCGGAAAGTGGTCCGCCAACTCTGTCAGGATCAGCTGCAGCTCTTCAAACGGGCGGCGCATGACATCGCCATCGGCCAGGAAGACGCGGCGGGTCTCGGGGGCCTGCCGGGCCTCCGCGGCGATCATCCGCCGGATCTCCGCGGGGCTGCGGCGCTGGTATTTCACATCGCGGTACATACCGCAGAACGTGCAGCGGTTGTAGGGGCAGCCCCGGTCCACCTGCAGGATCAGGCTCGCGGCTTCTGCCGGCGGCCGGAAGAGCGGATTGTTCAATGCGTCAAACACGATGGGGTCTCCATCAGGCTGATGGCGCCAGCCCTTTGAGTTGTGCCAGCGCCGCACCGATTTCTGATCCACAGGCTTCGATAGCTGTGATGATTTCCGACGGAGTGCGTTTATCCTCTTCGATTTTGACGTTCGGATTTACCGCTTTGAGATCGAAGACCGCGTCTTCAATAGCTTGTGCCTTGCTGGCCCACTCGCGCTCTTCCTTGGAAAGTGCGGCAATCTTTTCCTGGGTAGTTGCGATGGCGGCCGCATCACGCGGGCTGGCTTGTTTCAGTTTGGCAAGCTGATCCTTCCACTGGTTGGCTTCCTGCCTACGGATGAGCGCCTCTTTCTTGAACGGAGCGGCTTCAACTGTCGCCTTCGCTTTGCGCGCGTTGATATCCATCGTCCAGCTGTGGGCACTGTCGCCATGGGTGGGCAGCAGGCGGAAAAATTCGTCGAACCTATCCAAGGTGAAGGGCGTCTTCTTGCCCACCTTGATATCCGATAAATCGTAGTACCATATTTTTTTTGTGCTTTGGCCCTTCGTGAAGAACAGCAGGTTGGTCTTCACACCGGCGCCCGCATTGGTGAACACGCCGCCGGGCAGGCTCAGAATACACCAGAGATTGCAATCGTTGAGCAACTTGCGCTTCGTCTGCACAAAGGCGGTTTCGTTGGTGCGGAACAACACGCCTTCATCCATCACCACGGCGGCACGGCCGCCCTCGGGCCGCAACACGTTGATGATTTCTTGCAGGAAAAGCATCTGGGTCGCGCCGGTCTTGAACACATAATTCGTCTGTGCTTCCGGCCCCTCTTTACCGCCAAAGGGCGGATTGGTGAGGACCACGTCAAAGACGGCAGGGGCATCCTGCCAGAGGCCGTCATATACCGTCTTTCGGGTCAGGGTGTTGCCGTGCCAGATGTGCGGCGCATCAATGCCATGCAGCATCAGGTTCGCCAGACCGATGGGATAGATCAGGTTTTCCTTCTCGCGTCCGAAGAAGGTCCGGTGCTTCAAGGTGTCGAGGTCTTCCGGCGTATTGACCTTGGCGTTGTTTTCGCCCGCCATGAATTCATAGGCTTGCGCGAGAAACCCGCCCGTGCCGCAGCAGGGATCGTAGACCGTCTCGCCCACCTGCGGGTCGATCGCCCGTGCCATGGCGCGGATGATCTCGCGGGGCGTAAAGAACTGGCCGCCATCGTTGTTCTTCTCACCCATCTTGAGCAACAGGCCCTCGTAGACCTGCGAGATGGCAAAAACATGGGTCGTATCGATCGCATCGGAACGCAGCTCGTGAATCTTGTCGAGCACGTCGCAGAAATTCTTCTCGGTGTCGATGCGTACTCGTTCGACGCTGGAGATGATCTCCGAAATAACCTTCTGTTTCGGCGTCGCATTCGGTTTCTTCTCCAGCTTCTTGAGATAGGGCAATAGCTCGCCATTGACGAAGGTAAAGAACTCGCCCAGCGTGCCCTTTTGCAGTTTCTGCCGCATTGCGCCTGCGGGCGCCGCCCAATCCTGCCAGCGGTAGGGCGCTTTCAGTGACGGTGTGAACTCATCGCCCACCGCTTCGGCGCGTTCCAGTTCCTGCATTTCCTGATAATCGAGGATGCGGAGGAAAAGAATCCACGTCAACTCCGGCACATAATGCATGGCGCCCGCGCAGTTCGAACGGCGCATGATGTCGCAGATGGACTTGATGGCCGCATTCACCGATTGCGGCCCGGCGAGTTTCTTGCCCTTGGCCTCCTTCACGCGCGGCGGCTTTGTCAGTCCTGATTTTTTAATTTTCATGGCAAGGAGAACCAAGCGGTCAGATTTTCTTGAGTGCTTCGAGTAAAACATCGAGTTCTTGCGCCGTGAGTTGGCGCCATCTTTTCAAACGGGAGGCACATTCCTCGGGCGGCAGACGGGCCCCGTTCTTGAGCATGGCCTCCAGCGCGTCGGCTAATTGCACCGCGGGCAGGTGCTGGGCTTCCAGCTGATCCAGCAGCCAGAGCACGCCGTGTACTTCCACGCCCTCTTTCACTGCAGCAGCGCGCAAGTCGCCATCGCCGGAAAGCAGGATGGTGTGTGGACGTTTGGCCAGCACCAGGGCGAACAGATCGCCGGTCGATAACTTCTGGTAGGCCGGCTTCAACTTGGCGACCGCGCTGACTTCGTCGCCCGTCGCGGAGGCGATGGCCATGCCCGCCTGCTCAAAGACCTCACGCGGCGGTCGTTTGAGCTCGGTGGCTGCAACGACATCCGGAATGACCCACCGCAAGCCGGGCAGATACAAATGCGGCAACAAGCGGCCATGCCAGATGTCCAGACAGATACAGGCATCGGTTATGGCTGTGGTGGGCATAACGATACTCAGCCGGTGGAGACCTTGCGGAGTTCATCCACGTCCAGACCGGACAGTTCCGCGCCGCGCGTGGGGGCAATCAGTTTTTCGGCGACCGCTTGAATGGCGAGCCGTTGCAAGCCCTCGGATTTCTCTTCCCGCACCTGATCGCCTGGCTCTAGCGGGTAGGCCTGTTGACAACGGAAGAAAGTGAACCACCACTTGGCTTGGCTGTCGGTGATGATGCCCAGGTCTTTGGCGCGATAGACCCATTGCTGCATGCTCATTCCGTATTTGTGCTTCAGTTGCTCCAGTTCCTGTAGCGTCAGCCGCTGCCGATGCGGGGAGAGTTCCCGCCGGGCGGTCTCGTCGGGCACCAGAAAGGCGCCGGAAAAACGCCGGGCGGCTTTTTCCGGATCGACGCTGGGGGCCACGTCCATCACCAGATGGCCCAACTCGTGGGCCAGGTTGGACCGCTGGCGGTCGCCCGGCCGGCCGGACTTCACGACCACGACCGGAATCCGCTCGTTCGCCCAGCAGGCAAAACCATCGAAGCCCTCCTCCGCGCCGGTCCACGTGACCACCTTGACGCCGGCATCCTCGAGCAGTTCGGACAGGTTTTCGATGGCATCCTCGCCGATATTCAGCGCGCGCCGCGTGGCCTTGGCCACCGCCTCGACATCTTCCAGCCTGGCCACACGGTTGTGGGTCGGCTTGTGGAAGTGCGCAAAGCGCTCCGGAGTGAAGAGCGACTCCAGTTCCATCCGGCGTTCGATCTGTTCCTTGGCCTGGGCGCAGATCGTGCCAAGTTGGCGGGCACCCACCCGGGTCCGCTTGCGGCAGGCCAGTTGCCCCAGCGTCACCTGGGTGGCCGCCTCGCGGAAAAAGAAGTCCAGCGATACCCCGAGGGCCCCCGCCAGTGCGAGCAGCACATCCGAGCCGGGTACGGCCTGGTTCTTCTCGTATTTGTGCAGGGCCTGGCGGGTCACGATCCGGTGCACCTGCTCCGCCAGCCCGTCCAACGACCATCCCCGCGCCTTGCGCGCCTGCTGAATCCGTAGCCCGATCATGTTTTGCCCCTTTCGGCTTTACGGTTGACACGTTAGTTAATTATTACGTGTTTGTCAACTTAGCGGTTACCCGCTAGATCGTGCCGGCAAACGCCTGCCGCAGCAGCGCGGCGGGCAGCTTCTCGATATCGGCGAGCTGCGCCCCTGCCGCTTTCTGAATGGCAGGAATGGCAGCGAGGCAGGCGGACGCTTTTTGTTGTGCGGAAAAATCTGGCAGCTGCACAACGCCTTCTGCCAGCCGGGTAAAAAGCATCCTCTCGCGGACCGCCCCGCGCGACAGGGACAAAACCAAGGCCGCACCGGCGTGAGAACGAAACCAATAGTAAAACCAGCGCGTGTCGAGGAGACCGGGGCGACCTTTGACGGCGACATAGTCCGGGCTCGTAATGCCCGCCTGATCGCCGTCATCAACGAGCGCTATGGAACCGAGCAGAATACGCATGGGGTTATAAAAGACGGTCTGTGGATCAACCAGCTTGTAGCGTTCTGGTTGTTTGCCGACAGGTTCTCTGGCAAGTGCGAGGCCTGTACGTGTCGCGCCAAGGACAGGATATTTTTTCCACGTCGGCCCGACGCCCGCTTTGATTTGGATAAGAGCCTCCCTCAAGGGCACGGCTTTGGTTTTACAGCACGAAACGCTTTTGCGGATGAGCGCGTTGGCCAGAGCGGTGGCGTCGTCCATTTGTTTTTCTGCGCCGGCGCGGGCTTTTTCGACGGTGGCCATCTGCGCCTGCAAGCTTGCGGCGATCCACCGCTGCTCCGCCAGCGGTGGCAGCGGAATTTCAAAATTTTCGATCAGGGCTTTCGTGAGGGCCTGTCGGGTTGCTCCAGCCTGTGAACTTAGGATTTCACGCTGAAAGGAGGGTTGCGAAATGTAGAACATCAGAAAGTATGGATCAATTGTCCCGTCCATCCTGATGACGCTGACGTGCTGATTGACGTTCGCTGGGCACATTTCGTCCGGCACAACACAAATGCGACCGATGGATGCACCGGTAATATTGAGCAAAACGTCGCCGCATTGCACGCGAGAGGATTCCATATCGGCATCGATTTTGGGCGAAATAAAAGCGAGGCCATCACGCGTGAACCCGTGCATCAAAACATTCTGACTCCGGATGAGCGGAATGCCTTTCTGGCGATAGACGGTGTGCCCGCCGGAGGGCGTGACACCACTGCCGATTTTCATGACGTGATCGCGCAGTTTCACCCATCGCCATCCAGCGGGCAGCGGTTTTTCCAGCGGTCCTATCATCTTACGATCCCTGATATGCGCGGTCGATCAGCGGTTGGGCTTTGAGCAATGCCTGTTTGGAGTCGATCCAGACTTCGAGGTCCCCGGTGGCCCAGTGTCCGATCTTGCTCACGTCGCGGAGGAAGCCGTCATCTCGCGGCACGGTGCCTGGATCAAGCTTGAGATAGAGGTTGAGCCCTTTCTTGGACGGCACGATGCCCGCGAAGTTCTTGATGCGGCGGTAGGCCATGTAGAGTTTGCGCTGCCGGGTCTGGACGTCGTCGCCCAGCGCCATGATGTAGGCGTGCAATGCGTCGTAAAGGTCGTGTAGCGGGGTGTCGAGATCCTTCAGCGTCGTGAGGAAGTTCTTGTCATAGCTCTTGGCGGCCGCCTTGGGCTTGCCGGGTTCCTCGTCCTCGCCGAGTTCTTCCGCGCTGGTGCGGTGGACCAGTTCGAGGGCGAGCAGTTCCGCCCCGAACCGGCGGTAGCGCAAGAGGTCGATGTTGCGGTTGATCTGCCGCACGGCGTGGACATCGTACTTGGTGAAATCGGCGGCGATGCAGATCAGGCGCGGTGCGGCCCAGTCGATGGCATCCGCGACCGCCTTTCCGAAGCGTTCGATGATCAGCAGTTGAAACTCGGCTTTGTGGTCGAGCAGCCAGTCGAGATAGAAAAGTCCCTGGTTGATGACGTTCTCGTTGACCGTGCGCTTGTATTCGATGATGACGGGGCAGTCGTTTTCATCGATACCGAGCGTGTCGATGCGCCCGCCGTGGTGCTTGCCGGTGGGATGTTCGGACGCGAGAAACCGTACGCCCAGCAGGGTTTCGAGGTTCGCCTCCATCAGGTTTTGCAGGGATTTTTCCAGCCCTTCGGCTGCGCCGGTAATCTCCTGTGCTTTGCCGGCCGCGAGCTTGAACAAACGGATGTCACTCATGCTTTCGATCCTCCAAAAGGGGCGGATGGCTGGCTTGTTTCCAAGGGTTGGAAACCCACCAGGCTGACTTTCCAAGGCTTGGAACTGTTAAACGGGGTGTTTTCATGCGGCGAAAAGCCGTTGTTTGGTGTCGCGAAGAATATCGGCAGGCTTGCCGAGCGGGCGCAACGCGGCGAGGCCGCCGGCGGCGATGACCTCGGGCATCTGGAAAATCTTGGTGCTCTCCAGCGCATCGGTGCCGGTGCGGCCGAATTGACCGACGAGCGCGGCCAGTGTGGCGGAGGCGGATGGCGGCAGACCGGCCAGCCAGCCGGCGTGTTTATAGGTGAAGGCGTCGGCGCGCAGCGCGCGGGTCTTGGGGTCCAGCCCGTAGCCGAGTTCGGCGAGCACATCGTAGAGATCGTAGGCGTTCATCTCGGTGACGGCGCGGATGAGGATGGGCGATTTGCCGGCATCCGGCAGGCGGCCCATCAACTCGCGTCGCTCCGTGGGCGTGATCCAGCGCTCCCGGAATTGACCGAGTGTCGCGGCCTCGGCGACAAGCTTGGCGGCAATGCGTTCCTTGTATTCCTCGACGGAAACCGGCATGGCCTTGCCATCCACATTGGCCAGGATGAACCGTCCCATGTCGTTCACCACCACCTTGAAGCCCCGGACAAGGATCGGGGGCGGCAGGCCAGGGCCGTCGCCGCCTTCGCTGCCCTCGCGCGGCGGTTTTACGAGCAGATCGGCGCCGAACAGGTCGGTGGCGCCGGTGTAGTCGTAGATGGTGAACATCAGTTTCCCGGTGGCCGGGTCCAGCCGGGTGCCGCGTCCAACCATCTGGTTGAACGCGATCGGCGAGCGGACGTATTTGAAGAAACCGATATTGCGCAAGCAGGGCACGTCCACCCCGGTCGTGAGCAGGTCCACGGTGCAGGCGATGAAATGACTCTTGCTGGAGCCGCGCAGCTCTGCGAGCTGGTCGCTGCCGCCTGCGGCCGTGCATTTGAAGGCGAAAGCTTCGGCCGGTTCCCGTTTCTCGCTGCCGCACCAATGCGCATAGAGATTGTTGAGCGTCGCGGCGACTTCATCGGCATGGCGGTCGCGGGCGCAGAAAAGGATGGTCTTCTGCTCGGGCTGGCGGTCCTTCTGCAAGTCGGCGAACAAATCGGCGCACATCGCCAGCACGCGATCTGGCAACAGGATGCGATCCTCGAAGCTGGTCTTCTCGTAACGCTCTTTCAGGTCGGCGATGGAAATCGGTCTTCCGGTGATGGCATTGACGGGGTTGCGGGCGACGATGTCTGCGAGCGTGATACCGGTCGCGTCGAGATTGACACGGCCTTTCTGGATATCGCTGGCGGCGAGGTAGCCATCTTCCATGCCCTGGGTCATGGAGTAGTCATAGACCTGCTCGCCGAAATATTTGACGTTGTTGGCGGTGATCTTGGCATCCTCGGCGGCTTCCGTGGAGCCGGCGGGTATTTTGAATTCGCGCGGCGTTGCCGTCAGCCCCACCTGGACCGCCTCTTTGTTGCGGGTCAGGACGGTCGACCAGCTGCCCCAGGCGGAACGGTGGCATTCATCGATGATGATGTGGCTGAAGTAGTTTTCGGGATAATGCTTGAGCAGGAAGTTCGCGTCGGCCTCGTCGGTATCCACCTCGAGCGTCTGGTAGGTGGCGACGATGACACGGGCGTTCATCTGCGGCTCGCCGGTGCTGACCGGCGCGGCATCGTTGCCGAAGACATTTTGCAGTGCGCCGAGCCCTTGTGTGCGGAGCTCGTCGCGGTCGCAGATGAACAAGGCGCGCCGTAACTGGCCGGCATCGGCGATCTTCTTCAACAATTGCACTGCGATGAAGGTTTTCCCTGAACCGGTGGCCAGCGCAAGCAAAGCCCGCTTGGGTTGCCGGGTGTTTGCACATTGCGCCACTTTTTCGAGCACGGCGCGGATGGCGGCATCCTGATAATAACGCCGCGTGGCCTCGCCCCCGGTATAGGTCATGAGCAGGGGCTTGGCCGCCGCACTGGTGAGGCTGAAGCCCTTGAGCGTCTCATAGCGCCCGCGCAATTCCTCGGGTGTGGGAAATTCCGCCATCGGCCGCGGGTCACTGGTGAGCTTCGTCGTGCCGTCGAATTCCACGAATTGATGGCCATTGCAGGAGTAAACGTACGAGACGTTGTGGCATTTGCTCTTGGCGTAGACTTTCGCTTGTTCCAAGCCATGATGGGGCGGCAGATGTTCAGCTTTTGCCTCGATCAGCGCGAGCGCGAGCGGTTGCAACTCGGCGCCTACGACACACCGCAAGACGTAGTCCATCCGGCCGCGGGCCTGCCGGCGTGGTTTCCCATCAATGACAAATACCGTGCCCGCGGTTTCCTCGCGTTTGATATGCGCCTCGGTCCAGCCCCGCTGGTGCAGGACGGGATCGATCAGCTTCGCCCGCGTATCTGCTTCATTCAATGACATACGCGCCGAAGGCGGCTGTTCCTCTGCTTTGAGTGCGGTTCGTCGCCACTGATAGAAATTCGCTGACTCCACTCCTTTTTTATCGCACAAAACATAGAATGATCTTCGCAATAGAAAGCGGATACACAAGCTTTTTTACTGCGCGATTATTGAGCCCGGAGAGCCGGTCGTGGCGAGTCCCTTCCATCAGTGCCGTTACAGGCCAGTTTCAACGAAAAGTACGGACACGAACCTTTCTGCCTGACCGGATTCGTGGACTCAATCGTGTCCGCGCGTCACGGCGGCTTGCCGGCGGCGAGCACGGCCTGCGCGTGGCGGGCGAGGTGGCCGCGCAGGTCGGCGGCGTAGTTCCGCAAGATTTTCTCGCCGACGCCGTCCTGGTCGCCGCAGCGGTAGAGCGCGCGGGCCAGCATCAGCTCGCGCAGCGAGTCGTGCCGCGTCTGGATCGTGTTGTGCCGCTCCTCGATCTCGCGCAGGAGGGTCTGGGCGAGCGTGCCGTGCGCGTAGCCGGTCAGGCCGGGCAGCGCGAGCGCCGCGGCCAGCGGCGGCGCGGCGGCGCGGTCGCCGAGCATCTCCAGCGCCAGTGCGGCGGCGCGGAAGTGCGAGAAATCGCTGTCGGGCTTGAGCTGCTGCAGCTTCGCCACGAGGGCGGGCACGGCGCGGCGGTCGCCGGTGCAGCCGAGCGCGATGATGCGGCCGTCGAGGATGCTGACGTTGCCGGCGCCGCGGTGCTGCCAGCCGGCATCCCAGGGCGTGCGCTCGACATGCTCGCGCAGCGTCGCGGCGCCGGTCGGGTCGGCCAGCATCCCGAGCAGGGCGGCATATTGCACCCGGGCGTCGCCTTCCGCGTTGGCGTAGGCCTGCCGCAGCAGCGGCAGCGCCGGCTCTGGATTCACGAAGAGTGCGGCGCCGGCGAAGATGTTCGTGCGCGCCGCGGCGACCGCGGCGGCGAGCTGCGGCCCGGAGAGCGGGAAGGAATCCACCTCTGTCAGCACGTTGCTGGTCAGGCCGCCGATGCTGACGAGATGTTGTTGTACGGCGCGCACATCCACGGTGCGCGCGGTCTTGCCGGTCTTGACGGCCAGCGCGGCGGCGTAGCCGGCGGCATAGCCGCCGTTCTGGATGTCGGGCTGCATGCGGATCAGCGGGACGGCGTCGCGGTGCGCGCTGATACCGAGGGCGACGACGAGGAGGCCGTCCCAGCCTTGGGGCAGCAGGCTGCGGTAGGGGATGTTCTGGAACCGCAGCTTGCCGGCGGGGAAGGGGGTCGGCCAGAGGTGGAGGAAGCGGTCCACGACGTAGCCGTGCGTGTCGTAGCCGCCGCCATGCGCCTGGACGATGGTGTCGGGGTAGGTGCGCGCGGCGAACTGGTCGCGCACGGTCAGGACGTGGTCGCCGACGATGCGGCGGCGCTCGCGCGTGTCGATGAGCTGGCCGAGGTCGAACGCGGCCGGGAATTTCTGCTTGGCAAAGACGTAGAGGTGCCAGACGTCGAGCAGGTCGGTCTCGTCGGTGAGCGTGTAGTCGGTGTTGATCAGGTTGACGCCGAGCAGGCGCGGCGGCAGGCCGGTGCCCTGCATCCCGAAGTCGGACCCATCGGTGTAGAGGCACGCCGCGCCCGCGGCGGCGGCGATGTCGGAGTTGCCGGTCGCGTCGATCACGACCTTGGCCCGCACGACGCCGCGGCCCTGCGGCGTGGCGAGCACGACGCCGGTGACCTTGCGGTCGCTGACGAGCGCGCCGCAGCCGGTCGTGCTGAACCACACCTCGGCGCCGGCCTTGAGCAGCTCGGTCCGCCACCAGTTGGCCCGCTGCTCGATGCCCCAGACGTGCCCGCCGTTTTTCCACGGCTGGTGCTCGTCCTTGATCGTTTCGGTGAAGCCGACGCGGTTGCCGGCGCAATAGACGGGGATGCTGCCCAGCGTGCCCACGCCGCCGAGGCCGGCGAGCGCTTCCACCACGAGGGTCTTCGCCCCCTGCCGCGCCGCGGCGATGCCCGCGGGCGCGCCCGCAGTGCCGCCGCCGATGACGACCACGTCGTAGTCGCCCCACACCGGCGCGACGCCCGCCTCCTGCGGGATCGTCGCCGACGGCTGCATCGGCCGCACGCCCGCGAGAATTTCGCGGACTTCGCCCGCGACGACCGCGCCGCCGGCCTTGACGCCGGCGACGCGCGGCTGCTGGGGCGTGCGCAGCTGCTGCGCTGCGGCCGCCGCGGCAGCGCCGAGGCGCGTGCCGGCGTCGATGAGCGCGAGCGGACGCAGCAGCTTGGCCGCCTCGTCCCGCGGCACATCGGCGCAGCCGCCCAGCACGAAGACGCGCTCGACGCCCTTGGGCTGGAACACACCGAGCTCGCCCGTCCGCCCCTGCAGCGAGTCGGGCGGGACCTCGAAGAGCGCGTCGGAGGAAAATTGCTGGGCCGGATGATAGGTGAAGGTGCGCGCCATCTGGTCGGCCTTGGCCCAGGCGGCGGGCGTGTCGCCGGCCATAGGGAGCTTCAGCGTGTATTCGATGATCTGGTAGTTGACGTTCGTCTTGCCGGCATACTCGGGCGCGCGCTCGGTGTAGGGCGGGTGGATGACGCGCGCCGTCAGGTTGTCGCCCTCGCGCACCTCGCCGCCGATGACCACGCGCTGGAACGTGTGTTGCCCGGCCGGATAGGGTCGGAACCCGGCGCCCGCGAGGCGCGCCACCGTCGCGCGGTCGGTCGCGTCAATGATCACCTTGGCGATCACCGCCTGCCGCCCGGCGCGGTTGGCCATGACGATGCCGCAGGGCTGGCCGGCCGCATCCGAGAGCACGTGGGTCGGATAGCAGCTGTAGAGGAAAGGGACCCCGGCCTTGATGAGCGCGTCGTCGAGCGTCTTCTTGACGTGCAGCGGGCGCGGCGGCGGGATGCTGTTGAGCGGCGGGTTTTTGTCGGCACGCAGCACCTCGATTTCGCCGAGCAGCAGGCGGGTCGCCTGCGCGCCTTTCTTCACGGCGAACTTGACGTAGCGGGCGGTCGCGCTGCACGGCGCGGACCAGGTCTGGCATTCATCCTGCACGGTGCGCGGGCCCACCGCCGTGCTGACGGGCACGGTCAGCTGCGCAACTTCACGCCACGCCTGTTTATCCTCGCTCACTGAAACGGTGACGCGCTGTGCGCCGAACTTGCCATCCGGGCGCTGGTAGGACATCAGGCGGACGGCGGCGAGCTCCTGGGGCGCCTTGAGGTCGGCGATGATGCTGACGTCGCCAGGGTATTGCACGCTCGCGCCGCTGGCGGAACCCCACGCGCCGTCGGTCAGCGCCGACGGCGGCTTGGTGTCCGGATGCGCGCCGCCGGAGGCCACGTCGGTTTCGTAGGTGAGCGGGAGGCGGTTGGCGCTGGCGCGGGCATCGTTGGTTGCGGCGTAGAAAATTTCGCGCGCCAGCGGCGCCTGCGGCACCTCGCCCGGCTCCAGCCAGAGGCGCAGCGTCGCCGTCATGTCGTCGCCGAGGTAGGGCCGCGGCGCGGCGAGGAAGACCTTGGCGCCGCCCTGCGCGGCGGCAACCGCCGCGGCGACCGCGCCGCCGCTGCCGCCGACCACCAGCACATCGGCCTCGCACGCCACCGGGATCGCGCGCGCCGACTCTTCCACGACGGCCGCGCCCGCCGCGGGCAGTCCGGCCGCCAAAATCAACGCCAATAGCTGGAATATTTTCACAATGCTTCCCTTCGCTGGTGCGATGCGCGCAGATAACGTTCCGCAGGCCGTTTTCGTGCCCTGGTCCGATGCCGATTTATCGTCCTCGTTCTCGTCGTCGTCCTCGTCCTCGCTCTGCATCCACGGATATTTCGAGGACGAGGACGAAGGACGAGGACGATAAACCCAGATCAGGTCCTGTCCCGGAAGCCCCTCAGCGCTTCGGCTGCGGACCCATCTCGAAGACGAGCGTGCCGCCGCGCATCACGTCGGCGTGGGCGAGCTTGAGGCCGGTGACAGGCTGGCCGTTGAGCGTGATGCTCTGCACGTACTTGTTGGCCTGCGAGAGCCCGTGGGCCTCGACGGTGAACGTCTTGCCGCCGGCGAGGTTCAGCGTCACCTTGGGCAGCTGCGGCGCGCCGAAGACGTAGCCATCGTTGCAGGGATTGAACGGATAGAAGCCCATCGCCGAGAAGAGGTACCACGCCGACATCTGGCCGCAGTCGTCGTTGCCGCACAGGCCGTCGGGCTTGTTCTTGTACTGCGTGTCGAAGACCTCTCGGATGAGCTCCTGCGTCTTCCACGCCTGGCCCGCGAAGGGGAAGAAATATGCTACGTGATGACTCGGCTCGTTGCCGTGCGCGTACTGACCGATCAGGCCCGACACATCGAGCACGAACCCACTGCCCGCGACCTTGGATTCCAGCTTGAAGAGCGTGCTCAGCTTCGTGCCGAAAGCTTCCTTGCCGCCGATGAGCCCGATCAGGCCTTCGGGATCGTGCTGCACGTGCCACGTGTACTGCCACGCATTGCCCTCGGTGTAGTCATTGGCCGTGTCCGCGCCATGGCCGAGCTGCATGGGGTTGAACGGCGTACGCCACTGGCCCTTCGTGTCGCGGCCGCGCATGAGCTTGGTCTCGGGGTCGAACACGTTCTTGTAGTTCTCCGCGCGCTTGGCGAAGAACTTGGCGTCATCGGTCTTGCCCAGTGCCTTGGCGAATTGCGCCGCGCAATAATCGTCGTAGCAATATTCCAGCACGCGCGAGACGCTCTCGCCCTTGATGAGGTCGAACGGCAGGTAGCCGTACTTGTCATAGATATCCCAGTCGGACTTCTGGTGCTTGACCGTCAGCGAGGTCTTGATGCCCGCGAATGCGGCCTCGGCATCGAAGCCGCGGAAGCCCTTGAGGTAGGCATCGGCCATCACCGGGATCGAGTGGTTGGCGATCATGCAGTGGTTTTCCTTGCCCCACAGCGTCCAGATCGGCACATAGCCCTGCGCCTTCTGGTGCGCGATCATCGTGTTGATGAACCCGTCGACGCGCTCCGGCGTCAGGATCGTGTAGAGCGGATGCGCCGCGCGATAGGTGTCCCACAGCGAGAGCGTGGAATAATAGGCCTTGTCCGGCGCGGTCAGCACCTTGTCGTCGGCCCCGCGATACTGTCCATCCACGTCCGCGATGTTGTTCGGCTGGATGAAGAGGTGATACATCGAGGTGTAGAAGTTTTCTTTCTGCGCCTGCGTGCCCTCGACCTCTGCGCGCGCAAGCAGCCCGTTCCACGCGTTATGCGCCTGCTGGCGCACCGCCGCGAAATCCCAGCCCGGCACCTCGGCCGCGAGGTTCTTCTTCGCGCCCTCCACGCTCACGGTCGAAAGCGCGACCTTGACCTGCAGCGTCTCTCCCGGCTTCAGATCGAAGTCCAGCACGTAGCGCGGCGCCTTCTCGCCCTTCTGCGCGGGCAGCGTCTTGATCGCCGCATAGGGCTTGTCGAACTTGATCACGTAGTAGTAGTGCCGGGTGACCCACGCGCGGGCCTGGTTATGGCCGCTGATCGTGTACTTATCCTCCAACTGCACGTCGCTCGCGAGGATGTGATTCTTCAGCGACTCCTTGCCGCCCACGATGCCGTACTGCAGATCCACCAGCAGCCGCGCCGGCGACGCCTGCTTGTAGGTGTAGCGATGGAACGCCACGCGCGGTGCAGCGGTCAGCTCCACGTCCACGCCGAAATCCGCCAGCGTCACCGCATAGTAGCCCGGCTTCGCCGACTGCGTGTCCTTCTTGTAGGCGCTGTGGAAATTCTCGCGCTCGATCGCGCCCGTGAAGGGCATCAGCTGCACATCGCCCAGGTCCGGGCAGCCGGTGCCGTTCAGATGCGTCTGCGAGAAGCCCCAGATTTTCTCGTCGAGGAACATGTAGCCCGAGCAGTACTGCCACGTGCAGTTGCCCGAGTCCGGGCTCGCCTGGACCAGGCCGAACGGATAGCACGCGCCGGGGAACGTGTGCCCGTTATCCGCGCAGCCGACGAACGGATTGACGTACCCCGTCAGATCCGCCGGCTTCCCGCACTTGCACGGGCAGGTGCACGCCGACACCAACAGCAACAAACCCGCACACACCGCGATCAACTTTTTCATAAGGCTCCCTTGGCAGCAACGAAACGCGCGGCATTAAATCAGCCCGACCTTGCTTATACAAGTTCCCACTCCACCGCGAAACTGTGCCGCCAAGACGAAAGGAATTTAGGATTGATGATTTCCGATTGAAGCCAGCGGCGAAGCGCCGAGCCGATTTGCGGTAGGACAACGTCAGGCAGGGCGCGCACGCCTGTGGTGAGCTTGTCGAACCACCGTGCGCGCCGCCATTCAACCCAACCTCTAGCCCGCGGCGGCCACGGCGTGGCCGCCCTACCAAAATCCAGAGATTGGAAACCCACCCTGCCGGTTTTCCCAAGCATTGGAAAAGATAAGGCGTCCGCGTTCCAAGCCTTGGAAAATTTCAGACCGTTCTTCCAGACTGACGCCATCATTGAGCGGCGAGTGACCCGCCGCGGGTCGCTCGTCGCGCTCGAATGATTTGTTGGGCAAACCTTCCTTGATTCCATCAGCCTGTCATGGATGCACTGACACCACGACATAGCGATCCTCTTCTTTTCCTATCCTCTGTCGCGGAGCCACCAATTCAAGATCAAAATCCAGCGATAGAGGCTTCGTCATTCGGACTATTACCTTTTCCGGACGACCTGTCCGAGCGATGTTTTCGAATACGATTTTCGTGAGGTCAATATTCCGCAACATCTTGAGCAACAGCTCTGGAGAGTGGCCATGCCTTGGTACGGAATCAATCTTTACGAGGTCGGCATTACTGATGAAACTCTCAAGATTGTTACTGTGCGCAGCTTCGATGAGGCCACGTACGACGAGCTCGGGTGACACGGCTTCTCCAAGTGCTGTGGATGTCACTGCAAATCCGATTGCCACTGTCAGTATTATGTTTCGCATTTTCATCCTCTTTTCATGCACAACATAGTGCTATACGGCTGTCCGCCTATTATAATAGGTGGACAACCGTATAGCATCCTTATATCCACCCATTCACGCCACGCTCATCTGCGGCCATGCTAGGTCACGGGCAGGGGCGGGGCAAGCCGGATTCCCTGGTGCGGCGGGTGTCGCTGGGCGAGGTGTGCGGCCAACGTCGCGGTTCGCCGTCCTTTGCGAGCTTAGCGTGCTTGGCGCGAAACTTCTGAAAGCCTTTTGCGCGAAGGACGCGGAGGACGCCAAGGGGCATGGCAGGGAACGGCGATCAAAACTTTTCCAACCATTGGAAACCCAAATCGCTGGTTTTTCCAGGCATTGGAAAAGATAAGGCGGCAGCGTTCCAAGGCTCGGGGTTTTTTCAGGCCATTATTCCAAGCCTTGGAAAGTTACCCGTGGAATTCTCCGCTCCGCTGAAAATGTCTGCATTGGACCAGTGACGAGTGATGTGCAATGACCGCAATCAGTTGCAACAGACCGTGGCGCGACAGGTGCGAACGCAACTGGCGTGCTGCGGGTTTGCAGTAAGCTGGATTGTATTGTTCGGCCATTTTGCCCCCCACCCGAGTTCATGCACCGACTCTGCACTTGCAAGCCTTAGTTATGAGTGGATGTCTAACCATGCTGTACGACCCGAAACCCGATAAGGTAGTCATGACTTTCCGGCGACACAAAAAGTCTCTGCGCTGCGCGGCAATCCCGCGCATCATGATACCATGTCCCACCGCGGATGACACGCGCATAGCCGTGTGCAGGCCCCTGAGGCACGGCGTATTCACGAAGGGGCTCGGAGGTTGGGGCGGTGGGAGGTTAAGGTCAGGAGAACGCGGCGGTCGTGGTCGGCGGCCATCCACGCTGCAAAGTCGGTCGTGGTTTTTTGCGCAGGCTGTCGCTGGTGGCCGC
>CAIWHP010000141.1 GCA_903912445.1 uncultured Lentisphaerota bacterium
GGATGGCACGGTCCTCGCGAAGCAGAACATCAGTGACATTGGCGCTCCGTGGAAGAAGTTCGAATGCGCCCTCACGGTTAGTGCCAGCGACGTCAACGCCCGCCTCGTGGTGGCGGCGACAACGCCCGGCACGCTGTACTTCGATATGGTGTCGCTATTTCCGAAGGAGACATTCAAGAATCGCCCGAATGGCCTGCGCCGCGAGCTGGCGCAGTTCATCGCGGATATGAAACCCGCATTCGTTCGCTTCCCCGGCGGCTGCTATGTCGAAGGCCCGAAACTCTCCGAGGCGTTCCGCTGGAAGAAGACCATCGGCGATATCGCCGCGCGGCCCGGCCATTGGAACCTCTGGGGCTACATGTCGAACGACGGCCTCGGCTATCACGAGTATCTCCTGCTCTGCGAGGCGCTCAACGCCGCGCCGCTCTACGTGATCAACTGTGGCATGTCACACGAGGAGCAGGGCAACAAAAAAGCGCCGCCGGAGGGCGCGGAGTTGCAGGACTACGTGCAGGACGCGCTCGATGCCGTCGAGTACGCGAACGGCCCCGTGGATTCCAAGTGGGGCAAGGTGCGCGCCGCTGCGGGCCACCCCGCGCCCTTCAACCTCCGCCTGATGGAGATCGGCAACGAGAACGGCGGCCCGATCTATCACAAGCACTACGCGCTCTTCCACGACGCACTCAAGGCGAAGTACCCCGAGGTCAAGCTCATCGCCAACCTCTGGCACGGCCTGCCGACCAACCGCCCGCTGGACATCGTGGACGAGCACTACTACAACGACCCTGAATTCTTCATGCGCAACGCCGACAAGTACGACAAGTATGACCGCGCCGGGTACAAGGTCTATGTCGGCGAATACGCCGTCACCAAGAACTGCGGCCGCGGCAACCTCGCCGGCGCGCTCGGCGAAGCTGCGTTCATGACCGGCATGGAGCGCAACAGCGACGTGGTCACCATGGCCAGCTACGCGCCCCTCTTCGAGTATGTGGGCTGGAAGCGCTGGAACCCGAACGCGATCTTGTTCGAGGGTGGCCGCAGCTATGGCACGCCCTCCTGGCACGTGCAGGCTCTCTTCGGCGCCAACCGCGCCGACGTCGTGTTGCCGGTGGCGCTCACCGCACCGATGGCCGCATCCACCAAAACCTATGGCGGCATGGTCGGAGTCGGCACCTGGCTGACGCAGGCCGAATACAAGGACATCAAGGTCACACAGGGCGACCAGATCCTCTTCGCGTCCGACTTCGCCAAGGGCACCAAGGGCTGGAAGTTCCAGGACGGCGAATGGAAGGCCGTGGACGGCGCGCTGCAACAGAGCGGCAAGGGTCAGGACATCCGCGCCCTCACCGGCAAGAAAGAGTGGAAGGACTACACGCTCACCCTCAAGGCGCGCAAGCTCGGCGGTTCGGAAGGCTTCCTCGTCATCTTCGCCGCGCCGAACGAGAAGGACAAGGCGTGGTGGAACCTCGGCGGCTGGGGCAACAAAGAGCATGGCGTCGAGATGCGCGGCGTGGATGGCGAACGCGTCGCCGGCAAGATCGAGACCGGCCGCTGGTACGACATCAAGATCGAGCTGCAAGGCGCACGCATCCGCTGCTGGCTTGACGGCCAGCTCATCCACGACCTCAAGAGCGGCGGCGTCAAGTCGCTCTACGCCGTCGCCGGGCTCCAGCAGGACTCGCACGAAATCATCCTCAAGGCCGTCAACGTCGGTGCCGAACCGCTCGACACGATGCTGAATCTGGCCGGCGCCAAGAAACTCGCGCCCGAAGCCAAGGTCATCACGCTGGCTTCCGAAAGCACCGACGACGAAAACTCCTTCGACGCGCCGGCCAAGGTCGCGCCCAAGGAAAGTACGGTGAAGATCGCCGGCCCCGAATTTCACTATATCTTCCCGCCCCGCTCCGTCACCGTGCTGCGCGTGAAGCAGGCGGAATAAGAAGGGACGAGGGACGAACAGCGCGTGGCGTGGAACATGAAGAACAACCGGTCCCTTGCGATCACGTGGCTGGCGCTGCTGCTGCTTGCCGGCAGCCTGGCAGCGTCTGCCGCGGATGTTCCGCCCAATCCCTTGGCGAAGCCGGGCTGGGTGCTCGACGCCCACGACGAGTTCAACAGCTCGGCCCTCAACACCAACCTCTGGTGCGCCGCCTACTTGGCTTCGCGTACCGACCCCGTCAGGTCGGCGGCGTGCTACGAGTTTCGCGACGGTGCGCTGGTGCTCTTCGTGGACGGCCAATCCAAGGGCTACTTCAAGGATGGCCCCGCCGTGATGACGGTCTCCGGCCTCCAGACCGGAGACCGCACCCGCCTGCATAAAAACACCGACCCTGTCCACCACGAGATCCCCACGCAACTCAACTATGCCCCGCTCTACGGCTATTTTGAAATCCGCGCCAAGCTGCCCGCCGGCGCACAGGCCGCCTTCTGGACGGTGGGCATCAAGGACGCCCCCACGCACGCCGGCGAGATCGATATCTTCGAAAGCTTCAGCACCAAGCCGCGGCGGCTCAAGTACGTGCTGCACACCTGGGGCGACAAAACCCTGACCTATCAACACCAGGAACCGGAGCTGGCTTTTGATGCGACCCAAGAGTTCCACCTCTACGCGCTGGAATGGAAAGAGCACGCCTGCGATCTCTTCATCGATAACCGGCCCGTCATGCACATGGCGCAGGCTCCGAATTACCCGAGCCTCTTCCTGCTCACCCTCTACGGCAATACCCGCGACCCCGCGCGCAGGGAATTCGTCATCGATTACTTCCGTGCCTACAAGAAAGCCGGCCAGCCCCTGACCCCCGGCGCCGCGGCGTTCCGCTGACGCGGCGGCTACTTTCGTATTCTGCTTTCAGTGGTCCTGTCGTTTCTTCGAAACTTGAAATCGGACCAACCTGCGGCGGGATGGAATCCCGCGCTGCAACTTGCTAGTGTCCCGCCTGCGGTTGCCACCATGGAACTTGAAAACCCAGAACTTGAGCTCATTGCGACGCAGGAGCGCGAGATTGCGCATCGTACCCGCGGACTGTTCTTCGTCAGCCTCGCCTGCGGCGCGGTCGGGTTTGCCATGGCCCTGCAGATGGGCCTCAATCCCAACTTTCTGGCCGACGTGCTCAAGCTCAGCGGCCAGCAGGTCGGACTCCTGGAGGCCGCCCGCGAGAGCTGCGGCATTTTTGCGCTGGGCCTGCTCGCGCTGCTCGCCGGCCTGGGCGAGCCTCTGGTCGGCTGTGTGGTGCTCGTGGTGTTTGCCTTGGGCCTCGGCGGCTACGGACTGGTCCCGCCCGCCTTCTCGTGGGTGCTGCTGCTCAGCCTCGTCTGGAGCCAAGGCCTGCACATCTGGATGCCGCTGCCCAATTCCATGACGCTGGCCCTGGCCGAGCCCGGCCGCGCCGGCCGCCGCTTGGGCCAGGTGCAGGCCGCCGCCGCCGCCGGCTTCGGGCTGGGCCTGCTATCGGCGCTCGTACTTAGCCGCTGCCAGGTGCCCATCCAGCCCATGTACGTCATCGCCGGCGTCGCCGGACTGCTCGGGGCCGGCGCGTGCCTCGGCATTCCACGCGCCATCAAGACTCCCGGTCCGCGCTTCGTCGTGCGCCGCAAATACGCCCTGTATTATCTGCTGTGCTTCCTCGAAGGCTGGCGCAAGCAGGTCGCCATCGCTTTCGCCGGCTTCCTCCTCGTCAAACAATTCGGCGCCAGCCTCGAAGTCATGCTCCTGCTCCAACTTGTCGTGCAGGTCATCAGCTATTTTGCTTCGCGCCCGATCGGCAAGCTCATCGACCGCGTCGGCGAACGACGCGTCCTAACGATCTACTACCTCTGCCTCACGCTCTTCTTCATCGGCTACGCCACGCTCCGCGCCCGCTGGGCGCTCTACAGCCTGTTCGTTTTGGATAACGCCATCTTCGTCCTCGGCATGGCCGTCACCACCTACGTCGGCCGCATCGCCCCGCAGGAGGAGCACACCCCCACCCTCAGCATGGGCGTCGCGATGAACCACGTCGCCGCCGTCAGCATGCCCCTGCTCGGCGGCGTCATCTGGAAAGTGTGGGGCTACCAATACACCTTCGCCATCGGCGCCCTCGCGGCGCTCCTCAGCGTACTTCTCGTCCGGTTTGTTCCCGCGCGTGCGCCCATGCATGAACAGCGCACGACCTGACTTCGATGTTCGATGTTGGAAGTTCGGTGTTCGATGTTTGCTGCTTGCCCCGCCGAAGCCTCTTGGCGAAGCTGGGTTGAATGTTCGATGTTCGGTGCTCGCTTCAGTTCCGCTTTCCCAAGGCTTGGAAACCAAAACCGGCATTTCCCCAGACCTTGGAAACGGTCAACGCGGCCGCCACCCGGCGAACCGACCCAAACCGAAGATTTTTCAGCGACTTCGCTGGCGGCGAATGAGGTGCCAAACACCGATCAAGATGCGCCCGTAGATCAGCGAAGGAAGATATGCCGCACTCCAGCAAAACAATGCCAAATGAAGCGCGGAACAATCCCTGAGCCTCGCGCGCAGGGTATCCATGACCACGGCAGCGCAAAACTCTTGCGGAATGAAAAGTGTCATGAGGATGATATCAACCGGCTTTTCTGAAGGCGGACAACTTCCAATTCTACCTGTGAACATGGCCCAGATGGGGCTGGCTGCAATGCAGCCAGCAAGTATGAGGTTGGGCCACCGAATGATGTCAGGCCATCTTTTCATCAAAGCTTTGTTTTTCTCATCCGCAACGATGCTACGGCCGGGAGTGCGGAGACACAAGCGTGGAAGCGGCACCGCGGTTTTGCTTTGCGAGGCAGAAGGTCCCGCCCACAAAGGCAGGTTGATCGGTAGCCGCGTTCGAAAGAACGCGGCCCGCCCGCGATTGCCGCGTTCTGACGACTGCGGCTGCGGGGCGGATTTCGTATGTCAGATCTGGAACTGCTCGCGCAGGCGCTCTTCGGTGTCGCTGGCTTGCAGGGCCTCGATGATCGGCTCCAGCGCGCCCTCGATGATGCGGTCGAGCGAGTAGAGGGTCAGGTTGATGCGGTGATCGGTCAGGCGGTTCTGGGGGAAGTTGTAGGTGCGGATGCGCTCGCTGCGGTCACCGGTACCGATCTGCGTTTTGCGTTCCTTGGCGTACTTGGCCTGCTCGGCGCTGCGGGCCTGGTCGAGCAGCCGCGCCTTGAGCACGCGCATCGCCTTCTCGCGGTTGCGCTGCTGCGAGCGCTCGTCCTGACAGGCGACGACCAGCCCGGTCGGCAGATGCGTCAGGCGCACGGCGGACTCGGTCTTGTTGACCTTCTGCCCGCCCGGCCCGGACGCGCGGTAGAGGTCGATCCGCAGATCCTCGGTCTTGACCTCAATCTCGTCCACCTCCGTCGCCTCCGGCAGGACGGCGACGGTCGCGGCCGAGGTGTGGATGCGGCCCTGGGCCTCGGTCTCCGGCACGCGCTGGACGCGGTGCCCGCCGCTCTCGTACTTCAGCGTGCGGTAGACGTTCTGGCCCTCGACCGAGAAAACGATTTCCTTGTAGCCGCCCTTTTCCGAGGGGTTGGCGTCGATGATGCCGATCTTCCAGCCGCGCTGTTCGGCAAACCGGGAATACATACGGAAAAGATCGCCGGCGAACAGCCCGGCCTCGTCGCCGCCGGTGCCGGCGCGGATTTCGATGATGGTGTTGCGGCTGTCGTCGGGATTGGGGGGCAGCAGGGCGATGAGGAGCGCCTGCTCGGCGCGCGGGGCCTCGCGCTCCAGCCGCGTGATCTCCTGCTGCGCCATCTCGCGCAGCTCGGAATCGTTCGCGGGGTCGGTGACCATCACGCGGTTGTCGGCCAGCTCCTGCTCGAGCCGGAAATAGGCCTGCGCCTTCCGGTCCAGCTCGCGCAGACGGGAGTGCTCCGTCGCGAGCTGCTGGTACTTGGCCTGATTGGCGCCGGGCGAAATCGCGGCCAACTCGGCCTCGACGACGCCGAGCCGCGCCAGCATCCGCTCGATGAGTTGCCGCTCCAGTTTCATGCCGGTCCGTCAGGGGAAAAATGGCCCGCCTGAAAACACGACGGGCCAGACCACGCTGGTGCGGAATCTGGCCCGACGCTGAACCGAACTATGCCTTGGCTGTTTTCGCGTAGCGCTTCTGGAAGCGCTGGACGCGGCCTTCGGTATCCATCAACTTCGTCTGCCCGGTGTAAAAGGGATGGCAGCGCGAGCAGTTGTTGACGTGCATTTCTTTCACGGTCGAGCTCACGTGCATCACGTTGCCGCAGGCGCAGGTGATCGTCGCATCGCCGTAATTCGGGTGAATTTCTTTTTTCATCGCATCCAACTACCTTTCCAATCTAGGACCGGCCCCGCCGGCACAAAAGCGGCGCGCAACATACCCACGCCCCCCGCGTAACGCAAGGATTTTTCGCGCAACGAACCCGCGCAGCCCGCGATCAAGCAGCCAAGCCCATGAAAGTGCCAAGGAATTCTGCGCTGGTGAGGAGCGCGACGCCGCGGGCGCGCATGTCGTCCAGCGCGCGCTGCTCATCGCCCGACCGGACCCGCACCGCGCGGATGGCGTCGGTGATGACGATGACCTCGAAGCCCTCGGCCCGCGCGTCGTGCGCCGTCGCCTTGATGCCGTATTCCGTGGCCAGCCCCACAAGCACCACGCGCCGCACCCCCGCCAGCGTCAGGCGCGGGAACAGCTCCGAGCTGCGCTTGCCGGAAAGATCCTCGCTGTCCGGCGCCCAAGCCTTGTTCAGGATGACCGCGTCGTCGGGCACATCCAGGTCGCGGTGGAATTGCGAGCCGGGCGTATATTGGACGCAATGCGCCGGCCACGGGCCGCCGTAGCGCACGAACGAGCAGTGGTTTTTCGGATGCCAGTCGCGGGTATAGATCACCGGCGCACCCTCCCGCCGGAAGGCGCCGATCAGGCGGTTCGCCGGTATGACGACCTCTTCACCCCCGGCCACCGCCAGTTCCCCCCCGATACAGAAGTCGTTTTGAATATCAACAACCACGAGCGCGGTTTTCATACACCACCTGCTTTCACGCTCACAACATAAGGCGGCGCACCGCTTCCTGCAAATCCGGCTGGCGCAGCAGGCTTTCGCCCACAAGCGCGGCGCCGATGCCGGCGGCGCGCAGACGGCGGATGTCGGCGCCGGTGCGGATGCCGCTCTCGCTGACGAGCAAGCAGCCGGGCGGCGCGAGCTGTTTGAGGTGGAAGGTCGTCTCCAACGTGGTCGTGAACGTGTTCAGGTCGCGGTTGTTGATCCCGATGAGCGTGGCCCCGCTGGCGGCGGCGCGGCGCATCTCGTCGGCGTTGTGCACTTCCAGCAGCGCCTCCAGGCCCGCCATGCGGCAAAGGTCGAGCAGGTGCCGCAGGTCGGCATCGTCCAGCGCCGCGGCGATCAGCAGCACCGCCGAGGCGCCCAGCACGCGCGCGTGCCAGATCTGCCACTCGTCGATGACAAATTCCTTGTAGAGGAGCGGCACCTGCACCGCGGCGCGCACGGCGCGGAACTGTTCATCGCCGCCGCCAAAATACTTGGCATCCATCAGGCATGAGATCGCCTGGACGCCGGCGGCCGCGTAGGAACGGGCGATCGCGGCGGGATCGAAGGGCGCGCGGATGTCGCCCGCCGAGGGCGAGCGGCGCTTGACCTCGGCGATCAGCGCCAGCGGCGCGGCGCGCAGCGCCCCGCTGAAATCCGGCGCAAACGGCGAGGCCCAAGCCGTGATGCGCATTTTCGCGGTCGGCTGCAGCGCCTTGCGCTGCTCGATCTCCACGCGCTTGTCCGCCAGGATGTCGTCCAGGATGCTCATGCTACGCTCCATTCCGTCCGCGCCACCGCCAGCACACGACCGTCGCCCGCGCGCCGCAACTGGTGCCGGAAAAGCTTGCCGCCGTCCGACGGGTCGGCGGCGGCCTGCGCGATGACCTCGTCGCCGAGCAGGGCCTCGGCCTGAAACTCCAGCGTGATGTCCGTCACGCGCGCCGCGCCGAGGCTCTCCGGCGGCACGGCTTCCACCACCCACTCGATGATGGCCACGTTGTTGACGTGGCCGTTAACGTCGAGGTCGCTGCGCCGGACGTGAAACCGGCGCGTGTGCTCCGCGCGCTCCGGCGGCACGAGCTTGACGCGGAAATCGTGGACCAGCGCCCGCGGCCGCGGCAGGGCGGCCGCCGCGATTTCCGGCAGCATGCGGATCGGCCGCCGCGAAACTTCGTTGACCAACAGCCAGGCGCTGGTGGCCGCGCCCAGCGCCACGCCGGCGGCATCGGTGACCTCGAAATCGCGCCAGGCGAACAACCGGTCCGCCCCCGAGGGCCACGTGGCGATGGTCGCGGTCTCGCGCCAGCGCGGATACCGGGCGAGCACCAGGCGCAAACCGGTCAGCGCCCAGAACAGGCGGCGCGCCTGCAGCTGCTCGCGGGCCCAGCCCAGCGTGCGCGCATGTTGGTCGGCGGCCTCTTGCAGCCAGTTGCCGACCGTCTGCACGGTGGCCAAGCCGGTGGCGTCCGCTTCGTTGAAACGGACCCTGAAATTTTCCTTGTACGGCGTGTTCACGGCCGCGGAGCCTACACGGTTTCCAAGGATTGGCAAAGTGCGGCGGCAGTTTTTCCACCCCTTGGAACGCACTGCGGGAATCCGGCAACCGGCACCCTGCCGCCCCAGGAACGCATCCTTTTTCAGGCGAGACGTCTTTAAGCTTGTGTTTCGGTGCGCGGTTTGCAAAATATCTCCCGACCGTTTGCGGTGATCGTGGAGAGATGGCTGAGTGGCCGAAAGCGACGGTTTGCTAAACCGTTATACTGGATTATCTCCGGTATCGAGGGTTCGAATCCCTCTCTCTCCGCCAGTCTTGCCGTGCGGCGCTTGACGGCAGGCGCAGGCGCGTGTTAGGTATGCCACGTCAGCAGGGGAACGACCATGGCCGAAGAAAAAAATGATCAGCCGCAGAATCCGGAGCCGCCCAAGATCAAGTTGAACGGCAACGGGAAACACCCTACCGATAAACTGACCACCGCTTCCCAGGCGCTGCCGCCCAAAGTCAAGCTCGACATGGCGCCGCTCCGACCGGCGGCACCGCCAACGCTGAGTCCAACGCTTGGCGACTCGCGCAAGGATGCGACGCTGCGCCTCAACCTGCCGGGCAGCGACATCACCGAGACTGCGCCCTCCGTCGCGCGCAAGCAGACCTCCCGCATTGATATCCCCGGAGCCCCTGCCGGGATCATGGCCAATAAGTCGACCGCACGCATCGAACTGCCGGACACGGTCATCGCCACGGCGGCCCCGAAGAAGGATACGAAGAAAGTGCTGTTGCCCGATACCGTGGTCGAGGCCCCCGCGCCGGTCATGGGCAAAAAACAGACCGCACCGATAGCGATCAAGAAGCAGACCTCCCGCGTGGAGTTGGACTCTACGGTGGTGGCGGCAGCGGCCCAAGAGGCCAAGAAGACGACCGCACGCATCGAACTGGGGGATGCCATCGGCATCGGCAAGCCGGCGCCGGAACCGGTGGCGCCGGGCGCGCGTCAGATTCCGCGTACCGTACGCATCAAGCAGCCGGAGATGCCGCCGACCATCTCGCTGAAGAAACCGTCGGCGCCCGCGCCGGTGGGCACGCCCCCCCCGTCCAGCAACATCCGCAAGAGCGAGACCGCGCGCATCGAACTGCCGCCGGAGACCATTGTCGAACAGCCGGTGACGCGCCGCAAGACCATCCGCATCAAACGCCCGGGTGCCGAAGGCGAAGACATGCCCACCCAGCGCCCGACGCTGCAGATCCGGCGCGATGAAAGCGAAACGGCGCAGGAGCAACCGCCGCCGCTGGTCACGACGGAAGGCCCCGAGATCACGTCCGAGGAAGCCGAGGCGCCGGGCCTCATCTTCACCCTCTGTGCCGTCGCCGCCCTGATCATCTTCTCCGTACTGATCTATGTGCTCGCCGCGCAGACCATCGCGCCCAATTTGCCGTTCCCCGGCAAGATAGTATAATTTCCGCAAGAAAGGTTTCCTATGGCCGGTGCAAATATCATTCAAGTCAACGACGCCAACTGGCAGAGCGAAGTGCTTAATTCCACCGTGCCCGTGCTGGTGGATTTTTGGGCCGAATGGTGCGGCCCGTGCCGCGCCATCGCACCGATGCTGGAGGAACTGGCGGCCGAACTGAACGGCAAGCTCAAGGTAGCCAAGGTCAATGTCGACGAGAGCCCCGACCTCGCTGGCCAGTTTGGCATCCGCTCCATCCCCACCCTGCTCGTGATCAAGGGCGGAACGGTGCAGCAGCAGATGGTCGGCGCGCTGGCGAAAGCCGCGCTGAAGGCCAAGCTCGACCCGTACCTCGTCTGATGCGCCGCATCGGCGTGGCTGCCATGCTTTCCCTCTCCCGGCCTGTCCAATACTGAAGGGCATCCGGCAGCACTTGGGTCTTCCCGAGGGTTGGAGAACAGTGATACGGCCGGCTCCCCACGCTTGGATATCCCGTAACGCCCCCGTTCCAAGGTACGGCAGATGAACTACGCCGGTGAACTGGCGGCGCTGGCGACCTCAGCCTGCTTTACCGCCAGCAGCCTCTCCTTCGCGCTCGCCGGTGCGCGCGTCGGCTCGCTCGCGGTCAACATCATCCGCCTGGTGATGGCACTCCTCGCGTTCATGGTGGTTGGTCTGGTGACCACCGGAGAGCTGTTCCCGTGCTCGGCCACGCCGGCGGCGTGGCTCTGGCTCTCCCTGTCCGGTCTCGCGGGCTTTTTCATCGGCGACCTCTGCCTCTTCCGCGCGTTCGTCGAGATCGGCCCGCGCCTCAGCATGCTGGTCATGGCGCTCGCCCCGCCGCTGACCGCGCTCGGCGGCTGGCTGGCACTCGGCGAGCAACTGACGGTATTGAAGCTGGCCGGCATGGCGCTGACCTTGGGCGGGGTGGCGTGGGTGGTGACGGAGACGCCCGAGCACGGGGCAACGCATAAATTTTCCTGGCGCGGCGGAGTGCTCGCGTTCGGTGGTTGCCTCGGCCAGGCGGCGGGTGTGTTGCTGGCGAAGCCGGGGATGCAGGGCGTCGCCTCGCCCTTCGCGGCGACGGAAATCCGCCTGCTCACCGGCCTCGGTTGCTTCCTGGTGCTGGCCGCGGCGCTCGGCTGGTTTCCACAGGTCGCCCGTGGCTGCCGCGACCGGCGCGCCCTGGCCCAGATGGGACTCGGCGCGTTGACCGGGCCCTTCCTCGGCGTCTCGCTGCTGCTGTTTGCGATCACGCGCATCCCGACCGGGCTGGCCCAGACATTCGCCTCGCTGACGCCGGTGCTGATCATCCCGTTCTCGGCGGCGCTCTATCGCGAGCGCGTTTCGTGGCGGGCGCTGCTGGGCGCGCTGTTGGCCTTCGCCGGCGTAGCACTGCTGTTCTGCTGAAGGCGCCCACCAGCGCGCAGCAGGGCCGCCGGATTCCCACCGCTATTTGCACACAACTGCATATAGTTCATCCAGCGCTGACCAGGGCGTGAAGCGCAGACGGCCAGTTCAGGAGGGCGGAAAAAACGGCAGGCGGTCCAGCGGGACTTCGGCCAGGCGCGGATAGGTGTGGTCCTTGCCGGAAAGGATCGGCGCGGTGACCGGCCACGTGATCCCCAGCGCGGGATCGTTCCACGCAATGCCCCCGTCGTCGTCGGGGAAATAGAAATCGCTGCATTTATAGTGGACGTCGGCGATATCGCTGAGCACACAGAAGCCATGCGCGAAACCTGCCGGCACGAACGCCATCTGCTGGTTCTCGTCGGAAAGCGTGAAGCCGGCCGAGCGGCCGAAGGTCGGCGAGCCGCGGCGGAGGTCCACGACGACGTCGAAGATCGCCCCGCGGATGACGGACACCAGCTTGGCCTGCGGATGGCGCACCTGGTAGTGCAGCCCGCGCAGGGCGTCGCGGCAGGAGCGCGAGTGGTTGTCCTGCACGAAATTGCAATGGACGCCGTGCTCCGCGAATTTTTTCGCATGGTAGGTTTCGCGGAAGAAACCGCGCGGGTCGCGAAAGCTTTTCGGCTGGAGCAGCAGGACGCCCGGCATGTTGGTGGGTTGGCAGAGCAGATCAGACATGAAGCGCATCCTCAATCACGTTTGCGTCAGGCGCAACAAATAACGGCCGTATTCAGTCTTCTTCAGGCCCTCGGCCAGCTGGAGCAGCTGTTTTTTATCGATGTAGCCGAGACTGTAGGCGATCTCCTCGAGGCAGGCGATCTTCAGGCCCTGCCGCTCCTCGATGGTCTGCACAAAGTTGCCCGCCTGCAGCAGCGACTCGTGTGTGCCGGTGTCGAGCCAGGCGAGGCCACGGCCGAGCAGCTCCACCCGCAGGGCGCCGCGCTTGAGAAAGACGCGGTTGAGGTCGGTGATCTCCAGCTCGCCGCGCGCGGAGGGCTTGAGCACGGCGGCGGTCTTGACGACGGAGTTGTCGTAGAAATAGAGGCCCGGCACGGCGAAGTTCGACTTCGGCTGCGCCGGCTTTTCCTCAAGGCCGAGGACCTTGCCACGGCGGTCGAACTCCACGACGCCGTAGCGCTCGGGATCGCGCACGGAATAACCGAAAATCAGCCCACCCTTGCGCAGCCGGCCCGCGCGACGCAACACGTCGGAGAAGCCGTGGCCGTAAAAGATGTTGACGCCGAGGATCAGGCAGACGCTGTCGCGCCCGATGAACTCGCGGCCAATGATGAAGGCCTGCGCCAGCCCCTCCGGGCGCGGCTGCTCCGCGTAGACGAAGCGCACCCCCCACTGCGCGCCGGTGCCGAGCAGCTCGCGGAAGCGCGGCAGGTCCTGGGGCGTCGAGATGACGAGGATGTCGCGGATGCCGGCGAGCAGGAGGACCGACAGCGGATAGTAGATCATCGGCTTGTCGTAGACCGGCAACAACTGCTTGCTCACCACCCGTGTGATCGGATGCAGCCGGGTGCCCGACCCGCCCGCCAAGATGATACCTTTCATGATTTCGCCCCCGTACGCTGTGGCCGGCTGATCGCCGCCTGCGCTTCTTCTAACAATTCGGCCCGATGCCGCGCAACAAATTCCGCGAGGTCCGCAGCCCACGGCCGCATCACGTCCAGCTTGGCGGCCTTCAGCCGGCTGTTTTCCAGGATCGAGTTCACCGGCCGGCGGGCCGGCGTCGGATAATCCGCGACGCCACACGGCGCGAGCTGGTGCGGCACCGCCATGGCAGCGAGGAAGGCGGAGGCGAAGCCAAACCACGTGGTGTGGCCCCCGGCGGTCGCATGAAAGACACCCTCGGCACGGGCCTCGATCACCGCGCGGATCTGCTCCGCCAGCCGCCACGACCAGGTCGGCGAGCCGTGCTGCTCGGCGATCACGCGCCGCGTCAGTTCCGGCTGGGCCAGGACGAGCCGCAGCATCGTCTTCGGAAAATTGCCGCCATGCCGGCCGTAGAGCCAGGCCGTGCGCAGAATGGCGAAGCGCGCGCCGCTCGCCCGCACGGCCTGCTCGCCCGCCAGCTTCGAAGCGCCATAGGCCGACAGCGGGCGCGTGGCGTCGTTCTCGCCATAGGGTTGCGGCACGGGCCGCGCCCCGTCAAAAACATAATCGGTGGAGATGTGGACGAGGTGGGCGCCGAGCACGCGCGCCGCGGCCGCCAGCAGGCGCGGCGCCTCCGCGTTGACCTGGAAAGCCAGCGCGCGCTGCGTCTCACAGTCGTCCACCCGCGTGAAGGCGGCGCAGTTGAGGATGACGTCGGGCCGCACGGCGGCGAGCTGGTCACGGATCTGGGCGGCATCGGAAGCGTCGAACTCCGGCAAGTCGGTGGCCACGAGCGCGTGCGCCGCGGACAGCACGGACTGACAATCGCGCCCTAACTGGCCACGCGCACCGGTGATCAGAATTTTCACGGGGTGTCCGGTGGCCGGCGGGCCGTGGGCGGCGCCGGCGGGGTGGCGCGCTCCACCTCGAGCAGCCGCTGCTCGAGGATCGCCAGGCGGCGCGCCAGCCGCGCCGCGTCGTCGCGCGCGCGAGAGAGCATGATGGAAAAATGGAAGGAGACAAGCAGCAGAAAGGCGAAGATGACGATGACGATGGCGGTGACGTACTGCATGCCGGTGAGGCGCTGGAGCCAGACGAGCACCGTCGTCGGGTAGAGCGCGAAGAGCAGAATGACGAGGCCGGTGGCGACCCAGAGCAGCGCGTAGCGCTCGTGCATCTGCGTGCGCCGCACGGCTTCCAGCGCGGCCACGAGCATGAGGAAGCTCAACAGGCCGGTGACCACGCGCAGCTTGAACTCCATCGTCACGTGCGCCGCCGTCAGGCCGGGGGTGAGCCCGGAGAGAAACAAGACGAGCGCCACGCCGCCCAGCAAGCCGAGGGACGCGAGCCAGCGGTTGCGCTTGCGCAGCGCGACGAAGGCAAACACGCTGGCCAGCACCAGCGCGCCGCCCAGCATCTGGAGCAGCGAGCTCAGCGCGCCTCCTCCCCGGCGAGCGCCTTGCGCGCGAGCCGCGGGTTCACGGCGCGGGCGCGATCCACGAGCAGCGCCATGACCACGGTGAGCGCATAGTAGAACGCGGTGCGCTTTCCGATGCTGGAACAGCCGCCCTGCCGGAGCCGGAACGCCACCGGCGCCTCGGCCACGCCATAGCCCTGCCGCGTCAGCAGCGCCAACGATTCCGGCTCGGGATAGTCCGCCGGATAGGTCGCGGAAAAAAACCGCAGGGCCACGGCATTGACGAGTTGGAAGCCGCTGGTCGGGTCGGTGATGCGCTGGCGGCAGGCATAGGAAAGCAGCGTCGACAGCACTCCGATGCCGACGCTACGCCAGCGGGAACTGGTGACCGTGCCGCTGCCGAGGAACCGCGAGCCGATGACCACATCGGCCCCGGTCTGCCTCATCGTCGCAAACAGCTGCGGAATTTCCGCCGGCGGATGCTGGCCGTCACCGTCGAGGCGGATGGCATAGCGGAACCCCCGGGAGGAGGCGAAGGCGAAGCCCGTCTGCATGGCGCCGCCGATGCCGAGGTTGCACGGCAGGTCGAGCACCATGGCGCCGTGCGCGCGCGCCACAGCGGCCGTGCCATCGGCGGAGCAATCGTTGATCACCGCGACGGCCAGATCCGGGAAATGCTCCGCGACCTCGTCCAACAACGGCCCCAGCGAGGCCTCTTCGTTGAACGCGGGTATGAGCACTATGGATTGTTGCGTCCAGTTTTCCATCTTGCCGTCTCTCGCGTACGGCGGCAGCATACCGACTTAGGCGGCGGGCCACAAACAAGAAAACAATGGGGCGCGGTCACGGACCGGCGCGGGATGGACGCGCTGGCGCAAAGGACCTACACCCACCAACGTCCTCCGCGGGTGCGCCCCATGTGCAGCCACAGACAAGCTTTCATGTTGATCGAGCTGCTGGCGGTCATCGGCATCATTGCGCTCCTGCTCGCCCTGCTGAGGCCCACCATCGGCCGCATGAAGGAGCGCGCCATACGCATGCTCTGCGTCTCGCACCAACCAGACCTGGCGCGAATCCATCAGGCCTAGGTCAACGAGAAGAAAGCCTATCTTTGCCCGCTGAGCCCCAAGAAGCCATTGCGAGGTAATTCGTATTCCAGCTGCGGCATCAACGCCTACAACGGCGAGCGCAGTGCCGTTGGGCTCACGCCAGCCGACTACATTTTTCTGTCCCCGACAAGGTTCCCGGCCAAGCCCTTTCCCTCGGTTAAAAGGTCGAGGGTGACTGGGTTTGCGAGCCGCCCAACGGGAGGCTCAGCCTGAGCGCAGGCGGCTTTTTCTGCGGCCACAACCGCGGCGCGGTGCTGGCGTTTCTCGACGGCCACTCGACCTGGCTTTCCGCCAACGAAGCGGCGGATATGGGCTGGCACTTCTTCAAGGTCGAGAAGGGCAAGCCTTGACGTGCAGGTCCCTTTTCCGCAAAACGCGCACGGCGCACCTGCCGGCCCAGCCGACGGAGGCGCGTGCGCCACAGGTTCTTTTTCTGCGTCGTTGACAAGCGGCGCGGTGCGTGGTTTTAATAACCACCGTTTTGCGGAGCAGCCTGTTGAGCATCAATCCGAACAAGATCGAGTTGGAAGTCGAAGCCGGGCCGGAGCGCGGACGCAGGTACTCTGTCGAGCCGGCCGGGGCCCGCATCGGGCGCGACCCGAGCAACGACTTCGTCGTCAACGACCCTTCCCTCTCCCGTTTCCACTGCCGCATCTATCTGGCCGGCGACGGCCAGGCGCGCGTGGCCGACCTCGGCAGCACGAACACCACCGAGGTAAACGGCTCGCCGATTTCCGACGTGGCGCTTATGCCCGGCGACCGGATCGTGATCGGCGACACGACGCTGCGCGTGATGGGCGCGGCACCCCTGGCGGCGGCGGTCATCTCGTCGGAACCGGCGGAACGCGAACGCCTGCCGCCGCCCTTGGCCGCACCCGGCGCACCGGTCGCCGCCACCGGCGCACCGGCCGGTGAAGTGCCCGACCTCTTCGGACGGAACACGTCCGTCGCGGACGCCGCCACGCGCAAGCATGTTTCCAAGACGCTCTGGCTGGTTTTGGGCCTCATCTTTGTGGTGACCGTCGTGCTGGCGCTGTTCAAGCTGGGCGTCTTCGACCTCAACCGGCGCAATGCGATCAAGGGTGCGCCGCTGCCCGGGCTGGAAATCCAATACGAGAAGGTGGACGCCACCAGTTCCAACATCTTCCGCTATGAGCTGTCGCTGCTGAACAGCAACCTGAGCGCGCGGGTGGACAACCTCGCGGATGCCAAGCACATGGTGAAGGACAAAAAGCTGGACCAGGGTGCGCTGGGCAAACTGGTTTCGCAACTGGAGAACACCGGCTTCTTCGCGCTGGAGAGCGAATACAAGGGCGCGCAGACGGATATCCTCGACTCGCACGATCTCACCCTCACCATGGGCGCCCGCACCAAGCGCGTGATCGTCGTCAACCGCGTGATGCCGGAGGCGTTCAAGAAGGCCACCGACATCGTCGAGACCTTCGGGCAAAACACCCTGAGTCTGGCCTCGCTCTCCGTGTCGCCGGAGCGGCTGACCGAAATGGCGCGCGATGCCATGCTGCAGGGCAAGAAATACTTCGACGAAAAAGAGGTCAGCTTCGGCAACCTGTTCAAGGCGATGAAGGCCTTCGAGGCGGCCGATGTATACTTGGAGACGCTGGAGCCCAAGCCGGACTTCTACCCGGATGTCATCGGCGGCCGCTCGGACGCGAAGAAGCTGCTGCAGGAGCGCTACGACGACCGCAACTTCCGCTCCGAGAAGTCCATCAAGATCCAGGACTGGATGGATGCCAGCAAGAATCTGCGGATCATCCTTGAATCCATTCCCGACCGCGAAGACGAACGGTACAAGCAGGCGCAGGTCAAGCTGATGGACGTCGAGCGGCACCTGAAACCCAACCGATGAGCACGCGCATACAACGCAACCGTAGGCTGGCGCCCTGGGCCCTGATCGCCCTGTTGGCCGTGGGCAGCGGCGTGCGCGGTTTTGGCAGCGGCAGCGCGCTGCTGCGCGTCGCCAGCCAGCCGGCCGGCGCCCAGATTTTCCTCGACGGACTGCAGCAGCAGGACGTGACGCCGCAGACCATCCAGCACATTGACCCCGGCCAGCATCTCCTGGAGATTCGCAAGGATGGCTTCCAGTCTCAACGGCGCACCGTGGCGCTGCTCGAAGGCGAGAAGACCACGGCGGAATTCAAGCTCGAGCCGCTCAAGGGCCTCGTCCTTGTCCAGACGTTGCCGCCGGGTGCGGAGGTGAACGTGGACGGCGCGTTCCGCGGCAAGACGCCGTTGATGCTGACCGATCTCGCCGCCGGCGACCACGACGTCGTCCTGCGCACCGAGGGCTATCAGCCGCGCAAGCTCCCCCTGCAGATCAAGGACCGCGTGCCGATCAAGCTGAGCACGGACCTCGCCTCCGACTCCGCCACGCTCAAGATTTCCTCCGAACCGGCGGGCGCCTCCGTGCTGCTCAACGGCGCCACCCGCGGCACCACGCCCTGCACCATCGATCGCATCCCGAGCGGCACGGTGGATATCGAGATCAGCCTCAAGGGCTTTGCGTCCCATCGCAGCCAGATCGTGCTCAAGGCCGGCGACGTGGTCGATGTGCCGGCCCCGCTCAAGGCCGTCCCGGCCGCCTTGACCGTGCATTCGATCCCCAGCCAGGCGCGCGTCTACGTCAACAACCAGTTCCAAGGCGAAGCGCCCGTCGCGATGACCAACCTGCCGCCCGGCGAGTACCGCCTCCGCGCCGAGAAGCGCGGCTACGAAACCGACGCGCGCAACATCACGCTCAAGCCCGAGGATCAGGTCACCGAGGAATTCCGGCTGCAGCGCAACACCGGCGGCCTCGTCATCGTCACCGAACCCCCGGGCGTCAAGGTCTTCGTGGACGAGGATGATGCCGGCACGACCGAAGCTTCCGCGGCCAATCCGCAGGTCTCCGACCCGCTGCGCGTCAGTTTCATCGGCAAAGGCGAACACTGGCTCAAGCTGGTCAAGCCCGGCTATGCCCACACGCCCGTCAAGTTCACGATCGACACCGATAATCTGGTCACGCGCACCGAGCACCTGAAACGGCTGTTCATCCCGAACACGATCATCCGCACCGGCGCCACCGCCGAGGAAAGCTACACGGGCGTGCTCATCCGCAAGCACCCGAACGGCTCCGTCGAACTGGAACTCCGCCCGGGTATCGTCAAAACCTTTGAGGCCTCCGAGATCAAGTCCCTCGGCCCGCTCGGCGAAAAGAAGTAAGCCGCCTCCCCTGCCCCTGCTGCCACCGGTGCTTGAGACTGAACAAGGACACAGGGAAAGCCTAATGTGCGCTTTTTCAATCCGCGACAGCAGCGCGCCGCGCTTGACTCCGCCACCAGTCGGGTCGCATAATCCGCCTGCCACCACGGCTGGTAGATCGAGAGGAACACGCGATGCGCTGCCCGAAATGCGAGCATACGGACGACAAGGTGATTGACAGCCGTTCGGTCCGGAATGGCGATGTGATCCGCCGCCGCCGGGTCTGCCTGAATTGCTCCTACCGCTTCACCACCTACGAAGAAGTCGTCAAAGCCACCCTGCGCATCATCAAGCGCGATGGCCGCCACGAGGATTTCGACCGCAAGAAGCTACTGCACGCCGTCGAAATCGCCTGCGGCAAGCGCAACATCAGCACGCAGCAGATCGAGGGACTCGTGGATGCGGTCATCACGGAACTCGAGAGCGAGTACGACCGCGAGGTGCCGTCGACCGTCATCGGCCGCAAGGTCATGGACCGGCTGGAGAAGCTCGATGAAGTGGCCTACGTGCGCTTTGCCTCCGTCTATCGCCGCTTCCGCGATGTCAGCCAGTTCCTGAGCGAAGTCGAAGGACTCATCGGCCGACAATGATCGCACTCGACCAGAGCCGTCCCGGACCGACCGCCCAGGTGGCGGAACTGAGCGCCATGCTGGGCCTGCCGCCCGCGCTCGTCGCCGCCGTCGTGGACGCCGTCTCGGCTTTCGCCACGGTCGTCCCCTCCCCGATCCCCACCGCCTGGCTCGGGGTCCGCGCCTTCTGGAGCGTCGGAGCCAGCGCGACGGCCGACGACATGGCGCAGGCCCTCCTGCCCGAAGCGGCCGATGCGCTCGCCGCGTTGCAGCGCGCCGGCTATCCGCCCGCGCTCGCCTGGCTGTTGCACCTGGGGGTGCTGCGGCCGCAACGCTGGCAGCACGCGCCGGAAGCGGTGACGTGGGTCTTGGATTTCGGCAAGCTGCGCCACGACGCTTTCGGCGAACTGGCGCTGCCGAGCCACAAGGCGCTGCAACTCGTGCTCGGCGCGGCCGCGAGTCTGTGGGATGCCCACTCCGGCGCTGGTGCGCTCGCACTCAAAGGCTGGGCCGGCGCCGCGCCGGTGCGGCGCCGCAAAGTGGAGGAACCCACGCTGACGCGCGAAGAGGCCGAGGCGTATTGCCGCGCGGCCCTCGCCCGTCAGCAGGCGCAACGCAACTGGCGCACCACCCCGCGCCTGCTGCGCGTCAACTGATCAACGCACCGGACCTCATAGAGCAAGTACAGGACATGAACCGCATCGCGCAACAGATCGCCGGCTTGCTCCTCGTGGGGCTGTGCGCCGGCTGCACCAAATCCAGCGTGCACAAGTGGGAACACCGGGCCGCTGAGGTGGCGCCGGGCACCCCCCGGGCACAGGTGCTGGCGCTCTTGCCTCCGACCGGTACGGTGCTGGATCTGCGGTCGGGCGGAACCGGAGGCCCCATCACCTACTTGGTGGACAAGTACACCATCGTCAAGATCATCATCGACCATGACGACACCTTGGCCCGCCCCATCGTCGTGGAAACCTTGCACGACAAGAAAAAGACCACGCGCTCCACCTCGCGCCCCTCCATCCGCTACGGCGCCTCCGGCAGCGGCGCGCTGCCGTCCGGCAAGTGAGCGCACCGCCGGTTTTCCAAGGCTTGGAAACCGGAGTCCGCGTTTTTCCAGACCTTGGGAAAAGTTGCTGCGCAAACGGCCCTCGCGCGGACAAGTATTCCAAGCCCAAGCCACACCGCGCGACGCGCGGCCCCTACTGCGCCGGGGGATCCGGTGGTGAAGGGCAGACCCCAGCTGCCGCATGACCTGGAGCGCATAAGCCCGCTGGTCCGGCGGCACGACGGCTGCGGATAAAAACAGGCCGCGTTTTTCAACGCGGCCTGTTCGACTCTCTGGCGTGCGGGTTTATTTCCGCGCGAGCAACTTCCGGGCAACATCAAGGACGTTTTCAGCGGTAAAGCCGTACTTCTGTGCGAGGGCCTTGAAGGGGCCGGACGCGCCGAAGGTGTCGATGCCGATGATCTTGCCGGTGTTGCCGACGTACTTCTCCCAGCCCATCGTGCAGCCGGCTTCGACCGCGACGCGTTTCTTGCAGCCGGGCGCGAGCACTTCGTTGCGATACTTCTTCGTCTGCTTTTCGAAGAGATCGAACGAGGCCATATTGACGACGCGGACGTTCACGCCTTCCTTGGCGAGCTGTTCGCCGGCGGTAAGCGCGATGGAAACTTCCGAGCCGCTGCCGATCAGGATGATGTCCGGCTCGCCCTCGGCGCTTTGCCAGAGGGTGTAGGCGCCCTTGCGGATTTCGGACGCGGCCGGATACTTCGTGCGGTCGAGCACCGGCAACGCCTGGCGCGTCAACAGCAGCGCCGTCGGGCCGTCGGTGCGCTCGAGCGCGGCCAGCCACGCGGCGGCGGTCTCGGTCGGATCGCCGGGGCGGATGATCGAGACATTCGGCATGCAGCGCAGCGCGGCAATCTGCTCGATCGGCTCGTGCGTTGGGCCGTCCTCGCCGACGAAGATGCTGTCGTGCGTGAAGACATAGAGCGCCGGGATCTGCATGAGCGCAGCGAGGCGGATGGCCGGGCGGCAGTAATCGGAGAAGACAAAGAACGTCGCGCCATAGACGATCCAGCCGCCGTGCAGGATCATGCCGTTGATCACGCCCAGCATGCCGTGCTCGCGCACGCCGAAATGCAGGTTGCGGCCCACAAACTGGCGCTTGCCGATTTCGGGATAGCCCTTGAGGTGGGTGTTGTTGCTCGGCGCGAGGTCGGCCGATCCGCCCACGAGTTGCGGCAGCACCTTGACCAACGCGTTGAGCGTCTCGCCGGAGGCTTGGCGGGTCGCCATCGGCTTGGCGGGATCGAAGACCGGCAACGCCTTTTCGAGGTCGGCCGGCAGCTTGCGCAGCTGCTGCACGTCCCAATCCTTGGCGAGCTCCGGGTGGGCCTGCTTCCAGCCCGCGAACGCCTGCTTCCAGCCCGCGTTTTGCGCGGCCAGTTCCGCGGCGCGCGCGGCGTACATCGCGCGCACTTCTTCCGGCACGTAGAAATCTTTGTCCACCGGCATGCCGAGCGCGGCTTTCGTCGCCTTCACTTCGTCCACGCCGAGCGGTTCGCCGTGCGCCTTGTGCGTGTCGCGCTTGTTCGGGCTGCCTTGGCCGATATGCGTGTGGCCGATGATCAGCGTCGGCTTCTCCTGCGAAGCGCGCGCCTGCGTCAGGGCCTGCGCGCACGCCGCCGCGTCGTGACCGTCGATCTCCAGCACGTTCCAGCCATAGGCCTCGAAGCGCTTGCGCGGGTCGTCGCTGTAGGCGAGGCTCGTCTTGCCCTCGATGGTGATCTCGTTGAAATCGTAGAACACGACCAGCTTGTTCAGACCAAGGTGACCGGCCAGCGAGCACGCCTCGTGGCTGATGCCTTCCATCATGCAGCCGTCGCCGCTGATGACGTACGTGTAGTGATCAACAATCGGCTGGCCTTCCTTGTTGAACTTCGCCGCGAGCATCGCCTCTGCGAGCGCCATGCCCACCGCGTTGCTCAGGCCCGCGCCCAGCGGACCGGTCGTCGTCTCGACGCCCACCGTGTGCCCGAACTCGGGGTGCCCCGGCGTCTTCGAGTCCAGTTGCCGGAACTGCTGGAGCTCCTCCATCGGCAGCGGATAACCCGACAGATGCAGCAGGCTGTAGAGCAACATCGAACCGTGCCCCGCCGAGAGGACAAAGCGGTCGCGGTCGGCCCACTTCGGATCGGCCGGATCGTGCTTGAGAAATTTCAGCCAGAGAACGCTGGCAAACTCGGCGCAGCCCATCGGCATGCCCGGGTGGCCGGAGTTCGCCTTCTGGACGCCGTCCATCGCCAGACCACGGATCGTGTTGGCCGCAAGCGTGAGATTCATTGTCGGTATTTTCCTTTCGGGTTGCTGTAACGCAAAAACGCGGTGCCGTTTAGCAAACGCCGCCCCTGAAGTCAAGAAGGCCGGCAGACCATGACACGCCGACGCTGCGCGGCGCGGGAGGGCAACCCTCCCGGCAGCGCAGGACGCACACCTGACAGTTCCGCCTGCCTCGTGGCAAATAATTTCCCAGGGAACGCTCAGCGGGCAGGCTGGCTCAGATGGATGAACGTGCCCTTTTTGTTGCCGACAATGACGTCCGGGGTGCCGTCGCCGTTGAGATCAGCGGCGGTGACCTGGGTGCCGACGCCGGAGTTGTCGTCAATCATGTGCGGGATGAATTGTACGCCGTGGTCCTTGTCGCGCTTCAGTTCGAACCAATAGACCACCGCGGGCGCGTCGGGCTCCACATCGCCCTTGGGACCGTGCGACCAGAAGCGCTTGCCGGTCAGGATGTCGGGGAGGCCGTCACCGTTCATGTCGAGCACGAGCATGCCGTGCAACTGGGAGATGCGCAGGCCCTTGGAAGCGAGGTCGGGCTTGGGCGGCAGGATCTCGTGGCGCTCGAAGGTGATCGCACCTTGCGCGTCGCGGAGCTGCTTGTACCACGCGAGGCCGTAGTGGTGGCAGTGCAGCACGGTGATCACGTCGTTGAGGCCATCGCCATCCACGTCGGCCAGGTACAGCTGGCAGGCGGCCTCGGCAAACTGGAATTTATGCTGGATAAAGAGCTGGCCCGCCTTCCAATCCTTGGGCTGCTCCCACCAGCCGTTGGCTTCGAGCAGGTCGATGCGTCCATCGCCGTTGACATCGCCGGCACCGACGCCGTGCGTGAACTTGTGGAATTTACAGTTCGTCGTGACGGGATGGAAGACCCACGGGGCGTCGGGATTTTGGAAATCCGGCTCCGCGAAGCCCATGCAGCCGCCCGTGTTGAAGATCATCTGCGGCTTGGTGGTGCTGGTCAGGTGCCCGAGCAGCGGCGATTCGTTGTCGACGATGGGAAACGCGAGGTGCTTCTTCCACGGCACATCCTTGCCGGCGGGGTTCTCGTACCAGAAGCCTTCCTTGCCGGGATAAGGCATGTAGAGCACGTCCGACCAACCATCGTTGTTGAAGTCGCCGCAGAAGGTCAGGAAGTTGTCGGAATAGTTCGTCGGGTTGAAGGCGGTCGCCGCGTGGATCTCGTGGCGCTGGGTGAAGCCCGGCCCCGCGTACCAGAACGGGCCGGAGACCACGTCCGTTTTGCCGTCGTGGTTGAAGTCGGCATACCAGGCGCCCTCGGTATAGAACTTGTCCGTGAGCTGCATCTTTTTGAACTGCGGTTCCGCCCCCTGGGCCGCCACCGCCGCGAGCCCCAGCATTGCCATCAGCCATATTTTCATCGGGTTCCCTTTCTGTGTGCGCGGAGTCTCGCACGAAGCGCCCCCTTTTCCAAGGGAGCGCGCGCGAAAAAGTTTTTGCGCTTTATTTGCCGGCTGGGGTGATGTAGCTTCCGCCCGTTCAACCTGAAAGGCGATACACATGAAGAAATTGATTTTGGCGGTAATGGCAGCCGGCGCGCTGGCCTGCGGTGCCGCCCGCGCGGTCGAGGCGGGCAACCTGGACGCGGACATCCACGCGGCGTTCAGCAAGCTGCAATCCATGAGCGAGGGCTATTACACGCAGGACGAATGGAACAGCCTGACGCAGCAGATGGACGCGATCGCCAAGCGCGCCGAGGGTGCGCAGGCCTGGGACCAGCTCGTCGAGATGAACCGCGTCAAGGCGATGGCACTCGGCCAGATGCGGCGCGACCCGCAAGGGGCGCTCGCGGTGCTGCGCGGCACGCTGGACAAATTCGGCGCGAAATGCCCGGCCCGGATGGGCCGCTTCTATGCCATGCTCGCGGAGAACAACGCGCAGCTCGGCCAAGAGGAAGAGATCACCAAGCTCATCAAGGAATTCGAGCAGAGCCCGTACTATAATGCCGAGCACTATGCCTTTTCCGGCGGACAGGGCCGCCTGGAGGAACTGACCATCACGCGCCCGGCCGCGAAGGGCGCCTCCTCGATCATCGTCACGATGATGGAGCGCGCACGCCGCAAGGCCGCGTTCGGACCCGGCAAGGCGCTGCCCGATGTCGCCTGCACCGACCTGCAAGGCCGCAGCTTCAAGCTTTCCGACCTGCGCGGAAAAGTCGTCGTCGTGGACTTCTTCGCGCGGGGCTTCACCCTTTATCCGCGCACGCTCAAGCAGCTGTCCACCGCCTATCGTCTGCACCAGAAGGACGGGCTGGAAATCGTCAGCTTCAACATGGATCTCGCCACCAAGCCGGAGGAACTGTCCGCGTTTGCGCAGGCGCACGGGATGAACTGGGTCATCGTCCCCAACCAAGAAGAGCTGACGCGCAAGCTCGCCGGTTTCGGCGATACCGCGCTGTTCCTGCTCAGCCGCAACGGTGTCATTGCCGCGCGCGACATGGGCGAGGCCAATCTCCTCCAGTCCATCAAGGACGCGCTCGGCGTACGCTGAGCCCGCGCTGCGAAATACCGGCCGCAAGCTGCGACCGGCATCCGGACCGGGTTGGTCCAAAGCCTGCAAAAGCTTTTGGCTGCTTTTTCCATTCCCCTTTCAGCGGTTTGCTTCTACTCTGCGGCCATGCCATCGCCTGTGGGACATAGCTGTCTGGGCCTGACGCTCGGCGTCGCCCTGCTGTTGCCGCGCTTCCGCGCGGCGGAGTGGCGCGCGGTGTTGCGCGAAAACCGCGGCGCGCTGCTCGCGGTTCTTCTTGCCGCGAATGCGTGCGACTTCGATTATTTGCCGGGCCTGTTCATCGGCGCGCCGAATTTGTTGCACCGCTGGCTCGGCCACTCGGCGGCGTGGGCGGCGCTCGCGGGCTTCACGCTCTGGCTGGTCTGGCGCCGCGCCGCGCCCAGGCTGCCGCGCTGGGCGCTGCCGGCGCTGCTCGCCGCCGCGCTCAGCCATATCGTCGCCGACTACTCCGACGAGGACACCCGGGCGCCGTTCGGCATCCTCGCGCTCTGGCCGTTCTACGACGGCTTTCTGCTTTCGTCCCATCCGGTCTTCTTGAGCCTGCACAAAGCTTCGCTCGCGGCGGCGTTGTCGTGGCACAACGTCCGCGCCGTCATCCACGAGGCGCTGGTCACGCTGCCGGCGCTGCTCGCCGTTGTGTTTTACAAACTGCGCCCGATGCGGCATGATGCCGCCCCGACAGGGTCGCCATGAATTCCGACATTCCAGAAAAGCTCGGCATCATCGCCGGCAAGGGCAACTACCCGCTGCTGCTGGCGGAGTCTGCGCGCCAGCAGGGCGTGCGCGAGATTTTCGCGCTCGCCTTCCACGGCGAGACCGAGCGCCGCATCGCGCGGCTCGCCGACCGCGTCGTGTGGGTGCGGCTCGGCCAGCTCGGCGCGGCCTACGCGGCGCTGCAGGCGAGCGGTATCCCGCACTTCGTCATGGCCGGGCAGATCACGCCGACCTCGCTGTTCAACATGCGCATGGACCGCGAACTGCTCGCCCTGCTCGGCCGCCTGCGCGAGCGCAACGCCCATTCGATTTTCGGCGCGCTGACCGCAGAGCTCGGCCAGCGCGGCATCGAGCTGCTGCCCGCGAGCTGTTTCATGGAGGCGCACATGGCGGAGCCCGGCGTCTTGACCGCGCGCGCGCCGACCCCGGCGCAGAGCGCCGACATCGAGCTCGGTCTCACCGTGGCCAAGACCACAAGCGGCCTCGAGATCGGCCAGACCGTGGCGCTCAAGGACGGCACCATCCTCGCCGTCGAGGCCTTCGAAGGCACCGATGCCACCATCCTGCGCGCTGGCGCACTCGGCGGACCGGGCGTGGTCGTGGTCAAAGTTTCCAAGCGCGGCCATGACGTCCGCTTCGACCTGCCGGTGGTCGGTGAGCGGACGCTCAAGTCCCTCCGGAAGGCCAAGGCCGCCGTGCTCGCGGTCGAGGCGCGCCGGACCATTTTGCTCGATCGCAACGCCGTCCTCGCGCAGGCCGCACGGCAGGGCCTGTGCATCGTCGGTATCGAATCCCTGGAGAACCGCACGTGATCTTTGGAAGTTCCAAACCCGCACCGCCCGCCACCGTGGCCAGCCGCGTCAAGGTCGGCGTCATCGGCGTCGGCGCGCTCGGCCAGCACCATGCGCGGATTTATTCCGAGCTGCCGGAGGCGCAGCTGATGGGTGTCTACGATGTGGACGCCCACCGCGCGGCGGGCATTGCCAAGAAGCACGGCGTCGCCGTGTTCCCCACCCTGGAAAGCGTCGTCGCGCAGTGCGAGGCCGTCAGCGTCGTCGTGCCCACCGACCGCCATCGCGAAGTCGCGGGGCTGCTGTTGAAGCACGGTCTGCACCTGCTCGTGGAAAAGCCCATCGCTGCCACGACGACCGAGGCCGAGCAGCTGGTCCAGCTGGCGGACGCGAAACACCTGATCCTGCAGGTGGGGCACGTCGAGCGCTTCAACCCGGTGCTCGGTTTTCTCGACAGCCTGCAGAAGCCGCCGCGTTTCATCGAGGCGCACCGGTTGGCCCCCTACCCGCCGCAGCGCGAAGGTCTGCCGCCGCGCGGCACGGAGGTCAGCGTCGTCCTCGACCTGATGATCCATGACCTCGAAGTGATCCTGCATCTCGTCCGCTCGCCGGTGAAGTCCATCCACGCCGTCGGCATCCCGGTGCTGAGCACGACGGAGGATATCGCCAACGTCCGGCTCCTCTTCGAGAACGGCTGCGTCGCGAACATCACCGCCAGCCGGATCAGCCCCGAGAAGCTGCGGAAGATCCGCACGTTCTTCCCCGACTGCTACGTCTCGCTGGACTACCAGGAGCAGAGCGGCGAAATCTACCGCAAGGACGGCGCCACCATCACGCGCGAGAAGCTGGCCATCGAGCGCGGCGAGCCGCTCGCCAACGAGCTGCGCGCGTTCGTCCGCTGCGTAGCGCAGCGCGGCCAGCCGGTGGTCAGCGGCGCGCACGCCGCCGAGGCGCTCAAGCTCGCCGTCGCCATCGTGCACCGCATCCGCGAGGGCGCGTCGTGAGCCGCTCGGTGCTGGTGATCGCCGGGGAGGTCTCCGGCGACCAGCGCGCCGCCGAAGTCATCCGCGCGGTCCGTGCCCGCAACCCCGCCGTACACTTCTGGGGCATCGGCGGCCCCGAGATGCGCGCCGCCGGCGCCACGACGCGCCACGACATCCGCGAGATGGCCGTCATGGGGCTCGTCGAAGTCTTGCGCCGCTACGCGTTCTTCCGCCGCGTCTTCAACGAAATGATCGCCGCCGCCGAGGCCGGGCGGCCCGACGCCGTGCTGCTGGTGGACTACCCCGGCTTCAACCTCCGCTTCGCCGCGCAGATGAAGCGGCGCGGCATCAAGGTGCTCTACTACATCTGCCCGCAGGTCTGGGCGTGGCATCGCTCGCGCATCCCCAAGATGGCGCAGATCGTGGACCGCCTGCTGGCGATCTTCCCGTTCGAGCCGAAAGTTTTTGAAGGCACCAAGCTTAAGGTGGATTTCGTCGGGCACCCGCTCGTGGACGCGGCGCAGGCCGCGCGCGCGGCGCCGCCGCAACCGTTGCCGTGGCAGGGCGGGCCCAAGATCGCGCTGCTGCCCGGCAGCCGCCGGCAGGAAATCGAGCGCATCCTCCCCTCCCTCTTGCAGGCTGCGGTGCTCGTCCAGGAGCAAATCCCCGACGCCAGCTTCATTCTCGCCGCGCCCTCGGAAACCGTCGCAAAAATCGTGCGCGCCACGCTCGCCAAGCTCGACGCCGGCCCGGCGCGCTGCGCACTCGTCGTGGATAAAACGCGCGAGGTCTTGCGGCAGGCGCGCGCCGCGCTCGTCGCCTCCGGCACCGCCACGCTCGAGACCGCGTTGATGGGCTGCCCGATGCTCGTCGTCTATCGCACCTCGCTGCCGACCTATCTGATCGGCCGTCAGCTGATCAGCGTCAGCCACATCGGCATGGTCAACCTGATTGCCGGCCGGACCCTCTGCCCGGAGTTCATCCAGCACGACGCCACGCCGGAAAAACTGGCCGCCGGGCTGCTGCCGCTGCTGGGCGACACGCCGGAACGTGCCGCGCAACTCGCGGGCCTCGCCGAAGTCGCCGTCAGGCTGGGCGCGCCCGGCGCCGCCACCCGCGCCGCTGACCTGCTCCTCGCCGAACTTGGCGCGTGAGTTTCTCCCGAGGGATAGACACTACCGCCCAAACCGTGCAAGGGCAGCGGAAGAAGTTGATCCATAGATTTCACGGATTACACAGACGGAAGACGGATGCGGGAGGTCGCCGAACAGAACCTCACGCGAACTTGTCCGCCGCAGGCGGAGCGTGAAGACTACTATCCGGAAGTTATTTACAAAATCATGACGGAGCAACTTGCGGGCGTGAATTTCGTCTGCATGATTTTGTTCTCATGATTTTGTGAACCGCTGCTGTAGCGGCGGTCTGTGCACCTGGTGCGGGCACCGGGCCTGCCTTGGCGGCGACGCGGCGGGCTGCGCGCGAGCCGTTCGCGGCGGGTCGGGAACGGCGCAGGTCGAGGGCGCGGCATGGGAGGCGGGCTGGCGACCCCTGCCGGCTTGCCAGGCAGGTGAAGAAGTTCTGTGGCCAGGCGGCGCTCGCACAGACGACAGAAGCACTAATCGCAGAACCATTGCGATGAACAGTTAATCACTGCATACAAGAAAGTTACAAGGATGCTGCCGACCATGATTCTGTCGAAGAAAAGGCCAAGGGGCGCGCGGGCACTGTGCGGTGGGCAGGGAACTGCCCCAGCCGGCGGATCAGGTGGCCTGCGCGGCCTCGGCGAGCGTCTTGCGGATGTGGGCGAGCGCTTTGTCGTAGTCGGGTGCGCTGACGAGATAGAAGTGACACGCGCGGCCGGTTAGAGCCGCGACTTCGGACTGCAGGATCTGGTCGAAGGGATTGAGCACGGCAATGAGCAGGTCGGGACCGAGCACGTCAAAGACGATCGCGCCCCAATGGCTCATGAGCCCGATCGGCAGGAGGGCATGCACACTGTGCGGGATTTCAAAGTTGGCCAACGCGATGATAGGCAGGCCGGAATCCTTGGCCAGACGGACCATGACCTTGTCGAGGTTCTTGAAGCTCCGGTCATGCAGCGCATGCAGGACGGTGACGGGCACATCGGATTTACGCGCCGACACGTCGGTGAGGTCCTGGACGACGCGGGCGTAATCCTCCTGCGCGAGCTCGCCGCCCTGGAAGAGGCGCCAAGCGAGGACCAGTTCGGCCTGGATATCGGCCTTGCCGCGGATGATGGACGGCGCGGGTTCGGCGCCCGGTGTCACGACCTCGCCGGGCCGCAGGAGGGGTTCGAGTTGGGCGGCGTAGGCGGCCAGTTCGGGGATATCCGCGACATGGGTGGCAAGCTTGTCATGCAGCGCCGCGGCGATGCCGCGTTCGTCTTCCTTGAGCAGCACGCGCACCAACCGGTCGAGATAATGGGTGGCGCGCTCCACATCGCCCAGGTTGAGGTGGGCCTCGAAGAGCGACTCGAGGGCGAGCATATCCTCCGGCATCACTTCCAGCAACTTCTGGAAGGCGGTGGTGGCGTCGGCCCACTCGTCGTGCGGCGTTCCCTGCGCTGTTTTGTCGGTATCCATACGCTGTCCCAACGGCGACCATAGCAGATTGTCCGCTGGGATTGAAGCAAATCGCAAGCCAAGCTGCCAGAGGCGTGACGGCTGGCATTAATCGTGCTAATATTACCTCGGAATATGGAAACAGAAGCATCCAGCAGCAAACTTTATGAGATCTGCCTGCGGCGGCACGCGGCCAAACCGGAGGCGCTGCTTGAGGCGCAGACGGAAGCGGAGCGCACCGGGGGGCGGTTTGAGAAGATCCTGCTCGACAAAAATCTCATTTCCGGCACCGATATGGTGCTCGCGCTGGCCGAATACCTGAATATCCCGCCGATCGAGCTGCAGCATTTCACGCCCGATCCGCAGCTGATGGACCTGGCACCGCGCGATATGCTGCACCGCCACCACCTGCTCCCGCTTTGCCGCTGCGGGCAGATGCTGACCGTGGCGATGGGCGACCCGTTCGATATCATCGGGATGGTCAGCCTGCACGACCATACGGGGCTGGACATCGTGCCGGTGGTCGCGCCGGACCGCGAGATCGCCGACCTGCTGCAGCGCTTCACCCGCGAGCCGGCGCAGCACCTCGAGGACATTCTGCGCGACGTGGCGGAGAGCGAGGTCGAGGTCGGCACCGCGGCGCGCGACGAGACCAGCCTCGAGGAGATGCTCGAAAGCGCCGAGGAGGCGCCGGTCATCCGCATCGTCAACTCGGTCATGGTCGAGGCGCTGCGCAAGCGCGCGAGCGACATCCACATCGAGCCGATGGAAAAGAATGTGCGGCTGCGCTACCGCATCGACGGCATGCTCTACGAAAGCCCCAGCCCGCCCAAGCATCTGCAGGCGGCGATCGCCTCGCGCATCAAGATCATGGCCAACCTGAACATCGCCGAGCGCCGCGTGCCGCAGGACGGCCGCTTCAAGATCCGCGCACTCAACAAGGAAGTGGACGTGCGCGTCAGCATCCTGCCCACGGTGCACGGCGAGAAGATCGTCATGCGCATCCTGGACAAGTCGTCGCTCGCGGCGAACCTCGACGCGCTCCAGCTCGACGCCAAGTCGCTCGCCAACCTGCGCTTTTCCCTCGCCCAGCCGCACGGCATGATCCTCGTCACCGGCCCCACCGGCAGCGGCAAGACGACGACGCTCTACTCCGCGCTCCAGGAGCTCAACCAGCCGGACGTCAACATCATCACCGTGGAAGACCCGGTCGAGTACCAGCTCTTCGGGATCAACCAGGTGCAGACGCACGCCGAGATCGGCCTCTCGTTCGCGACCGGCCTGCGCTCGATCCTGCGGCAGGACCCGGACATCGTGCTGATCGGCGAGATCCGCGACGGCGACACCGCCTCGATCGCCGTGCAGGCGGCGCTGACCGGCCATCTGGTGCTCTCCACACTGCACACCAACGACGCCGCCGGCGCCATCGCGCGCATGGTCTACATGGGGATCGAGCCGTTCCTGCTCGCCTCCTCGCTGCTGATGACGCAGGCGCAGCGCCTCTACCGCAAGCTGTGCCCTGCGTGCAAGCAGGCGCAGAAGATGCCGGAGGAGCTGCTGCTGACCAACCATATCGACCCCGAGCCGTTCCGCGATGTGACCATCTACCAGGCGCGCGGCTGCCCGAAGTGCAACAACACCGGCTACAAGGGCCGCGCCGCGCTCATGGAAATCCTGATGGTGGACGACCACATCCGCGAGCTGATCCTGAAAAACGCCAACTCCAGCGCCATCAGCGCACAGTCCGTCAAACAGGGCATGGTGACGCTGCGCGACGCGGGCCTGCGGCGGGTCGCCGCGGGCACGACCACGTTCGAAGAGATCCTGCGCAGCACCGGAGGAGAATAAGGAGTCCCATGGCCATCCTCTCGCCCACCGCCCCGCCCCGCACGTCCGCCGCACCGACCGGCGCGCGCAGCGCCGCCGCCCTGCGGCTGGCCAAGATCCCCGGCGCACGCAAGATCGTGCTCAAGGAACTCGCGCCGTTCACGCGCCAGCTCGGCGCGATGCTCAACGCCGGCATGCCCCTGGTGCAGGTGCTCTCCGCGCTCGAAGACCAGACCAACGACAAGGCCTTCAAGCACGTCATCGCCGGCCTGCGCGCCTCCATCGAGGGCGGTTCCATGTTCTCGGAGGCGCTGACCCACTACCCCTCCGTCTTCAACGACCTCTATATCGGCCTCATCCGCGCCGGCGAAAGCGGCGGCATTCTCACCGAGACCGCCGAGCAGATCGCCACCTTCCTCGAAGCCAGCGCCAAGCTGCGGCGCAAGGTGAAATCCGCCATGATGTATCCGATCATCATCTTGGTCATGGCCACCATCCTCGCCACCGGGATGATCACCTTCATCGTGCCGGTCTTCGCCGGCATCTACAAGGATTTCGGCGGCCAGCTGCCCGGCCCGACGCGCTTCCTCATGGCCATCAGCGACCTCCTGCGCAGCAACGGCATCATCGTCATCGTCGTCATCTCCCTGCTGGTCGCGGGCTTCCAGCGCTACCGCAAGACCCCCGCCGGCGCCTACCAGTGGGACCGCTTCTGCCTCTCCTTCCCCATCATCGGCGTCCTTGCCCGCAAGATCGCCGTCGGCCGCTTCGCCTCGACCTTCGCGCAGCTCATCCGCTCCGGCGTGCCGATCCTGCGCGCGCTGGAGATCGTCGCCGCCGCCACCGGCAACCTTGTCCTCGGCAAGGTCCTGCTCGACTCACGGGTCGTCGTCGAGCGCGGCGAGACCCTCTCCTCGGCCCTGCGCCAGAGCCACGAATTTCCGCCCGTCCTCGTCCACATGCTCTCCGCCGGCGAGCGCACCGGCAAGATGGACGAGATGATGAAGCGCATCGCCGACTTCTATGAGGACGAGGTCTCCACCCAGCTCAGCGGCCTGACCTCGATGATCGAGCCGCTGCTGATGGTCTTCCTCGGCATCATCATCGGCGGCATCGTGCTCTGCATGTTCCTCCCGATCTTCAAGATGCACGAACTGGTCAACTTCTGACCCCGCGCCGGACTACCAAGGAAACGGAACATCTTTTTTCCAAGGTCTGGAAAAAGCCATGGGTTCCCTTTCCAATGTCTGGAAAACGGCCAAGGTCCGTTCTCCATTGCGTCCTTGACCCGCCACAACCCACGGGCCTAACCTGCACCCAGCTTGGCCGTAACCCAGGCCGGGCCGTCAAGGGTGGGCCGCTTGCAGGCGGGCGGGCGATGAGCTGATGACGCCTAAATTATCCATGCCATGCGATCCCTCGGCGCTGTTCCTGGTCCTGTCGAACATTGTCACCATCGTTGTGGCCGTCCATAGGCACTGGCACTGGGCCGAGGTGATGTGGATCTACTGGGGACAGAGCGTGGTCATCTGCTACTTTGCCTGGAGAAAAATCTGCAAGCTGAAACCCCTCCCGCGGGCCGCGGCAGCACTCAGCAGGCGGTTCGAGCTGGGGTTCTACGCGTTTATTTTCGGTTTTCCCCTCGCGCTGTACGCCTTCTTCCTCGGCTTCGCATCGGGAAACCTGACGGGGCAGGAACTGTATGGCATGGTGGGCTGCGTGGCCCTGTTTGCCGGCAACCATTACTTCTCTTACAGGCGCAATCTGGAACAGGATCTCGCCCGGCGCCCCACCGCTGGCGCCCTGGCCGCGTTTCCTTTTGTCCGCCTGCTGCCCATGCACCTCACGGTGGCGCTCGGCCTTGGCTCCGCCGCCCGGAGCACCGGCATGCTTGTCTTGTTCCTCTGCTGCAAGACCCTCGCGGACGTGGGCATGCACCTGGTCGAGCATCGGGAGCACCGCTGACCAGCGGCCGGTGGCAGCGGGACCGCTAGCCGACATTAGCGCGCAGCCAGCGCAGGGCACGGTGGGCGGTGGCGCGGGTGTGGCCGTGGAAGCCATGATCGCCGCCGGGCACGGTGAAGAACTGGAAGTTTTCGGAGCGGGTTTTTTGTTTCAGGATGGCGCCCATCTGGGCCACCGGCTGGCAGGCGTATTCCTCGCGCGTGCCGAGGAACGCGAGGACCGGGCAGCGGAGGGAACGGAAGTGGTTCATGGGGCCGGCGTAGTTGAAGAGCTGCGCCTCGGTGCTGCGCGGATCGGCGATGCTCAGGAACCGCTTCGCCGAAAATTTTTCGTAGAGCATCGGCAACAACGTCGCCCCCTGGCCCTGCTGTACGAGCCGCCGGGCGTGCCGGAGCCAGTAGTCATATTTCTTGCCAAGGTCGCGGCGGCAGATGGCGAGGTCGTCGGCGGGCGCGGCGAGGACGAGCGCGCGAACGGCGGGGTTCTGCCGGCGGGCCTGGTAGAGCGTGATCTTCTGGCAGCCGGTGCTGTGGCCGAGCAGGACAAAGCGGCGGTAGCCGAGGCGCCGGCCGGCCGCAAGGGCGGCGTCGATATCGGCCACGCAGTCGCCGAAGCGCTCGCAGGCGACGGCGCGGTCGCTGCCGCGGTTGTTGAAGGTGAGCGCGTCGAAGCCGTAGCGGCCGCAGGCGTGCAGCCACTCCTTCTTGAGCTCCGACCGGTAGAAGTTGCCCCCCATGCCGTGGACAATGACGAGCAGCATCGGGTGCCGGCGGCGTCCGGGAATCCAGAAGGCATCGAGTGGCTTTTTGGCGCCGACGGGCTGGAAAGGGAGGAGGGCGCCGCGAAGAAAATTTGCCGTTGTGCTTTTCATGCTTGAATTGTGGCAAGCGAGCCGCTACAAGGCAACCCGCATTTCGCAAGCGGCGTACCTGTAGCTCAATTGGATAGAGCATCAGACTACGAATCTGAGGGTTGCAGGTTCAACTCCTGCCAGGTACACCAACGAAGTGCTGGGCCGTCACCATGAAACTCGCACGCGTCATCACAGTGGCGTTGCTGGCGTTCGTCGGTCTGCAACGGCCGGCGACGGCGGATGCCGTGCGCAACGGCAACGAGCTCGCCCTTAACCTCACCCGCATCACCGATGAGAAGCGCGCCGACCTCGTCAAGGTCCGCCTGAATATCATCCACACATTCCGCTTCCTGAAGGTCAAGGAAAAGTCGGAGCCCGACCCCGAGAACGGCACGATCAAGCTCACGACCATCGAGCCGAGTTCCGACGCGATCGTCGTCTTCGACATCACGCGCGGCTCCAGCGTTTCCTACGGCATCGTGCAGAGCCTGAGCACCAATGACGCCGTGGCGATCAACGGGCGCGTGCTGAAAATCACCAAGGGCCGGCCGCCGGTCATCGAGCTCGGCCAGACGGTCATCCAGTTCAAGGACAAGCTGACCCCGAAGATCGGCCTGGAGCTGCGAACCGAAGTGGACCCCACCGCGGCCGACTCGTCCAAGTCCAAGTGAACCCATCATGCTGCCCCACCCCAGACTGATCGGCGCCGCGGTGGCGCTGCTGTGCGCCACCCTCACGCCCGCCGGCGCGCAGACCGAGGCCGAGGCCGCCCGCGCGCTGGCCAAGCTCTGGCAGCAGCACGCGCGCGCGCCCACCGAGCACGCGGCGCTCATCCAGGCGGCGCAACAGATGGCGGCGCAATACGCGGACAGCCCGCTGCTGTCCGTCGCGCGCGGCCTCGGCGCCTGGCATGCGCTCAGCGCAGGCCAGACCAACGCCGCGCGCCTCTTCCTGACGCCGCTGCTGGCCGACCGCGCCGACCCGATCAGCACGGAGGCGCGCGTCTTCGCGCAGCGTTGGCTGACGCGCCTCGACCGCGAGCAGGTCCGCTTCGGCCTGCAGCTCTACTACCGCAACCACGTGGAATATCCCGCCGCGCTGGGCGCCCTCAGCGAGCTGGCGGCGACGAACCGGCCGCCGCCGGCCGACCGCTTCGGCCGCGCCTGGAAGTATGAGCTGGCGCCGATGAAACGCCTCACCAAGCTGCGCGGCCAGCGCTACAATCTGGCGAGCCCCACGCTGGGCGATGACTCCGACCTGGGCGCGATGCTGCGCCGGCCCTATGGCGCCGGGCTGACCCTTTGGCGGACCACGCGTTTCATCGGCGGCGAGGCGGGCGGTGCGGCCAACGTGGAATTTGCGCGCGGCGCCGAAAAAATGGTGCTCTCGGAAGGCGCCAAGCAGGCGGGCGTTACGCTGGTCTACGCGCGCGTGGATCCACGCGGACGCGAGAGCATGATCATCGTCAGCGATGGCGACTACTGGTGGCTGTTCGCGCGCTAAATAATCTGGCATGGTGGGGGCGCGCCGGGACGAAACATGAAAGAAGGGCTGCACAAATTTTTGATGCCGCGCGAGCTGCAGAAGCTCGCGGGGCTGACGCTGCAATCGCGCTACGTCGTCGAGGGCAACCTCTCCGGCCGGCACCGCAGCCCGCTGCGCGGCGCGAGCACGGAGTTCGCCGACCACCGCGCCTACATCCCCGGCGACGACCCCAAGCGCCTCGACTGGAAGGTGCTCGGTCGCACCGACCGCTACTTCATCCGCCGCTACGAGGACGAGACCAACCTGCGCGTCTACATGATCGTGGACCGCAGCGCCTCTATGGGCTATGCGCCGATCAACATCAGCAAATACGAGTACGCGTGCCGCCTGGCCGCCGGGGTCGGCTACGTCGTGGTCAAGGTGCGCGACTCCATCGGCCTGTACGTCTACTCCGACAAGATCGACGTGCAGATGGGCGCGCGCAACTCGACCCAGCACCTGAACACCGTGCTGCGGGTGCTCGGGCAGCACAAGCCGGCCAACACGACCAACACCGCGCTGGCCCTGCACCAGATCGCGGAATCGATCCAGAAGCGCGCGCTGGTCATCCTGTTCTCCGACCTCTTCGACGATCCCGACGGCATCCTGAAGGCGCTGGCGCACTTCCGCAAGATGCGCCACGACGTGATCCTCTTCCATATCCTCGACCAGACGGAGTTGGACCTATCCTTCAACCGCCCGGCGGAGTTCATCGACTTGGAGACGAACGAGAAGCTGCTGGTGGACCCGCGCGGCATCGCGCCGAGCTACCGCGAGACGATGAAGGTCTTCCTCGACAAGTACCAGAGCGCCTGCAACCAGATGAAAATTGATTACCGGCTGGTCAACACCAAGCAGGAGCCAGAAACGTTTCTCAAGGCCTACCTCGAGGAGCGCAAGCGATGTTCGTAGCCCCGCATTTCCTATGGGCCACCGGCGCCGCGGTCGTGCCGCTGCTGCTGCACCTGCTGAGCAAGCGGAAGACGGTCCGCATCTACTTCAGCACGCTCCGCTTCCTCAAGCTGGCGCAGAAGCAATCGTCGCGCCGCATCCGGCTCGAGAACTTCCTGCTCTGGCTGCTGCGCACCCTGCTCATCCTGATGATCGCCTTCGCCTTCGCGCTGCCCACCATCAAGAGCGCGGTGCGCGGCTCGCTGTTCAGCGGGAGCGCGCGCGATGTCGCCATCGTCTGGGACGATTCGTTCAGCATGGGCTACGAATCCAGCCGCGCCAACGTTTGGGAGGAATCGCGCCAGACCATCCTCGACCTGCTGGTCAAGAAGGACAAGCAGGACATCGGCTTGGACAAGGGCGACCGCGCCAGCCTGATCATCGCCGGCGAGGAGCCGTTCGCGCTCATCGCCAAGCCTTCCGCCGAGCTGGACAAGATCGCCACGCTGGTCAAGAACCGCAAGCCGGGCCAGGGTTCCTCCTCGTTGCAGCCCGCGATCCTCAAGGCCATCGAGTCGCTGCGCGATTCCGGCAGCCGCGAGCGGGAGCTGATCATCGTCACCGATGGCCAGGCCGTGCCGTGGGACCGGATGGGCGTGGCGGCCCCCGGCGCGACCAATGCGCCCGCCGCCGCCGGCAAGACCAACGCGCCGGCCGCCGCGCCCGCCCCACTCAAGGGCTGGCCGCCGCCCGAGCTGCTCGACAAGAGCATCCCCGCCTACATCACCCTCGTCGGCGTCACCACGCCGGAAAACGCCGCGCCGGTTCAGGTGGACGTCTATCCCGCGCTGCTGCGCTCCGACATCCCCGGCCAGGTCTGGGTACGCGTCGCCGCCAGCGGCGCCGCGCGCGACAGCTCCGTCGTGCTCTATGTGGACGACAAGGAGGTCGGCCGGCAGAACATCAAGCTCGGCAGCAACCGCATCGAGGAGACCGCCATCGCGCTGCCGCCGCAGACGGTCGGCACGCACTTCGCGCGCATCGCGACGCCGCGCGACGGGCTGCCACTCGACGACACGTTCCACTTCCTGCTGCGCGTGAAGGAAAAATTCCGCGTGCTCTCGGTGGGCACGCCGCAGGACCTGTTCTTCCTCGACCGCGCGCTCAACCCCGGCGGCCGCGCGGGCGGCCCGCTCGAAACGCGCAGCGTCACCGCCGACGGCCTGCTGCTGGAGAAGCTCGAGGACTTCTCCGCCGTCTTCCTCTGCAACTGCGTGCCCCTCCCCGGCCAGGCGTTGCTGCAGCTCGAGCGCTATGTCCGCGACGGCGGCCTGCTCATCGTCATCCCCGGCGACCGCGGCCAGCCCGCCGACTATGCCAACATCATCAGCCTGCCCGCCAAGCCGCTCAAGATCGCGGAGTTCGCCACCAAGGAGCAGCGCAAGACCCTGCGCCTCGTCAAACCGCGCGACCCGATCTTCAGCTCGCTGAAGCTCCAGTCCGGCGCCGTGCCCGCCATCGCCATCCAGCGCGCGCTGCGGTGCGACCCGGTGGACAAGCTGACGGAGATCCTCGTCTCCGCCGATGCCGACCTGCCGTTCCTCTACAGCCGCAACTTCGGCCGCGGGCGCGTCCTGCTGATGACCGTCAGCGCCGACCGCTCGTGGAGCACGCTGCCGCTCTCCGCACTTTTCCTGCCGCTGATGCACCAGATGGTCCTAGCCGGCGCCGGCCAGGGCGAGCCGCCGCTCTCGACGTGGATCAGCCGCGACCTCGAGCTTGGCCAGTTCCTCTCCGAGGCGCCCGAGGGCACCAGCCTGATCGCCCCCGACCGCTCCACCATCCCGCTGCGGCGCTTCATCAACAACGGCGTGACCACCCTGCACGCCGAGAACATCCTCGAGCCCGGCGTCTACCGCCTCGCCAAGCCCGGTGCCGAAACCCGCCCCCTGCTCGCCGTCAACGTTCCACGCAACGAGTCGGACCTGAGCATGCTCAAGCCCGACGACATCCGCTCCCGCCTCGGCGTGCCGGACGCCTTCATCGTCCAGGGCAAGGACGACCTCGCGCGCGTCATCAAGGAGCACCGTGTCGGCAACCCGCTCGCCGAGCATTTCCTATGGGTGGCCTTCCTTCTGGCCATCTTCGAATGGGGGCTGTCCAACCGCATCAACCGCAAGACCGCCAGCCTGACCTCGCGCCTGCTCGTCGAGGCCTCCGGCCGCGTGCACGCCCATAGCTGAGGGCCGCGGAGGGCTCGCGCCGCTTCGAGTGCCAGGACAACCTTATAAGAACCGACCGGGATGCGAGCGGCTGAATAGCGAGGAAGCATCGCCCCCGGCATGATAAAATATATACAATGAACTCCTTGGTTGGCGTCCTGACAGGAATCCTATTGAGCTTGGTCGTGACCGTGCTGCCCGTAACAGGGCGGGATCAGGTCATCGCCTCGCGCCCCGCCCCTGAAATCACCCGCTATGTTTCTTCGGCCGTGGATATTCTCGCCCATATGCAACCTTTCCCCGTTGAGGCCAGGGCCGCCGTGGACAACCTGTTGGCGCTCGCCGCCAACCCCCGGCAGCCCACCTTCAACCCCGCCGACGAGGCGGCGCTGGTCAACTTCGTGATTCGGGCGGGCGCAACCGACAGCGGCTGGAAACTGCCGGCGCGCGACGGGGCGGAAGGCGCCGCCTACGTGGTCACGATCGCCGCGCCCTTGCAGCGTTACCTGCAACTCAATTTCAACCCCGGGATTCCCGACTATGCCGTTTTTCCGGCCTCCCTCCGGCACTCGTCCTGCGCGGACAGCCAGGCCATGCAGGCAGTCTATGCCTGTATTAACGCTGGTCCGACCGGCACCCAAAAGTACGTGACCGGACAGGTCAAGGGCTCGGAAGAAATCACCCCGAACCCGGAATCGGGCAGCTACTTTTCCTACTCCAATACGCGCACCTTTTTCCGCTGCAAGATCGGCGGACGCGACGTCCTCTTTTCGTGCGCCGAAACGACCGCACCCTCCACCCTGAGCAACCGCGGGGCCCTGGTGGGGCCGCTCGACCAGGGCCTCTTCTATTACAGCGAAAAGCCGGGACTGAATGTGGCAGGCATGACGTGGATGACGTCGCAGATTTTTCATTCCACCACGCTGAGCGTCTATGTCGCACTCAATTCCAACGAAACCGCGGTGGCCAACTTTGCCTGGCTGAACGCCGGCTGGAAAGGGCTCAACGTCACCCGGGCCCAGCACATCCTCAACTCCCAGAAAACCACCTTGGACTTCTCGCGCAAGATCGCCGAACACCCGCACATCACGCCCGAGACTCTCAGCGCCATGGTCAGCTCGGTTCAAGGACTGCCCGAGGCAGCCGTGAACGCCGAATACGAATTGTACCTGCTCTATGTCCGGGCCTGGCGGGATCGCAGCAAGAAGGGCTTCTTCACCGCCCGCAATCTGCTGCATGATCTGTACGATGCCAAAGTGAACCAGGGCATTTCGCGGCCCTATCGCTGCGCCCTGCTCATCCAGGAGCGCGTGCGCGTCATCTTGGGCATTCCCACCTGGTCCGCGCCCGGGGGCTTGCCGGGAGGCAGTCCCCTGCGGGCCGCCAAGTGATCGCTCGGCGCCGCCGCTTCCGCGCTTGAACACCAACGGTTCGCGCCGTAGCATATGCGCACAACAACTGAAGCGGCCAACCAACGTGGCTATCGTTCCAAAAATTGCGGAGTTATTATGAGCGAACTTGATGAAGTGCAGATTCGCTGCCCCTATTGCGGGGAGCAGATCGACATCCGGGTCCACATCGGCAGCGATGACGAGGACTATGTGGAAGACTGTTCTGTGTGTTGCCGGCCCATCCTGCTGCATGTGGCACGGGATGAAAACGGCATGCCCTCAGTGTCAGCGTCCAGTGAATCCGATTGAGCGTCGGTGCTCCTGTTTTGCTTATGCACCCTTCGTTATTGGGCTTGGTGGTGCTGCTTGGCTTGGGGCTCTGTGACGCCCGGGCCGGGGACAACGCGCCGGACGCCGGTGGCGGGCTGCCCAGCCGCGGACTGTGCGCGCATCGCGGCGCGATGAGCACCCACCCGGAAAACACCCTCTGCGCCTTTCGCGAAGCCATCCGCCTTGGCGCACACATGATCGAATGCGACGTGCAGCTGACGAAGGATGGGCGACTCGTCGTCATGCACGACCCCACCGTCAACCGGACGACGAACGGGAAAGGGAAAGTCGCTGAACTCACCTTTCAGGAACTCAGGCGGCTGGATGCGGGCAGCTGGAAGGCGCCAGCCTTTCAGGGGGAGCAAATCCCTTCGCTGGAAGAAACCCTCGCCATCATGCCGGCCAACATCTGGCTGAACGTCCATCTCAAGGGCGATGAAGCAGCCGGCAAGCAAGCGGCTGAGGTCCTCGTCCAACAGGACCGCCTCCAGCAGGCCTTCCTCGCGTGTAATACGGCCGCCGCCAAGGGGGCGCAAGCCGTCAACCCCCGGATCCTGATCTGCAACATGGAACGGCAGCGGGATGCCCGGGATTACATCGAGCTCACCGTGAGCAGAAAAACCGCCTTCATCCAACTCACGGGCAAGGTCTCCACCAACTTCCCCAGCTACGTAGAGGAGTTGAAGAAACACGGCGTGCGCATCAACTATTTTGGCGCGGTCCCGCCGGAGCAATTGAGGCAGCTCTTCGAACTGGGCATCGACTTCCCGTTGGTGAACGATCCGGCCGAAGCGCTGAAGGTAACCGCCACCGTGGGCATCGTGCCGGTCCAGCCTGTCTTCCGTCGCGCGGCACGCACCGCTATGCCAAGCACCGCACGCTGAAGGCAGTACCACCAAGCAGCACCCAAGAAAAGTTCAATGGCTTTGGGCAATCTTCTGCCGGATCAATTCCAGTTGCTTTCCGGGCGGCATAATGAACAGGCAGCGGCCCTTACTGCGGCTTTCCCAGACGGCACCCACAGTCCGTTTCTCTTCCGCATCGGGTGTGGAATAGAGCCAGGTTTCGGCATTACCGCCCTTGAACTCCACCACGAGATTGCGGCCGTCCTTGAGGTGACAAACGAAATCAGGGTAAAAAAGCCGCTTCGAGGTTTGGAGTCGAAAGGAGTTTGGCTTCTGCGGGCAATTCCGCACCCAATATTCAACCTCATCCAGCGTCTCCAAATACAGCGCGCATTCATATTCTTCCCGCAGGCTGCCATCGACTTTGCGCTCGTGCAGTTCGCCCGGCTTAGGCCCATAGTAGTGCTTCTTGAATTTATGGCCGCCGGTATAATCCCAGCTCGGCTCATACAGTAGTTTGGCGAAATCCAGACCCCATTCCGGATCCACCGTCAGGGCCGAGGCCGGCAACAGCCATTCGCGAAAGGCGGATAGGCGCTCCGTGGCGCGATGCGCGTTGATGCGCAGTTCGATCTCCTCGCGCAGCCGGAAACGGTCCAGCGCGAGCGCGGCCACATCCGGGATATTGTGGAGGGTCTGCACGCCGCGAATGCATTTACGCAGAAATTCGGCCGATTCCCCGGTGGGGATGTCGTGGTGTTCGAGATGGGCGTCGAGCCAGGCTACGAGGCGCTCGAAATCCCACTCTTCCGGCCGCGCAAAGGCCATCACGTGCTGCTGCATCTGCCCAATGAAGTCTCCCACCTTGGCATCGTGCACAACTTCGTCCTGGACTTTGCCCTCCGTGCCGATGTCAACAAATCCCACGCGGGCACCAGGCCGGGCGTGGGGATCATAGGTGGCGGGCAAGGACGCGTCTTTCTCGCTCAGTTTCCACGAGTGTTCGATCAAGTGCGTCTGCTCAAACTCGAAGAGTTGGCCCTGTTCTCGTACGCACAGCAGTGGGATAAAGAAATCGCGCTGCTGCTCGTACGGCGTTGCCAATCGCGGCTCGCCGCTGCCGCCAAAAGCCTTTTCGGTTTGCCGGACCTGTTCTGCGGCCGTGGCCAACTGCGCGCGCGCCTCGGTGGTCCGCACGCAATTGAGCAGCCGGACTTCGTCTTCCTGCGCCAGCGGCACAAAAACCGTGATCTCGTTCTTCGCCAGATCAATGCGTGCCTTGCCCGCCAGTTCGCCGGCATGGGCTTGAAACGCGGCGACATCAATGCTGTCCGGCGGCAGCCGCACCGTCTTTGGCTGGCTGCCCAAAGGCATGAGTCCTTGCGCAATGGGGATGAGTACCGCTTCCGCCTCGCTCCGGGTAAACCCGTTGCTGACGAGCGCGTCGCGGAGTTCGGTGAGGACCTCCTCCAACTGATTGCCGGTCGAAAGCGCCAGCGCATAGGAGCAGTTTAACTGCGCGTTCTTTTTCTGCTTCGCGCCGGGCAGCCGGAGAATACGGCCGACGATCTGCTCGATGGCGGTGGCGGAATGGGTGTCGCGCAAGGTACAAAGGACATAGGCGAAGGGGCAATCCCAGCCTTCGCGCAGCTTCTGCACCGTCAGGATGAAACGGACCGGACAGTCCGTCGCGGCGATGTCTTTGATCTTGCCCAACTCGTCATTACTCCCGACGGAAATCTTGATCTCGTCCTTGTTCAGGCCGAACTCATTCGCCAGCCTGTCCCGCAGCGGCTCGCACGCGTCCACACTCTCGACCTGGATCAACAAAATCGGACGGATATATTCGCCCGTCGCCTGCGCCTCCAGCAGGGCTAGCGCTTCGAGATTCTTCCGCAACTGGATCGCCTCGGCCAACAGTTGATCCTTCTGGCCGGGGCTGCGCGTGATGACGCGCAGCGGCAGCTTGACCATGTTTTCGGCCTTCAACTCGGCAGCGGAGACGCGGTGCAGGACATTCGAGGGGTTTTTCTTCGTGTCGGGTGTGGCCGTGAACTCGATGATGCACGACGGCCGGACATTCGCGAGCGTCGCGAACGAAAGCTCCGTCCGCGCGTTGTGCGCCTCGTCCACGATGACCACCGGCCGCCGATGGCGGAGCACATTGATCAAGGAGCGGGCCGGCTTGCCATCCGGCCCCAGATCCATCTCCGCATAACGGTCGGCCGGAATCGCAGCGATATGCTCATCCATAGCACTGTTGGTGCCGTCATAAACTTTCCGGCCTTCGGGATCGCTGGTGCGGAAGCATTGGATGGTGGAGACGATGACCACGGTATTGCCTTCGACCGTGGCGCGCGTCATGCGTAGCGCCTCCTCGATGGTCAGCACCTCCACACCGCCGCCGCATTCCAGTTCCAAGGCGCGGCGGTAGTGATGCCGCGGATCGCGCAACGCATTCGCCGTCTGATCGAGAATCGTATTGCTCGGGACCAGCCAAAGGACGACGGCATGGGTCGTCGGCAGGTAAGCGTTCAACGCAATGCCGACCGTATGGCTGGCAATCAGCGTCTTGCCGCCGCCCGTTGGGACGCGGATGCAGACATAGGGCATTTCCTCGAAGCGTTGATCGAGGATTTTCAGATAGCGCAGGGGTTGCCCGTAAACTTTCTCGGTTACGCGTTCAAAGGAGGCCGCAGGATCGTGCGTCCGGGCACAGTCGGCCAGAAACTCCCGCAAGGAACTCAGTACCCGGTGTTGGTATGCTTTTAACTGGATCATGACACCTGCACCTCATAAGGCGTCTGCCGGAAGGTGATGCGCTCTGCGCGCAACCGGGCTTCGCCGAGCAGACAGCCCGCGCCGCAGATCACCTTCGGCCCATCGAACGGCGGCAGCTTGGCCAGCACGGCGCGCGTCAGGATGTTGCCGCCGTTCGACGTTTTGTCGCCGAGAATTCCATTGAAGAGCAAATACAGCGCGACGCCGCGATGCTCGCCGATTTTCGGCGTGTTCGGCACGCGCTCGCGCGGCAACGGCTCGCCGGTCTCCGTGAAGTAGACATGCCGCGCCAGCTCGGCGAAGCGGACGCTCTCGCGGATTTGTCCGCGCTCGTCAAACAAAGGTTCGCCGAGTTCGCAGTAGCGGAAGCCGCCGCCGAGGCCTTCGATCTTCTCGCCCTTTGCGTTCTCATACCCTTGGGCCACGCGCTTGAGGCGTTCCGCGGTGATGTTCCGCGAAATCTTCGCTTCCATTTCAACGAGTATGAATCGCCGGTTGCCGCCATCTTGTTTGTTGAGCTGGAGAATCGCGTGCCCCGTTGTTCCGCTACCCGCAAAAGAGTCGAGAATTAAATCGTTTGGCTCGCATGTCATTTGCGTAATTACCCTTAACAATTGAGTCGGCTTTGGTGTGTCGAAAACTTTTTCACCACCGAATAATTCCTTCATTTCCGCGCTCGCATTTCTAGTGCTGCCCGCAAATTCATATGGCCACCAAGTTTGATTTACAACGCCTTCCTTGGCTTCTGTAAGGAATTTCTTTTCCATCGGAAATTCGGAATCGCCATTTTTCCCCCACCAGATCCGATTATCAGCAGCTAATTCTTTCATCTTTTCTGGTGGGCGCCGCCAACTGCTGCCCTTGGGCGGAAGGATCTCACGGCCAACTAAATTTCTGATGGGATAAAAATCTCGTTCACGATGTTCAACTCGCGTGATTGGTGCAGCGAGCCAAGGTCCCCGAGCGTCATCGTCCGGGTTCGAATAGTTCGCGATTTGCTTTTCATTTCTGGCAAGCAGTTGAGCTTGGAAATATTCTGATTTTCGATATGCGAGAATATGGTTATGGGTTTCCGCGACACCAATGCTGTTATTTCCCGGTGTATCTTTCGATTGCCAGACAATATTTCCAATCAGATTCTGGCCGCCAAATATTTCATCCATCATCATGCGGAGATGAGCAATCTCGACATCGTCAATGCTTACGAAAATTGCACCATCTGCCCGAAGGAATTGCCGCAACAAGGCGAGTCGCGGATAAATCATGCAGAGCCATTTGTCATGGCGAGATAAATCTTCATCTTCTCTGCCGACGGCTTTGTTGAGCCAGTCCCTGATAAGCGGTGAACTCACGTTGTCGTTATAGACCCAGCCTTCGTTCCCGGTGTTATAGGGCGGGTCGATGTAGATGCACTTGACCTGGCCGGCGTAGTACGGGAGGAGGGCTTTGAGGGCTACGAGGTTGTCACCCTGGACAATCAGGTTGCCGCTGCCGGGGTCGCCGCAGGCCAGATCGGGCACGTCCTTGAGCAGACGGAAAGGCACCTCGTGATGATGATTCACGACTGCTTCCTTCCCGATCCAGGTGAGAGTTGGCATGGCTCCGGTTTTCGTCCAGCCAGGAGCCGCAGAAATAAAGAGGCGCGAACTCCAAGCTCATGCCTCTTCCGGGGAACCGCGAAGCCCCTCTTAGGAAACACGAAACCGGGAGCCGCGCCCAACGGGCGCGCCTCCGCGTGTTTCGCTTCCTAAGATGAAAATTCGCGGTTTTCGGAAGAAGCGATTGCGCGTTAACGCAATAAATTGGTCAGTATTTCTTGGTCAGTTTTCTGTCTTCGTTCATTCACTGCCAACCGGCAGCGGGCGCGAGTATCCGCAAAAGCCATCTGCGATGCAAGCCAAGGCATGGTGGTGTTGCCGTTGTTGCGTTGCCGTTGTGTTGCCGTGGCTACCAACCGTTCAGGGTAGCGCAACGAAGCGGCCTCGATCTTTTCCTTGCGAAAGAACAACGCAGGGCCATCCTGCCCGCAGGGTTGCACTCAGGAAAAACTACTAAGGTCGTTAAAATGGCCGTGGCCTTGGCGGATGAAATAATGAAGGCTCTCGGGGACCGAACCCGTTTTTGCAACTGTGTCACATGCAACATCACTTCTTAGCGAGAGTTCGTGCTTCGGCAATAATCGCAGCGCGATGCCGTCGGATATGCGCGGCCAAAAGCCCGCCACCCGACGCCGCTTGGCAGCATTCGCGCACATCAAAGAAAACTGGCTTTTCCAAGGGTTGGAAAGCGGGAGGGGTGGTTTTTCCAGGGCTTGGAAAAGGTAAGGCTGCCGGCTTCCGGGCCTTGGAAAAGCGGCGCTTGGGGGCGGGACGCCGTACTGCGGCAGTCGCCGATTGTTGAGGCGGGTTGGGTTCGCGGGGCTGGAAAGCCCCGCCCACAACAGGGGGCTTTCGGCATCGCGGTCCTCTCGCTCGGCGAGAGGTTCTTGATGGTTACCCTACCAAAAATCGGAAATCTGCAATTGGCAATCGCCAATTCCCCTTCGCGCCCTTTTGCGGCTATTCAGTCCTGAACCAATTCCTGAACGATCTCGCGGCTTTGGTTGTAGATGCGGGCGCGGAGCGGCATGTGGCCGGGAAGCGTGTGGGTGGCGCAGCCGAGGCAGGGGTCGTAGGCGCGGAACGCCATCTCGACCTTGTTCAGCAGGCCCTCGGTGACGTGGCCGCCCTTGATCAGGCCCTTGGCGGCGCGGTCGATGCTCATCGCGATGCGGGCGGCGTTGTTGCCGGTGGCGACGACCATGTTCGCCATCGTGATCAGCCCGTTCACGTCGGTCTGGTAATGATGGAAGAGCGTGCCGCGCGGGGCCTCGACGATGCCCATGCCCTCGGTGGGAAGGGCCGTCGGGATGCGGCGGACGTCGGGGCTCGTGATCTCCGGATCGTTGACGAGCTGCTCGATGCGCTCGGCGGCGTAGATCATCTCGATGACGCGCGCCCAGTGGTTGGCGAGCGTGTGATGAACGGGTTTTCCGCCGAGCGTATTGTAAAATTCCTCGTACGCGGCCTGCGCCTTGGGTGTGGCCATGCCGTCGGCGGCGTTGAGGCGGGCGAGCGGACCGACGGAGTAGATGCTGCTCTCCGGGCCTTCGGCGAAGCCGTTCCAACCGCGGTCCTTGAGGAAGGTGAACTTCATGTAGGACCAGGGCTCGGTGTGCTCGGCGATGAAGTCGCGGTACTGCTTCGCGGTGAACTTGCAGACTTCCTTGCCGTTGCAGTCGACGACGCGGGTCACGCCGTCGTAGAAGTTGACGTTGTTGTTCGCGTCCACCGTGCCCATGTAGCAGGTCTTGTGGGTGTAGGCGTCGGACGTGATCATCTTCACGTACTCGGGATTTCCGAGGACGATGCTCTTGAAGACGCCCAAGGTCCACTCGGCGAACTCGACGCCAGCGGTGGCGAGTTCCTTGAACTTCGGCAGGTCTTCGGCCTTGAGCGCCTTGCTCACGCCGCCGGGCAGGCCAAGGACGGGATGGACCACCTTGCCGCCGAAGTAACTGGTGATCTCGCGGACGCGGCGGCGCATCGAGATGACCTTCTTGCCGGCCTCGAGGCCGACCTTGCCGATGACGCCGACGATATTGCGCAGCTCCGGGGGCGCTTCGGGGCCGACGATGAAGTCCGGGCCGCCAAGGACAAAGACATGGAGCGCGTGATCTTCGAGGGTGAAAGCGTTGTAGACCAGCTCGCGGATCTTCTTGCCCGCGGAGGTCGGCTCGACTTGATAGAGGCTGTCGAGCGCCTTGGTCGCGGCCATATGGTGGGCCGTCGGGCAGACACCGCAGATGCGGCTGGTGATCTGTGGCATATCCTCGGCCGGCCGGCCGAGGCTGAAGACCTCGAAGCCGCGCAGCTCCGGAACCTGCAGGTAGGCGCGTTCGACATCGCCCTTGCCATCGAGGAAGATATCGATCTTGCCGTGCCCCTCGAGGCGCGTGATGGGGTTGATGGTGACGTTGCGGCGCTGGCCCGCGTAGGCGGCATTGGCGCGGGCGGCCCCGGCGTTGAACACTTTTTCGGCTTCGGGATTCATGGCTTTTCTCGTGCTTCAGGGATTGGTGGGCAGATTCATCTTGCGGCGAAGGATGCTCTTGGCAAGGCCGTAGCGGTAGAAGGTGCCGACGGGATCGGGGATGCCCGCGAGCGTCTCGTCGATCTCGTCCTCTTCCTTCGCGGCGATGTTGGAGCAGATCGAGGACAGGATCTTGGCGCCCTGGTCGCGGACGCGGGAGGTCCCGCCGAAGCAGCCGGTGCAGGGCATGCCGCCGGCGGTGCATTGCGCCTCACAGCCGGCGCGCGTCGCCGGGCCCATGCAGACGACGCCCTGAGCGAGGAAGCATTTCTCGTCCATCAGCTTCTGGTGCGGCCGCTTGAACTCGACGAAGTCCCACTTGTCGGGCTTGGTGTCCTTGCGCTCGCACTCCTCGCACAGCGCGTGGTCGGGGCCGATGACCGTACCCTTGGGCGGCAGCTTGCCCTCGAGCAGGGCGTTGACCGCGGCCCGCGTGATCTTCGGGGTCGGCGGGCAGCCGGGGACGTAGTAGTCCACGTCCACCACCTGGTCGAGCGTGCGCACGACGTTGTGTAGCGCGGGCAGCGACACCGTGCGGCCCTCTTCGGTGAAAGAGGTAAGCGGGCGCGTCTTCTCGCCCTTGACGAGCGTCGGGGCGTCCTCGTAGTTGAACTTAAGGATCTGCTCGCGCGAGAACTGGTTGGCGAGCGCGGGGATGCCGCCGGTGTGTGCACAGGCGCCGTAGGCGATGAGGTATACGCTCTTGCGGCGCAACAGGCGGGCCATCTCCTCCTGCTCGGTCGAGCGGATCGCGCCGTTGAGGAACGTCGCGGTGATGGACTTGTCGGCCATGGCCTCGATGTCCTTGTACTTGAAGTCCATCGCGACGGGCCAGAGGACGATGTCGACCTTCTCGACCACGCCGAGGATGTCTTCGGCGAGGTCCACGACGGTCTCTTCGCAACCGCCGCACGAGGCGCACCAGTAAAAAGCGACTTTGGGTTTAGACATGGGCGGGCTCCTGGGTCGGGGCGTGCTCGGCGCAGGGCGCCTTCAGCGCTTCGGCCGCCTGCACGTGGGCGGTGAACTGTTCCATTTCCTTGTCCCACTCGGCGAACTTCTGCGGGATGCCGAGCGGCCCGAGCGCGCGGACGGCCGCGGTCATCTCGTTGATGACGCGCTTGACCTTCTCGCCTTCGGCGGCGGAAATCCATTCCAAGCGCAGTCGTTCGGGCTCGATGCCCATGTCGGCCAGCATGCGCTTGAGCAGCTGGAACCGGCGCAGGCACTTGTAGTTGCCCTCGGCATAGTGGCAGTCGAAGGGGTGGCAGCCGCCGATCAGGACGGCGTCGGCGCCCTTCGCCAGCGCGTCGAGGATGAACTGCGGGTCCACGCGGCCCGAGCACATCAGCCGGATGACGCGGGTGTTGGAGGCGTACTTCAGGCGCGAAACGCCCGCCAGGTCGGCCGCGGTGTAGGTGCACCAGTTGCAGAAGAACGCGACGATGCGCGGTTGCCATTCGTTACTCATGGGCGAGCACTCCCTCGATTTCGCTGAAGATTTCCTCGTCGTCGAACAGGTTCTGGACGATCGAGCCGGACGGGCAGCCGGCGACGCAGGTGCCGCAGCCCTTGCACAGGGCCTCGTTGATGACCGCCTTCTTCTTGGCGGCGTCGAACGTGATCGCGGTGTAGGGGCACAGCGGGATGCAGGACTTGCAGCCGCAGCATTCGTCGTCCAAAATGTACGCGGTATTCGGCTCCTGCTCAATGTAGCCCTTGTCGATGAGTACGAGTGCCTCGGCGGCGGCGCCGGCCTGGGCAACGGAGTCGGGGATGTCGCGCGGGCCCTGACAGCAGCCGGCGAGGAAGATGCCCTCGGTGAAGGTGCTGACCGGCGCGAGCTTCGGGTGGCGCTCTAGGAAGAAGCCTTCCGTGCCGCAGCTCATGTTGAGCATGCGGCGGATGCTCTGCGCATCCTCCTGCGGCTCGAGGCCGGTGGCGAGCACGACCATGTCGAACGGGATGCGCCGCACGTAGCCGGCGAGCGTATCCTCGACGCGGATCACGAGTTTGCCCTTCTCCATCTCCTCCTTCGACATCGCCCAGTCGGTGACCTCGCCCACGCGGCCGCGGATGAAGTGCACGCCCTCCTCAAGCAACTTGTCGTAGAACTCCTCGTAGCCCTTGCCCGGGGTGCGCATGTCGATATAGAAGTTGTAGATTTCGGCGCCCGTGTGTTCCTTGAGCAGGTGCGCGAGCTTGAGCGAGTACATGCAGCACACGCGCGAGCACCAGCGGTTCGTCTTCTTGTCGCGGCTGCCGACGCAGTGAATGATGCCGATGCTCTTGGGCTCTGTCTTGCCGTCGCGCAGGACCACATGGCCGCCGGTCGGGCCGGAGGAGTTGACCAGGCGCTCGATCTCCAGCGCCGTGAAGACGTTCGGAAACTTCCCGTAGCCGTACTGCGGCATCCGCTTCGCGTCGAACGCCTTGAACCCGGTCGTCACGATGACCGTGCCTACCTTGAGCTCGAGGAACGTTTCCTTCTGGTTAAAATCGATCGCCTGCTTTTCGCCACACGCGGTGACGCAGGATTTCTTGCACTTGCCCGTCAGCTCGCCGTTGCGAAAGTTCAGGCATGTCTTCGGGTCAATCACGACGACCTGCGGGGTGGCCTGCGGGAACGGGATGTAGACCGGTTTGCGCTTGCCCAGCCCCTCGTTGAACTCGTCGGGGAACTTCGCCTCCTTGTAGACGCAGTTGGCGACGCACTCCTGGCAGCCGGTGCACTTGTCCTCGATGATGTAGCGCGGCTTGCGCTTCACCGTCACCGTGTAGTTGCCCACATAGCCGTCAAGCTTGGTGACCTCGGAGTAGGAGAGCAGCGTGATGTTGGGATGCGAGCCGGCCTCGGACATCTTCGGCGTCAGGATGCACGCCGCACAGTCGAGCGTCGGGAACGTCTTGTCGAACTTGGCCATGTGGCCGCCGATGGAGGGCTCGCGCTCGACGAGAAAGACCTTCTTGCCCGCGTTCGCCAGCGTCATCGCCGCGTGGATGCCCGCGATGCCGCCGCCGATGACGAGCGCGTCCGGATGGACCGGGACGCGCTTGACCTCGAGGGCCTTGTGCATCGCCACGCGCATGATCGCCGCGTGCGCCAGCTCCTTGGCCTTCGTGGTGGCCTCGGCCTTGTCGGTGTGCACCCACGAGTCGTGCTCGCGGATGTTGACCATGTGGAAGAAGAACGGGTTCAGCCCGCCGGCCTCGACGGCGCCGCGGAACGTGTGCTCGTGCAGCAGCGGCGAGCACGAGGCCACGACGACGCGGGTGAGCTTGTGCTCGGCGATGTCTTTCTGGATCAGCTCCTGGCCGGGGTCGGAGCACATATACTTGTAGTCGCGCGAGAGCACGACGTGCGGCAAGGTCTCCACATATTTTGCCACGGCCGGGCAGTCCACCATCGCGGCGATGTTCGAGCCGCAGTGGCAGACATAAAAACCGATCCGGATGTTTTGATTGGTTGGCTTATCCATGTGCTTTGCTCCACCGGGAAATTTCCACGCTGTGCCTCACGTCCCCACCGCGGCCGGCGCCAGCGCCGGCAACGGCTTCATCGGGATGAACCCGCGGTGCAGGCCCAGTTCGCGCTCGCCCAGCCCGAAGGCGAGGCCCATCAACTGCGTGAAATAGACCGTCGGGATGCGGAAATCGCCCCAGCGCTTTTTGATGTTGTGGTGATACCCGTCCAGATTGAACTGGCAGAGCGGGCAGACCGTGGCGATCACGTCTGCGCCGCGCTTGAGCGCCTCCTCGAGAAGAATCTTCGAGCATAGCAGGCCCGGCTCCGGCAGCGTGCCCGTCAGGCTCGCGCCGCAGCAGCGCGTCTTGAGCGGGTAGTGCACGACCGTGCAGCCGATCGCCTCCATCAGCCGATCCATCGTCTGGGGATCGTGCTGGTCGTCGAACGTCGCATAGGGGCGGACGATCTGGCAGCCGTAGTAGGGCGCCACCTTCAGCCCGGTCAGCGGCCGCACGACGCGCTTCTTGATGGCATCGAGGCCGACGTTGTTGATCATCACGTCCAGCGGGTGCCGGACCGGCGTGTTGCCGCTGTAGGTCATGTCGACTTCGGCCAGCGCCTTCTGGATCACCCCGCGCACCGAGGGCGAATCTTCAAGGTAGTGCTTGGTCTTGTTCAGCACCAGGTAGCAGGCGCTGCACGGCGCGAGCAGCTCCTTGTGGCCGAGCTTCTCCGCCATCGCCAGGTTGCGCGAGGCGAGCACGCAGGCCTTGACCTCGTCCACGGCCATGTAGGCCGTCGCCCCGCAGCAGTTCCAGTCCTCGAGCTCCTCCAGTTCCACGTCCAGCGCGCGGAAAACCGGCAGCAGGCTCTCCTCGTAGGCGCGGCCGATGCCCTTGAGCGAACACCCGGGGAAATAGGAATATTTCGTTGTCATGCGTGGCCTCCGGCAACCGCGTGGCGCGGCTTCTTCTGGTCGTCGTGCAGCTGGTCAATGTGCATCTTGTCCACGACCTTCATCATGCGGTCGAGCTCGTCGCGGCGCTTGATCTTCTCCAGCACGAGCGGGAAGCGGCCGCGGAGCAGGAGCCCCAGCCCGAGCCGCCACATCTTCACCGCCTCCATCGGATTCGTCTTCAGGAACATCGTCGCCGCCAGCACGTTCTCGGTGACGCGGCCGTAGCGGTAGACCATCTTGTAGAATTCCTTGGCGAGCACCGGGATGGTGAAGTGCCGCGGGTAGATGCCCTCCTGGATTGCGCGCTGCTTCAGCTCATACATGATATCCGTGATACGGATCTGCCGCGGGCATTCCACCGTACAGTGGTAGCACGAGGCGCACAGCCAGATCGTGTGGCTCTTGAGGACTTCGTTCTTGAAGTCCGACCGCACCAGCGCCATCACATGGCGCGGCGAGTAGTCCATGTAGATGCTCAGCGGGCACACGCCGGAGCACGTGCCGCACTGGATACAGGACTGCAACTGCTCGCACCCGGGCACGCTGCGGACCTCGTCCCCGAAGCCCTTCACCCGGTCGGCCTCATATTTGATCGTCCGTGTCAGTTTCATGTTCTCAACCTTCGCAGGAAAACCCTTCATCAGCAGGTACGACGCCAACCCGTTGAAAAATTTCCCTATCTTATAGCACCGGCATACCGGTTCGCCTCGCCCATGTCAAGTTTGGCACGCAGCGGAAGTGCATTTTTTCCGAGGATGGGCAGGCCGCCACCCGTTTCTTACAGACCTTGGAAACCCGCGCGCCCCGCCGGGCGGGCGCGGCACATGCACCCTGCACAACGCTGCGCAAGCGCGATTATTGGAACGCGCTGAAGAAAATAATCGCCCCGTTCGGCGGTGGAGAAAATTGCCCCTGGCCTGGCCGCTGCATCCTCGTTTTCCGGTGTGGCAAGCCGTACGGCGGCCTCCGCCGCAGACCGCCGCAACGCCCTCGGCGGGGCGCGCGCCTGCCTCCGCGCGCCTGCCGCCCCCCGGGACCCGACGCATCGTTTACTTGCATGGCGCGGAAAAGTTCGTAACATGAGGCTGGCCGCTGCGCCAGAGGCGCACGGTGGAGACCCTGATGAAAGTTGAGACTTTGACCGGCTGGACGGTGAACGATGCGGTGGAACTGTATGGCATCCGCAACTGGGGACTGGGCTACTTCGACATCAACGACGAGGGCGAGGTTATCGTCCGCCCGCAGGGCAAAGCCGGTACGGCGAGCACGAGCCTCAAGACCATCATCGCCGACCTGCAGGCCCGCGGGGTTTCCATGCCGGTGCTGCTGCGGTTCAGCGATGTGCTCGCCTCGCGCGTGGCGCATATCAACCAGGCGTTCGCCAAAGCCATCGCGGAGGCCAGTTACCAGGGCAGCTACCGCGGCGTCTATCCGATCAAGGTCAACCAGCAGCACCAGGTGATCGAGGACATCGTCGCGTTCGGCCGGCCGTTCCACCACGGGCTGGAGGCGGGCAGCAAGGCGGAACTGATCGCGGCGCTGGCCTACATGCAGGACCCGGAGGCCTACATCGTCTGCAACGGCTACAAGGACGAGGAGTTCGTGGACCTCGCCCTCCGCGCGATCAAGATGGGGCTGCGGACCATCATCGTCATCGAGCGCACGTCGGAACTGCGGCTCGTGCTGGAGCGGGCCGAGGTGCTCAAGGTGCGACCCATGCTCGGGGTCCGCGCGAAGCTGTCGGCGCGCGGCGGCGGGCACTGGCAGGAGAGCGGCGGCGACCGCAGCATGTTTGGCCTGAACTCGTCGCAGATCATCGACGTGGTGGACCTGCTGCGCGAGCGCAGCATGCTCGACTGCCTGAAGATGCTGCACTACCACGTCGGCTCGCAGATTCCGAACATCCGCAGCATCCGCGCGACGGCGCAGGAGGCGTGCCGCTTCTATGTGGACCTCGTCGAGGAGGGCGCCGCGATGGGCATCCTCAACCTCGGCGGCGGGCTCGCGGTGGACTACGACGGCTCGCACACCAACTTCCCGAGCAGCAGCAACTACACGATGGACGAGTATGCCGCCGACATCGTCGAGACCGTGATGAAGATGTGTAACGAGTCCGGGCTGCCCCACCCCACCATCGTCAGCGAGTCCGGGCGCGCGACCGTGGCGCACCATTCGATGCTGCTGTTCAACGTGCTCGATGCGCAGCGCTTCGAGAGCCACGGGCTGCCGGAGCAGCTCCCCGCCGACGCGCCCGAGGTGCTGCTCCGCCTGATGGACGTGACGACGGAGATCAACGCCAAGAACGCGCAAGAGGCCTTTCACGACGCGGTGTATCACCGGGACGAGGCGCGCAAGATGTTCGAGATCGGCGAAATCAGCCTGCGGCAGCGCGCGCTGGCCGACCGCATCTTCTGGTACATCGTCTGCCGCGTGGCGCTGGAAATCCGCGAGCGCAAGTACATCCCCGACGAGCTCGCCACGCTGCCGTCCGCACTGGCCGATGTCTACTACGGCAACTTCAGCGTCTTCCAATCCCTGCCCGACGTCTGGGCCATCGAGCAGCTCTTCCCGGTCATGCCGGTGCACCGCCTGAACGAGGCGCCGACGCGGCAGGCGACCATCTCCGACATCACCTGCGACTCCGACGGCAAGATCGAGAAGTTCATCGACCTGCACGACGTGAAGGAGATGCTGCCGGTCCACGAACTCAACGGCGAGGAATACTACATGGGCGTGTTCCTCATCGGCGCCTACCAGGAGACGCTCGGAGACCTGCACAACCTGTTCGGCGACACGAACGTCGTCAGCCTCCGCCTCGGCGCGCACGGCGGCCTCGAGTTTGCGCAGGAGATCGATGGCGACACCGTCGCCGACGTGCTCACCTACGTGGAGCACAACCCGCAGAACATGCTCGACCGCGTCCGCCAGCTGGCCGAGCAGGCGGTGCGCGACGGCCGCATCACACCGGAAGAGCGCCGCCAGATCGTCGACGCCTACGAAACCGGCCTGCGCGGCTACACCTACTTCGAGCGCTGAACGCGCTCGAAGAACGCCCAACATCGAACACCCAACACCGATCATCGAAGTCATGAGCGTTTGTTTTCAACGTTTCTTCCTCAACTTCGATATTGAGTGTTCGATGCTCGATATTCGATGTTCATAGCACTGCGTTTTTTAATCATGCAAATTTTGAACACCGATTTTCTCGTCATCGGCGGCGGCCTGGCGGGGCTGACGGCGGCGCTCAAGCTGAGCGCGCGCGGCCGGGTGTTGCTGGCGATGAAAAAAGAGCCGGGCGAAAGCAACACCAGCTACGCGCAGGGTGGCATTGCGTGCGTGATGGATGCCGACGACTGCTTCGCCAGCCACATCGAGGACACGCTGACCGCCGGCGCGGGCTTGTGCCATCGCGACGTGGTCGAGGCGATTGTCAACGCCGGTCCCGCCTACATCCGTGAGCTGGAAAAAATGGGGCTGGCCTTCGAGCGGCGCGAAGGCCGCTGGGAGGAATACGATCTCGGCCAAGAAGGCGGCCACTCGCAGCGCCGCGTCTTGCACGCCGGCGATTTCACGGGCCAGGAAATCATCCGCATCCTGCTCGCCCGCTGCCGCGAGCAGCCGCGCATCACCATGCGCCCGCACCTGATGGCGGTGGACCTGGCCACCGGTGGCGCCCCGCGCCGCTGCCTCGGCGCCTGGTTCCTGGACGGCGCGACGGGCGAATTACTCGGCGTGCGCGCCAGGACCACCGTGCTGGCGACCGGCGGGGCGGGAAAAGTCTACCTCTACACCAGCAACCCCGATGTGGCCACGGGGGACGGCGTCGCCATGGCGTGGCGCGCCGGGCTGCCGGTCCTGAACATGGAGTTCGTCCAGTTCCACCCGACTTGCCTCTACCACCCGTCCGCCAAGAGCTTCCTCATTAGCGAGGCCGTCCGCGGGGAAGGCGGCATCCTCAAGACCCGGGACGGCGCACCGTTCATGGAACGCTATGATCCGCGCGGCTCGCTCGCGCCGCGCGACATCGTCGCCCGCGCCATCGACCGCGAGATGAAGACGCGCGGCGACGACTGTGTGCTGCTGGACATCACGCACCACTCCGCCAAGTTCCTGCGCAAGCGTTTCCCCAACATCTATGCGCGTTGCCTGGAGTTCGGCATCAACATGGCGCGCGACCCGATCCCCGTCGTGCCCGCCGCACACTATTTCTGCGGCGGCGTCGAGGCCGATGTCGCCGGCCGCACCGCGCTGCCGGGCCTGTTTGCCTGCGGCGAGGTCGCCTGCACCGGCCTGCACGGCGCGAACCGGCTCGCGAGCAACTCGCTGCTTGAGGCGCTCGTCACCGCCCTCAACGCCTCGGCGGAGATCCTGCAGGAGGCGCCGGCGGCGGCCGCCGACCTAGCGCCCTTTCCCGCGTGGCACGGCAGCGGCGAGGCCGCGAGCGAGGAGGCGGTCGTCATCGCCCACAACTGGGAGTCGGTCCGCAAGGCGATGTGGGACTACGTGGGCATCGTCCGCACCACCTCGCGCCTGGAGCGCGCGCTGACGCGCGTGCAGATGGTACGCCAGGAGATCGCGCAGTACTTCCACAGCTACCGCGCCACCAGCGACGTGCTGGAACTGCGCAACATCACCGACGTCGCCGCGCTGGTCGTCCGCTCCGCGCTGCACCGCCACGAGAGCCGCGGCCTCCACTACACGCTCGACTATCCCCTGCCCGACGACGCCCACCCGCCGCAGGACACGCGCCTGGTGCGGGACGAGGGCCGCGCTTGACACCGCGGCGGCAAAACGTTTTCATCCCCGCAACCGGAGCGATCCCATGAGCAAAACACTGCTGTTCGCGTTGGTCCTTATCGGCCTGGCGGCGCTGGTGCTGATCTACAACACCCGCAGCACCATCGTGGACCGCACCATCAGCATTGATCTGCTGGTCACCCAGATCACGGTGCTCAAATCGCTCGCGTTCCTGATCTTCATGGCGGTCGGCACAACCATCGGCGTGCTGCTGCACAAGTAAGCGGCCGCCTCCAAGCACAAGCGGTGTACAGCTGCTATCGGTCGGCTTCGTTGTAGAGGCGCAGCTCGCAGACGCCGAACTGGCCGGTGACTTTCCGGAAGGTGACGCGGATCTTCTCCGCCTTCACGGTGGCAAAGGCGAGCACGCGACGACGCGCTTCGTTGTCACGAACCTGGGCAAGGGGCAGCCATTTACCATCCACACACCCTTCAACATCAAAATCCACGCTGCGGCTGAGGCGCGTCTGAAAGCTGAGGTGCAGGCGGTTGACCGGCGCGGGCGCCGGCAGCGCCAGCTCGATAGACTGCGGCAGCTTGGCATTCTTCAAATCGGGCACCCAGGCGTTGCGCTGGTCATCGATGGCGCGACTCCAGCCATTGATCACCTGCTCTGCACCGCAACCCTCGTGCGCGCTGGTGGCGCTGACCCTGCAGGCGCGTGCGAGGTCATCGGGATCACTGTTTTTGACGCCGAGCAGATAGCAGCCGTCCTTGAGCAACGCCTGCTGCAGTTCGCCGATGTACGACTGATAGATGCCGCGCGGCGAGCCGCCATGTTGCTTGATGAGCGCGGCGGCGACGCCGGTGGCCTCGCCCATCTCGCAACACGTCCGCTCGATGCGCGTCGCACCCATGCCGAGGTGCGTCGCCGAGTGGCAGCGGCCGGCCATCATCAGGTTGCCGATGTTGCGCGAGTAGAGGCTGCGGAACGGGACGCTGATGTGCCGGCGGAAGTAGTGCATGCAGTCGTTGCCCTGCACCCAGAAACCTTGGGGATGGTGGATATCCATGCCCCAGCCGCAATAGACCACCGTGTCGGGATGCACGTTGCCATCGCGGTTGTCGAGTTCGGTCAGGACATAGTCGCCCATCAGCCGCCGGCTTTCGCGCACACCCATGATGGGCGTCAGCCAGACCAGCTCGCGCGTGGCGTTGAATTTCATGATCTTCGGGTTGTGGTTCTTTGCGTAAGCCCAGAGGCCGAGGTTGATGCGCAGAAGTTCGTCGCGGATGAACTCGGCGTCGGTGATGGTGTTCAGCATGCCGCCGAATTCAACCGGCCAGTTGTGGCCCACGCCGCCGGTGGGATCATCGGCTTTCGGCATCCGGCCCTTGCCGCGCGGCAGCGTATCGAAGTTTTCCGGCCGCCCGGCTTTCAGACGCTGGTGAGATTGGGGCGCCTCGAAATCCTCCGGTTTTCCCCAGTGATAGGCCCAGGCCGGCGCGGTGAAGGGAACCGGCTCGGCGCGCGACTCGAACTTGGCGGCATAGAGATCGTTGCCCATCGTGTGCGTCGTGGCTTTTTCAGGTGCGTCGGGCTCGTTGTATTCCGACCGCGCCTCCTCGCCCATACGCCAGTCCGCACCGGCCCAGTAGCCCACCCAGCCATGGCCCGTGCAGTCGATGAACACCGGCGCGGCAAAGCGCAGCCGCTGCCCGCTGCGCACATCCAGCGCCAGCACCGCCGCGATGGTGTTGGTGTTCTTCATTTCCACGCCGGTCGCCCGCGTGTTCAGACGGAGCTCGATATTTTTCTCGGCGCGGACGATTTTCTCCAGCCGATCCGCGTGGCCGTAATCGCGTATCTCGGGGTAAAATTCTTCGATGACCCCCGCATCGTAATTATGGAACTTGCCTCCGGTCCGATCGCCCTCCACCGGAATCTGGATTTCGTCGGACGCATTGCCTCCGAGGAGCGGACGGTCCTGCAACAACGCCACGCGACAGCCGTGCCGCGCCGCCGCCACTGCCGCGCCCAGCCCGCTCAGACCGCCGCCGACCACGACCACATCGTAAGGCTCGTGGTTTTCGACAGTGCGCGTGACGCCGCCAAACTGCTCGCGCTGCTGAGCCAACGCCTGCGCTTCGTTGGCCGGGGCAAAGTCGCCCTCCGCCAGCACGACCGCGTCGCAGCGCCCCCACCAACTGGTCAGATCGTGGAGCCGCACCTCGACATCCCCCGCCGCCAGCTTGAATTCGCCGCCATCCACCCATTGCCAAAGATTGGTATCGGCGCGGCCATATATCTTCCCCGACGCCTGCCCGCCCACCAGCACTTGAAATTGTCCCGGCGCATGCGGCGGCAGCCAATCCTTGCACCGCACCCAGAGGTGGTAGTTGCCCGCCTGTGACAGATGCGCCTTCGTCACGGCATCAGCGACCGGCTTGCCGGTGCCCGCGGCGAGCAGATAAGGCGAACCCATCAGGTCCACAAACTGCGTATCGTTGACCCAGCCACCAGTATCGGCGAATGCTTCCGCTTCCAGCCAGACCACCGCCGCCGGAGCCCGGCCCGCCAGCCCGAGCAGGCACCCAACCGCACACACCGCGATGCAGCCCAATTTCATGATGTTCTCCTCACACCGTGAGGCTACACAGCGCGCCGCATTTTTCCAAGTACGCGGTTGGGTGCGAGTTTCCGCGCCTCGCATTTAGCAGGATGGGAGCTTGCGTGAATGGAGCCTGCCACCCGCAAGTGGGGCTCAGTGCGTGCTCCAACCGCCGAGCGTGCGCGCTCCGGTTGGTTTGGAGCGACGACTTCCCACCACCGCTAGCAGACGGGCTCAGCTCTGCAACTGCGCGTGGAATCATAGGCAGAGAGAGAGAGCTTCGCGGTATTGAAAACCGCAAATATTACTGCTAACCGGGGCCATAACTGCCCCGCGGCTTCAGTGCAGCACCAATATAATCTGCGCTCGTCCCCCACCCTTGCGAGCGTCAGGTCGCGCGATGTTCCTTGCGGGGATTACCGTGGCCGCCCATCGGCTGCCGCAGCGTTGTAAACGGTGCGGTGGTCTTTTGAGGCTTGGGGAAGTGCGGCGCTCCATAGTCCATGCCTTGGAAAAAGATCGGATGAGCCCTGCCAAAGTTCGGAACACCTGGACCCGGGAGATGCCCGATCAATGTCTTCATGAGCGCACCTCGCCGGACTTACCTATCCGGCAGTCAAATCTCCGCCCGCCACGCGGAAATGCAAGCGGCAGCGACTCCGGCCAAAACCGCCCATCAGGCCCCGCGCCCCCCTTTACTTCCCCGGGTGTTCGCGCAGCCATTCGTGGATCGGTTTGTTCTCGATGAACAGGTTCTCGATTTGGGCGTGAGTACCGCGAATACGGACGGTGACGTGGCAGTTCTTCTTGGCTCGGCGGCTGTGCTCGCGGTAGGCAGCCTCGGCGGCCGGCGCCTTATTCTCGGTCATGTAAAAGCGGTCAAGGCCGGTCCAGTTGATGTGAACCTCCCCCTTCTTGAGATCGGGCCAGCCCACGTGGACCCGCACGGCGACCTGGCCGGCAGGCGCTTCGCGTTCGAGGCGTTCAACGATGGCGAAGCCGTTGGTGTCGGTGCCGAGCACGGCGAAGGCTTTCCGGTCATAGTGCCATTGGTTGGCATCCGGAACCTTGATCAGGCCCGGTTCCAGACCCAGCCACACATAGCGGCCGCGGAAGGCATCGGCGGGATCCACCGGCCGCGTCTTGAATTTGTAGACCTGCCCATCTCGCAGGGTCCATTCGCGCTCGATGAGCAACCACGCGGGCACGGCGAGCTGGGCGGCGACGACCACAGCGAAGCCGAGCAGGGTCAGATCACGCTTGTTCATGATTCGCTCCTTTACGGCGCAGCATGACGAGGTTCGCGACCAGGAAGGCGACGCCTAGTCCGATGAAGATCAGGCCGCGCAGCAGGAAGTTCAGGTCGGTATCGAAGAATCGCGCCACGATCAACGCGGTGACGGCGAGTAGACCCACATTCATCTGGCCCTGCTTGTTGATGCGGATGCCGGTGACCAGCAGCCAAAGGCCGGCGACGAGCAGGTAAAGGTCGAACAAGCCGGCGGAAGGCGCATAGGTTTCCGTCATGCTGGCGAGGGCGTAGCCGAGGATGGCAAGTATCGGCGTGAGGCCAAAGAGCAGGCCGAGCGGTGTCTTGCGGCGCACTGTCATGCCAAGCAACACGATGGCGGCAATCGGAATCAGGCTGCCAAGGACAACATCGGGAATGACACGCCACCCGGAATGGTGGAAGCGATCCCAATACCAGTAGTGCCACCCGATCTCCTTCCACGGCCACTCAAAGGTTAGCATGAACGCAAGGACGAGCACGCCAGCGGCGCCGAAGTGGCGTAGCGGGCGCGTCCAAAAGCCCTCGGCGTCGGCGCACCAGAATTCGCCGGCGAGGAACAGCAGCGCGAACAGGCCCGCGTAAAGCATGACCCAGAGGCCGGGCAGCACGCGCTCGATCGTCACGCCGGCGGCCACCGTGACGCTGATACAGAGCGCCCAGAGCAGCAGTGTCGGGCGCACCTCGTAGCGGCCGGCGCGCAGCCACTGTGCGAGCAGCGGCAGGACCAGCGCGGCCAGCGGCCAGTAGCCGGCGGCGAAGCCATCCTCCCAGCGCAGGTGGCACGCCCACTCGGTGATGCCCCAGAGGTAGAGCAGCGCGGGCACGACGGCGTTGAGCAGGTAGACCAGCGGCAGACCGAGCAGCGCCCACGTCAGCAGGAAGCGCGGCAGGTCGCCGGAAATGTTGTAGGTCTGCGCGATCAGCGCGATGCTCGCGCCGATCATCAGGAACAGCAGCGCGCCGGTGCCCTCGCGCCACGCGAGGCTTTGCGGCCGGTTGAACAGGGTCCACGCCACAAGGCCCTGCGCCAGCACGAGCGGCAGGAACGAAAGTCCCGCGCGCACCGGCCGGGACAGGTCCTCCCAGTTGTGCGCCATCACGAGGAGGATGCCCGCGCCGATCAGCAACGCGCCGAGCACGCCGAAGATGAGCACCGCGAGCCGCGCCGGCCGCGCCGGCTCGACCGGCCCGTAATGCGCGCGCAACCGCGCGTCGGCGTCGGGCGTCAGGATGCCCTGCGCCACCAGCCGCGGCAACTCGCTGTAGAGCCATTGAAGCGCTTTTTTGTTCATGTTCAGATCCGATCTTGTCGACAAATACTTGTCATTGGGTCAACTGCCGGGAGTCCGTTGTCCGTTGATTTTTCCTGCGCTTCGCATGAAGGGGATGCCCAACAAGTCCAGTTTCTTGCCGCCATCCTTGTCGCGCTCATAACGGAAGACGCGCCAGAGCCAGGAGATCTTTTTGAAGCCGTCGATCTTGTGGTCGTAGGTGATGCCGGGGAACAAGTCCACCGTGACATCGCCGTTGCTCCGCTCGTAGTGCCAAAGGTGCCAAAGGATGCGTGCCCGGGTGTAGTCGTTGGTGCCGCCCGCCGGCTGGGCCAGCGGAGCGACCTCGCGGGTGTAGTCATAGAGCCAGAGCACCACCGAACCGTCGGTGTTCAGACGGCCCTGCGCAGGCGTCTCGGCCTTGGCATAACTCCATACAGGGAAGACACCGTGCGTGTACTTCTCCTCACGTACCGGCGGCAGGCGCGGCTTGGGCGCAGCCGCTTTCTTCCGCTCCCCGGCGGGCGGGTGCTGGAGCGTCGCAGGGCGGTAAAAAGCTTCGTTGCGATACCAGCAGAACGGGATGCAGAAGAAATCTTTGCCGTAGTGCATCCTGTCCCGCGCCACCTCGGGCGCGCTGTCGAGCGGACCGAAGTTGTGATAGCCGAACACCGGAAAGAAGATCGAGCGGCTGACGCCGCCGCGCTCCCAATGGTTGCCCCAGAGGACCCAGTCGTCCACGTCGCCGCTCTTGGTGTCGCGCTTGTGCGAGTAAAGCGGGAAAGCCCAACTCCCGGTGTGCTCGCCCTCTCGCCGACCCACCAGCGGTGTGGCGAAGTAGTTGAACCCGTCCGCGCCCGGGTCACGACCGAAGAGCGGCGTATAAAATTCGTGCGTCTGCGGGTCGTGGTAATAAAGCGGAAACACGTGCGACTCCGTGGGCATGTCGCCCCAGCTGAACTTGGCCAGGCCGAGCGCGAGCCAGAGCTCCTGGCGGTAAGCGTCGGCCGTCAGCCACGAGAGCGTCGGCGGCACGATTGAATTTGTTCTGCCGGCGGCCACATACCGTGCCCAGAGCAGCGAGAGAAAGGTGTTTTCGGCGCGGTACTGATAAAATATGGGCAGCAGCCATTGCGTGCCGGGTTTCTCGCCCCAGCTGAATTTACCGAGCCCCAGCCCCACGTGCAGGTCGCTGCGCTGCGGCGTGGTGGTCTTCCACGAGAGTGCTGGCGGTACCGCTGTAACGCGACCCTCCGCGGTCGGCCAACCGGCCCACAACAGCGAAACAAATTTCTGCCGCTCGCGGTCGCTGTAGAAAATCGGCAACAGATAATCCGCTCCGGGCCTGGCACCCCAGCTGAATTTCCCCAAGCCGAGCGCCAGCCAGAGGTCGGTGCTGGCAGCATCCTTGGACACCCACGAGAGCGCCGGCGGTACCACCGCATTGGTTGTGCCGCCCGCCACCCAACGCGCCCACGCCGCCGAAAGAAACATCTGCTTTTCGCGGTCGTTGTAGAAAAGCGGCAGCAGATAATCCGCGCCGGGCTTGGCACCCCAGCTGAATTTCCCCAGGCCCAGCGCCAGCCAGAGATCCGTGCTGGCGGCATCCCTGGATGCCCAGGAGAGCGCCGGCGGAATCATCGTATTGGTCGTACCGCCCGCCGCCCAGCGCGCCCAGAGCGGCGTGAGCGCGGTATGCGTTGCGCTGTTGTAGTAGTAAAGGGGCAGCACGTGGCTGACGGAGTTGCTCGCATTCCAGTCGGCATGCGCCAGCGGCGCGAGCGCCCAGAACTCGCCGCCATCGGCACGCGGCGTGCCCCAGCTCAGGAGCGGATAGATCATCCACGTCCGCAGATCCGCAGCGGTGCGCAATCCGCCGAGCGGCGTAGCCCAGAATTTGTCAGCCCCGTCCTGCCGCGCGTAGTAGAGCGGCGGCAGCAGCTGCCAGTTATTGTTGCTATGCGCGCCCTGCATCCACAGCGGCGTCAGGAGCAAGTCCGAAGCTTGGTCGCTGCTGTGATAAAAGGCCGGCAGCAAGGCGGACCACGACTTCTTTTGCGGGTCGGCCGCCGTGTGCGACAGCCAGAGCGGCGAGAGTGTCGTGGAAGCCTTGTCGTTGTAGCTGTGGTAGAGCAGCGGCAGCAGCGCCTTCCAGCCGCCCTCAGCAGGATTCTTCGAAGCGCCCTGCAGCCACAACGGCGTCAGGAGCACATCCGCTTTATTATCACGGCTGTGATAGTAGACGGGCAGCAACGCAGACCAGGATTTCTTTTGCGGGTCGGCCGCTGTGTGCGACAGCCAGAGCGGCGAGAGCGTGGTGGAAGCCTTGTCGCTATAGCTGTGGTAAAGCAGCGGCAACAGTGCCGCCCAACCGCCCTCCGCCGGGTTCGCCGAGGCGCCCTGCAGCCACAGCGGCGTCAGGGTCAGCGAGCCAGCCGCGTCCTTGCTATGATAGTAAACGGGCAAGATGCAGGACCAGTCGTGATCGGCGGCGTGCCCGCCTGACCACGGCAACGAATAAAAATCCCACGCGGTCCGGCTCCGCGCATAGAAATAGAGCGGCAGCACCAGCGAGCCGTGACGGTTCTGCGCCGCATTGCCCCACTGGTCCGCCAGAAACGCCGCCTGGAAGCGGAAGTAGGCGTTGCCGTCACCATAGCTGCCCGCCAGCGGAAATACATGCCAGCCGGAGGTCTTGCCGCGGTGCATAAAGCCCACCAGCGGCCAGGGACAGAACACGCTGGACTGGTCCGGGCCGTGCCGATCCACCCACCACAGCGGGAACAGCGAATCCAAGCCCCCCACTTCATTGTCCAGCGGATGCCCATAATGCCAGTAGAGCGGGAAGCCCAAGCAGTAATCATCGGCCGGCCGCGCACCCCCGCCCCAGAAAAATGGAAAGATGCGGTTCTCGGACGTCTGCCGGTCAAACTGCGCGAGCGGCCATAGTACGTTGTGCTTGTGGTTCACCTGGTCCAGACCATACACCGAGTACAGCGGCCGGATCGCGAAATGCGTGTCACTCTTCTCGAAGATCGGCCAGATCGCCGACAGGCCCGGCGGGCGATAGTAGACCAGCGGCCAGAGATTGACGCGGTCCTCCGCCGGCCCTTCGCGTTTGGAATATTCGCCGGTGTAGAACGGCGTGCCTTTCATCCCCGTAGTCGAGCAGCCGGCGCCCAGCAACAAGCAACTGCCCAGCGCCGCCGCAGGCAACAGCCTGCTCCAGACCGGAAAGCGCGAACGAATGGGCTCCGCCCACAAAAACTTTTTGATATTTTCCTGAACGTTGGAAAAGCTGCTGCTTCTCTTTTCCAAACTTTGGAACTCCGTCCTCATGTGACCTGCCTTCGTGTTGCCACCGACAACTTTGTCGTCTTTTCCGCGGCAGCGGGCAAGCCGGAAAACAACGGGTTTTCCAGGAAGACTTTCGCGGGCAACCGCGCGCCGGTCGCCGGCTCGCGCAGCACGCGTTTGAGCACAAAGTCGAACAGCAGCGGGTTATGCGCATAGAGTTCGGCCAGCGGCGGGCGGTCGGCGGATGCGATCAGGCCCAGCTGCTCCAGCTTGCGCAACGAGATGACGCAGTTGAGCGCGGGCATCGGGTAGTCGCTCCCGTTGACGAGCCGTCCCTGCAAATCGGGACGGCGCAGCACCTCCAGCAGCGGGCGCGGCAGGCGGTTCCATTGGGTCAGGGCGGAGATGTCGGCACCCAGCTGGCCGCGATAGCGCGGATCGTCCATCATCCGCAGGAAGAGATCGAAGTTGTCGGCGCGCATACCGGGATGATCGAGGTCGGCACTCTGCCCGCGGCTCGCGCAATGCGCCATGATGACCTTCACGCCGGCATCGAGCGCACGCCGCAGCCGCAACGGATTCCCCAGTTCCTGTGCGCCAGTGGCATCCACTGCGCTCTCCGCGCCCGTATGCGTCAGCAGCACCATGTCCAACTCGCGCAGCTTCCGGTAGAACGCATCGTAGCGCGGCTGCGCCGGATCGATACCCTGCGCATTCGGCAGCCATTTCACAAACCGGACCCCCTGCCCCGCCCACTTCGTCAGTTCCGCCAGCGCGTCCGCCCGGTCGGGATGGACGGAAATCACCGGCACAAAAATATCGGGATAGTGCCGCGCCACGTTCATCACATAGTCGTTCGGCACGAAGAAATCCGACTGCTCCGGCGCCAGCGTGCCGTTCGGCAGATAGCTGCGATCCATGGCGAGAAGATGGATCCTGACCGGATGCCCGCAGCCGCGCGCGAGCTGGACCAGGCGCGCCACATAATCGCCGTCGAAATGCTCCGTCCCCTGCACGCCCGTCGCGGAAAGGAACACGCGCGCTTTGAACCGGCGCGCCGGATGCCACCACGACTGCAGCGCCGGGTTGATGGCGGCCTGCGTCGCGCCGGTGCCGATGCCGACCAAGTGGGCGTGATAGTCTTCCAGCGGCGCAGCGCCAATATCCGCGAGCGCCCGCGTGACCAGCGCGCTGGTCGCCGGACTCCACGCCTCGTCGGGCGTGCCGCGGAACGCCCCGCCAAGCCAATCTGCCAAACCCGCGCGCGAAGGTGAAGCGAGAGAAAGGAATAGAAGCAGACCGGCAACAGCGCAAAAAGAAAGATTGCCGATTGAAGATTTCCGATTGCCGATTTGCGGAGGTAAGCTCTTTAGTTTTGCAGGACACGGCTGCTGAGCATCCGTCTTCTCCGTTGTAGGCCGGGTCACCGACCCGGCGCACACCGGCCCTAACCCACACCACAACATCCCAACTCTAGTGGGTGGGGCTTTCCAGCCCCGCGAGCCCAACCGCAATGCAACCGCGGGGCTGTAAAGCCCCGCCCACAGCAGA
>CAIWHP010000142.1 GCA_903912445.1 uncultured Lentisphaerota bacterium
CGCCAGAATCTCTCGCTTGCTTGAGGCGTTGTTGCTTGGGTAGCTCCGTGGGCAATCTTCTACCCACGATTCCAATAGACCGCTGACCTTCAGAAATTCGATGAAGAACGGTAGCTGCCCCAGGGGCGTCACCGCTGCACTTGGGTCCCACTCAACGTGAATCCGCCCGCCAAATGTGTCCAGTGCAATCACTTCTCTTTGGCATGCCAACGCCTTGCGCTTCCTCTCACCCATAGGGTGACTCCTTTCTTCTCTGGAAACCACGCTGCAACCCTTGCGTATCAAGGGTATAGCCTATCAGAGAGGGAGTCCTACTGCCGTTTACAGGTTGAAGAGGCTTGAACAAGCCTTTATCCGCGTGCTTCACCGGAAGTTGAGGCACAATGCGAAGCGGATTTTAAACGTGTAAAGACGACCTAAGCCGAGACGATTTTTGGAAATCACATGACCCTGCTCGCCCAACTCCATCTTGATATTGAGACACGCGTGCAAAGCATCCGGGGAGAGCACCCCGATTGGCCGTGTGGGAAGGGCTGCGACCGTTGTTGTCATCGGCTCGCTGAAGTGCCGCAACTGACCGCAGAGGAATGGCACTTGCTACAGGAAGGACTCACGGCACTCCCGCAGGAACGCCTTGCGGAAGTCCGTCGAGATCTGGCCGCCTTGGCCGGCCCACGGTCGCGCCCCCTCCTCTGCCCGTTGTTGGATCAGTCTACCGGCGCTTGCCCGGTCTATGCCCAGCGTCCAGTGGCCTGTCGCACCTACGGTTTCTACGTCCAGCGCGACAAGGGGCTTTATTGCCAAGAAATCGAGTCACGCGTAGCCGACGGCTTCTTGGCCGATGTCGTATGGGGTAACCACGAGGCCATCGATCACCGGCTCGCCGGTATGGGTGAAACCCGTTCATTGATCGAGTGGTTCAAGCGGTGGGTGCCTGACGAATACGCCGTCCCCACCGCCGTTGGAAAGGCCCCTGAACCGTCAAAAATCAGCCCTGAGCCATAGCCGCCAGCCAGGAAGCGTATTGCTGCCACCCCAGATCGGTTGTGCACTCCCACTGAATACGGTAGCCTGGGTGTAGTTCCATCAGTGACGGTACAATCTTTGAGAGATCCGCGTCACCGCCAAAGTAGAGGTCATATTCCCGGAGTCCCGGCGAGTCGACACGCCGCACATAGACCGCCCACCCATGACCGAACTGCTGGGCCAAACCGAGGAGATCATTTTCAACGTGATCGAGTGCAGAGGATTCGTCAGGGTGCCAATAGCCCCCTTCGGGAGTCTGCTGGCACCCAACGCGCAGCCGAGCCAGGTTGGGCAAATCGTCGGAGGGCATCTCTTTACTAAAGCTGTCGTCCAGTAATACCTGGGAAGGAATACCATTAATTTCTGTATCGAAGAGTTGCCAAGTCATGGGAAGGATCCCGCAAAAGGGTGAAATAAGAGGGAAATGCTCAGTCGCTGGCGCGAAGGATAGCGGGAAATCATGCCCTGCTCACCGTTCCCACTACGTTTTACGCAAAATGTCGACGCGGAGCGGATTCTGGAAATCAGCGCCCTGATCCGTCAAATGCACCGCGAATTGTCGCCTTACCGCAGCGTGCAGTTCAGGCGATAGCCGGTGGTCCGTATGCGTGACCCGAATGATCCGTTCCTCAAACTGCTCGAAGTTGTCAAAGTGGCCGGGGGTGGAGAAGAAACACTGGCGAACAAGCGTGAAGCGCCGGTCGTCCACGGCCTGACGGATAGCCGCAAAGGCGGCCTCTCGAACTTCTTTTTCGTCGTGGAAAAGGCGCAGAATTTCGTTGAATTCTCCGGCATAGATAGGTTCGGAAATCCAGACGAGTCCTCCTGGCCTGAGTACTCTGCGTATCTCGCTAAGCGCCTGATTCATCTCGCTCATCGGTACATGGTGAAGCGACTTAAACATCATCACGATGTCAAAGGTGCTATCGGCCACCGGGATGGCCTCGGCCGCTCCGTGGCCGAAACGAACGTTGGGCAGGTCTCTTATTTGCAGGTTTCGCGCATGTTGGAGGGCATCGACTTCTAACGCCAAGATCGAGGCGACCTTCCCAGCTTGAGCGATAGTGCGAGTCTTTTCAGCTTTGCCACAACCGAGTTCAAGAATATGCGCTCCTGCAAGCGGGAGTTCAGCGGCAATGACCTCGTATTCGTCGCACAGGCGTTCAGCAGGTTGGGAAATTTTCATTGGGACCTTATTGGGAAAAATGTTGACCGGGCTGGCTAGGGTAATGGACGACGATGAAGGGTGAGGACAAATGGAGGAGTTCGGGAGACTGAGAGTATGAAATTAGATCGCCATCAAAACCAGCGGCTGACGCTCATTGCCGTCACCCTGTGGCTGGCCGGGTGTTCGACCGAGGCAGGGTATGAAGGGATGAAACGCGGTGCCGAAAATGCTTGTTACCAACAACCTCCCAGTGAAATCGAACGCTGCTTGGCGCGGCTAAACAAGAAGACGTATGAGGAGTACGAAAAAGAACGCACCCACCCGCAAAAATAGCGTGGGTGGGCGCGGATCGATACCTCGGCCTATTCTCTTTCTCTCTCAGAGGCGCTTGAGCACCTCGGCCACGCAGCGCGTAATCCCTATAAAAACGTCGCTCAAAGACGCTTCATCAAACATGTAGGCCGGTGTCGTCACCAGCTTGTGGGCTTCGTCAATAACGACTTCCTTTGCGCTGGGCGTGCTCATGTACTGCTGACCCAACTGCGTCATGGCCTCGGCGACGCCTGCATCGTTGCCCAGTGTGAGCGCCGCGCTGTCATGACGGGCATGCAAAGCCAGAGCCACCAGGGCCGGCGCAATGCAAATCGCTCCTACCGGTTTATGGGTCTCAAAGAAGCCCTGCACAAACGCCGCCACATCCGGCCTTATTTCGGCCTGCACGCCTTCAAAAGCAAACGAGCAATGGTTTTTGGCAACCCCGAAACCTCCAGGCATTATCAGTGCATCAAAATCTTGCACGCGGGCCTGTGCCAAATCCAGGCATAGTCCCACGCGGGAAATGCGGCTGGATTCCTCCAGAATATTGCGCTCGGCCCCCGATACCGGCTCGCCGGTCACATGGTTCACGACGTGGTATTGCAGTGCGTTGGGAGCGATACACTGAACCGTTGCGCCTTGCTGATCCAGCGCCAACAGGGTCAACACAGCTTCACGGACTTCAGCGCCGTCCAAGTGGCCGCAGCCTGACAATAAAACCGCAATTCTGGGGGGCTTTTGAACATCGGTCATGATGGATTCCAAGAGTTTTTGCAGATTGTACGCGGGGTGATTTAGCTCATATCAGCATTACGATCAAATCAGAACCACAGCATCACTGTAGCG
>CAIWHP010000143.1 GCA_903912445.1 uncultured Lentisphaerota bacterium
TCGGCGCAGTCCGGACAACATGTGGTGTTGCGCTTCAAGCAGCCCGGCCCGCGTTGTGCGCTGTTCGCCGGCGCGGAGGTCTGTGACGACCGGGAGGCGCTGCGCCGCCTCGCCGATCCCGCGATCGCCCCGTTTCAAACGGTGCTCCTCGCGCCGGAAGGGGCGGCGCATGTGCCGCCGCTGACGGGCCGCGGGGTGACGGGCCGGATCGAGACGCTCGGCGAGCGCCCTGGCCTCTTTCACCTCAAGACGACGGGCACGCAGCCCGCGGTGCTGCGCGTCGCGGAACGATACGATCCGGATTGGAAGGTGTGGATTGACGGCCAGCCCGCAGCGCCGCTGCGCGTGGACTATATTTTCCAGGGCGCCTTCGTCCCGGCCGGCACGCACGATGTGTTGCTGAAGTACGCGCCTTCGGTCCGGCCGCTCTATATCCAGCTGTCCGGTTTGGGTGTCTGCCTGCTCGCGGCGCTCTGGCTGCTCGCGCAAGCGATCCGCAACTGGATCAGGCCGCACCGGGTACCCGCGCCGACGGTGGGATGAGTGACCTCGGCGCCTCCAGTCCAGCCGCTGTTCACCGTCGTCATCCCGACGCTGGGCCGCCCGTGCCTGATCAGCGCCTTGCGCTCGCTGGTCGCCGTGGAGGACTTCGACGCCTTGGCGGTCCTCGTCTGCGGGGCCGTGACCGCCGAGCCGGAATGCAGCAGCTTCCAGCGCCTGCGGCAGGAGCATCCGAACATCCAGAACCCGCCCGCCTCCCTGGGCCTGAAGGCCTTGCATGAAAAACGCAACCTGGGCTGGCAGCTGGCCCGGACGGAGCTGGTGGCCTATCTGGATGACGATGTGACCCTGGAGCCGGCGTGGGCGCATAAAATCAGGGAGCCTTTTTCCGATCCGCAGGTCGGCCTGGTGAGCGGGCCGGGTTTGATCCCCGACCAACTGCCGCTCATGGCGCGGCTGGCCGGTTTGGCCCTTTCCTCGGGCGCCGCCGGTTACGTGGCGGAGCGCTACCGCTTGGGCGCCGCAGCGGTGCATGAGATCAAATGGTCCAAGATCATCGGCTGCAACATGGCGGTGCGCCGGCGCCTGTTGGAGGCCTGCGGAGGCTTTAACCCCGTCTTTGAGGCCGGTGACGAGATGTTTGTCTCGCACGCGATCACCCGGAGCGGATACCACGTCATGTTCGCTTCCGATGCCCGCGCCTATCACTTCCCGCGGGCCACCCTGCCGGGCTTCATCCGGCAGATTCACGGCTACGGCGCGACCCGCATCCGGCTGATCCGCCACGGCGTGGAGGTGGAATGGACGACCCTGCTGCCCGCCGCGCTGGTCGGTTCGGCCGGCGTGTTGGCCCTGCTCGCAGCCCTGCTGCCCATGGCGCGCTGGTTGCTGGGCTTGGAACTGGCGGCGTACGCCATCGCGGTCGTGCTCATCGTCGTGCGCATTCTCTGCCGGACGCGGCAGACCCGCGACCTGCTGTTGCTGGCGCTGATTCCGCTGATGCACGCGGTGTATGGCGCGGCGGAATGGCAGGAAGTGTTTCTGCCGCGGCGGCGGCCGCTGTGAGCACCGGAATGAACTTGTTACCGGAACACCGAATTGTTAGAGGTATCCAAAATCAGTCGGGCTCAAGGCTTGGGTAGAGCAGGGGAGAGCAGAGCATCATGAAAGTCGTCATTTTAGCGGGCGGACGCGGCACCCGGTTGACCGAGGAGACCACCATCAAGCCGAAGCCGATGGTGGAGATCGGCAGCCATCCCATCCTGTGGCACATCATGCGCGGCTATGCGCAGGCCGGCTTCAAGGATTTCATCCTCGCGCTCGGCTACAAGGGCGATATCATCAAGGATTATTTCGTCCGCTATCAGGCGATGAACTCCGATCTGAGCGTGGACCTGAAGACCGGGCAGGTCACGTGCGAACACCCTTCGCCGATCGACTGGAAGGTCAGCCTGATCGATACGGGCGAGAGCACGGAGACCGGCGGCCGGCTCCACCGGCTCGCGCCACGCCTGCAAGACGGCGGGACGTTCATGATGACCTACGGCGACGGCGTCACCGATCTCAACATCGCCAAGCTGCTGGAGTTCCACCGGCGTCACGGGCGCCTCGCCACCGTCACCACCGTGCGCCCGCCGGCACGCTATGGCACCATGCGCTTCGACGGCCACCGGGTCGTGGAATTCATGGAAAAGCCGCAGACCGGCGAAGGCTGGATCAACGGCGGGTTCTATGTGTTTGAGCCGGGCGTGCTCGAGTATATCCCCGATGACCAGACCATCTTGGAGCGCATGCCCCTGGAACGGCTGGCCCAGGACGGGCAGCTGATGGCCTATCAGCACGAGGGTTTCTGGCAGTGCATGGACACGGTGCGCGACAAGGTGCGGCTGGAGACGCTGTGGCAGAGCGGCGCGCCGCCTTGGAAAATCTGGCCATGAACCAGCTCGCCGCCTATTTTCGCGACCGCCATGTGCTCGTCACCGGGCATACCGGTTTCAAAGGCTCGTGGCTGAGCATCTGCCTGCTGCAGGCCGGCGCGAAGGTGTGCGGGTACGCGCTCGCGCCGCGCACGCCGCGCGACAACTTCGTCCTCGCCGGGCTGGCGCGCCGCCTCGAGCACCACGAAGGCGATGTGCGCGACAGCCGGAAGCTGCAGGCGGTGTTTGCCGCCTTCCGCCCCGAGATCGTTTTTCACCTCGCCGCCCAACCGCTGGTCAAACAGGCCTACGCCGAGCCTGCAGAAACTTTTTCCGTCAACCTGCTGGGCACGGTGCAGGTGCTCGATGCCATCCGCGCGACGCCGGCATGCCGGACGGCCGTGATCATCACGTCGGACAAGTGCTACGAGAACCGCGAATGGTCCCGGGGCTATCGCGAGGACGATCAGCTCGGCGGGCACGATCCCTATTCCGCCTCCAAGGCGACGGCCGAAATTGCCGCGGCCGCCTACCGGCGCTCCTTCTTCCGTCCGCAAGGCCTTGGGCTGGCCACGGCGCGCGCCGGCAATGTTATCGGCGGCGGCGATTGGTCGCCGGACCGCCTGATCCCCGACTGCATCCGCTCGCTGGAAAAAGACGAGACGATTGTCCTGCGCCATCCGCAAGCCACGCGCCCCTGGCAGCACGTGCTGGAGCCGGTCAGCGGCTATCTGCGGCTGGCCGCGGCGCTGGCGGAAAAACCAAAGCAGTTCGATGACGCGTGGAATTTCGGCCCCGATCCCGAGAACATCTTCACGGTGCAGCAGGTGGTGGAACTCGTCGTGCGGCATTGGGGCGCGGGCCGGTGGGCCGCCACCGGCGAGCGCACCGTGCACGAGGCCGGCCTGCTCGCGCTGGACATCACGCGGGCGCAGCAGCAATTGCACTGGCGGCCCACGTGGGATACGCCGACGGCCATCGAGCAGACGGTGCGCTGGTATCGGCAGGGACAGAGCGGCGATGTCTATGCTTTCTGCCTGCAACAGATCGCCGCCTATGCGGCCGCGGGGAAGGGGAGCTCATGATCCACGGCGTCACCATCACTCCGCTCAAGCGCATCCCCGACGACCGCGGGTCCATCCTGCACATCCTCAAGGCCAGCGAGCCGGGCTTCGCGACGTTCGGCGAGGTCTATTGCTCGACCATCTATCCCGGCGTCATCAAGGGGTGGCACCTGCATCAGCGCATGACGCTGAACTATGTGGTCATCCGCGGCACCATCAAGTTTGTGCTCTACGACGCCCGGACGGATGCGCCGACGCACGGGCAGGTCCAGGAGCTCTGCATGGGCGACCGCAACTACGTGCGCGTCACCGTGCCGCCGGGCGTGTGGAACGGCTTCCAAGGCTTGGGCGCGGAAGAGGCCTTTGTGATCAACGTCACCGACCTCCCGCACGACCCCGCGGAAATCCAGCGCGCGGATCCGTTCACGCCGCAGATTCCCTACTCGTGGCAACTGAAACACCGCTGAGCATCATGGCGGACACACTGCTCATCACCGGCGCGCGCGGCTACCTTGGCGGCCGCCTGGCGCGCGACCTGGCCGCGTCCACCGGCTGCACGCTGCGGCTCGCCACCCGCCAGCCGCCCGCGCTGACGCCGGAGTGGCTCACCCGCGGCGCCTTTGAGCAACTGGATATCACCGACGCCGCCAACTGCGCCCGCGCGTGCCGCGGCGTCGCTGCGGTCGTCCACCTGGCGGCGCTCAACGAGAACGACTGCGCGGCCGATCCGCTGGCCGCGGCCCTCGTCAACGGCGTGGGCACGTGGCGGCTGCTGCACGCCGCCGTGCAACAGGGCGTGAAAAAATTCATTTTCTTTTCCACGGCGCGGGTGTATGGCGAGCCGCTCGCCGGCGAGCTCACGGAGCGCACGCTGCCGCGCCCGGCGCACCCCTACGCCAGCTCCCATCGCTGCGGCGAGGACGCCGTGCTCGAGGCGCATGACCGCCGCCGCCTGACCGGCGTCGTCGTGCGCCTCTCCAACGGCGTCGGCGCGCCCGCCGACCCGGCCAGCAACCGCTGGACCCTGCTGGCGAACGATCTTTGCCGCCAGGCCGTGCGCGACCGCCGCCTCGTGCTGCGCTCCTCCGGGCTGGCCCTCCGCGATTTTATCCCGCTCGCCGATGTCTGCGCGGCCGTGCGCCATCTGCTGGCGCTGGAGCGCGACGCGCTGGGCGACGGCATCTTCAACTTGGGCGCGGGCACATCCAGCCGGGTTTTGGATATGGCGGAACTGATCGCCGCACGCTGCGAGGCGGTTTTGGGCTACCGTCCAGCCTTGGAACGCCCCGCCCCGGCGCCCGGCGAAACCGCGGCGCCACTGGACTATCGGATCGATAAAATTCTGGCCACGGGCTATCGCCCCGCCGGCCGCATGGCGGACGAAATCGACGCCACCCTGCGGCTCTGCGCCGCGGCAGGCTGAGCGCTGGAAGCAACCACGGAGTCATCACCATGCAGGCCATCATTCTCTGCGGAGGCAAAGGCACGCGCTTGAGCGCGCTCTATGCCGACCGCCCGAAAATCCTCGTGCCGGTCGCCGGCCGCCCGTTCCTCGCCTGGCAGCTGGAATGGCTCGCGCGCGGCGGCGTCACCGATGTCCATCTCGCCGCCGGCCATCTCGCCGCCGTTTTGCGCGACTGGATCGAAAAGAATTCCTGCGGCCTGCGTATCACGATCAGCATAGAGCCCGCGCCGCTGGGCACCGGTGGCGGCCTCAAGTACATCGAGCCGTTTCTCTGTTCCGATCCGTTCCTGGTGTTGAACGGCGACAGCCTGATGCCGCGGCTCGATTTCCAAGCCTTGGAAAAAGACCATGCCGCCTTTTCCCCCTCGATTTCGCTCGGGGCAGACAAACCTTGGAAAACCTCCGGGGCGGCCACGCTTGCCGTCACGCGCATTGCCGAGGCCGGCCGCTATGGCACGGTCGAGTTCGATGCCGCCCGCCGCGTCACCGCCTTTCGCGAGAAGGCCAGCCGCAGCGAGGGCTTCATCAACGGCGGCGTGTACCTGATGGACCGGGGCGTGCTCGCCGCGATTGAGGCGGGGAAAAATATTTCCATCGAGACCGACACGTTTCCCGCGCTGGCCGCCGCCGGCCGGCTGCAGGCCGCGGCCTTTCCGCAGCCGCTGCTCGACATGGGCACGCCGGAAGGCATCCGGGCGATGGAGGATTTTCTGGGCCGGCCCGCGTGACGCCGGTCAGAGGCTGCCGTAGCAGACGTGCAGCAGCAGCGCGGTGACGATGCCCAGCAGCATCCCGGCAAAAACTTCCATCGGCGTGTGGCCGAGCAGTTCGGCCAGCTTGTGCGGCGGCAGCCGGTGCTGCGTGCGGAGCGCCTCCACGATCTGGTTGAGGATGCGCGCCTGCTGGCCCGCGGCGTGGCGCACGCCCTGGGCGTCATACATGATCACGAAGGTCACCAGCACCACCACGGCGAACACCGTGCTGCCGAGGCCCTCGCGCAGGCCGACCGAGGTCGCCACGGCGCACGCGGCCGCCGTGTGCGAACTGGGCATCCCGCCGGGGCTGTAGAGGAAATGGAAGTCGAACTTGTGCGTCCGCACCGTGTTGGCCGCCACCTTGAACGACTGCGCCGCCACCCAGGCGATGATTCCGGCCCAGAACGTCAGGTTATGGAGTAAAGAAAGATTCATTTTTTACCACGGATCACACAGATCACACGGAAATTATAACACCCGCCGCTTGAATTGCAGCCCGGGATGATGTCCGAAATTCACCAATAAACCCACGCGATAACCCGTCGCATGGAGATAATTAATAACTTGTGACTCATGCTCGTCGGTCAGCGTACTGACCGCGTTGAGTTCCACGACTATCTTTCCATGACACAGGAAATCGGGCCGATAGACCTGCTTCAGTTCCCGATCCTTGTAGGTTAGTCGCAAGCCTTGTTGCGAAACGGCAGGAATCTTCTTAAGGTCGAACTCGATCTCCAAGCATTCTTGATAGACGGATTCCAAAAAACCACAGCCCATCTCTTTGTACACCTCGAAGCAAGCGCCCAAGATTCCCCCGGTTTCTTGCTCAAATAACAGCTCGCTCATTTCTGCCTCCTTTTGCCTCTCCTCCGTGTGATCTGTGTGATCCGTGGTCTACTGCTTAAATTTCTCCAGCGCCTTGTCCATGCGCTGCAGGCAGCGCTCCTTGCCGAGCACCTCCAGCATGTGGAACAGGCTCGGGCCGACGGCGGTGCCGGAGACCGCCACGCGGAGCGGATGGACGAGTTCGCCCATGCCCAGGCCGCGCGCCGCCGCCAGCTCGCGCAGCGCGGCCTCGGTGGCCGCGGCGGAAAAATCCGCCAGCGCGGCGTAGGCCGCGCGCTCGGCCGCCAGCAGTTCGAGCGCGCCTTCCTTCTTCAGGCGCTTCTGCACGCTCTTCTCGTCGAACGGAAAATCCTCGGTGAAGAAGTAGCCCGCGTCGGCGATGTCGGTGAACAGCTTGATGCGCTCCGCCAGCGCGTCGAGCACGCGGCCGAGGTAGTCCGCCGGCAGCGCGTCGTTCCATAGCCCGCGCGCCTGCAGCACCGCGCGGCACGCGGCCTCGCGCTGCTCGCGCGGCAGGGCGCGCATGTATTCGCCGTTCATCCACAGCAGCTTCACGAGGTCGAACTGCGCCGCCGAGGACTGCACGCGCTCAAACGTGAACAGCTGCGCCATCTCCGCGCTGCCCATCAGCTCGCGGTCGCCGCCGGGCGACCAGCCGAGCAGCGCGAGGAAGTTGAAGAGCGCCTCCGGCAGGTAGCCCTTGTCGCGGAAGTCGCCCACGTAGGCCGCCCCGTCGCGCTTGCTGTAGGGCTTGCCCTGCGCGTTGACGATCATCGGCAGATGCGCGTATTTCGGCGGCGTCGCGCCGAGCGCGCGGAACAGCGCCACGTGCCGGTAGGTGTTTTCGACATGGTCATCGCCGCGGATGATGTGCGTGATGTTCATGTGGATGTCGTCCACCACGTTCGCGAGGTGGAAGACCGGCGAGCCGTCGGAGCGGACGATGACGAAGTCCTTCATGTCGGCGGCCTTCTTCGCGAGGTCGCCCTTGATCTCGTCGTGGAAGCCCATGTCCGTGCCCGGCATGCGGAAGATGACGCACTCGCCCTTGCCCGTGCCGCCCTTGTCCTCCTTGTAGGCGTGGCCGGCCTGGAGCAGCCGCTCGGCGGCCGCGAGGTGCGCGGCGGTCTGCGTGGACTGATAGAGCGGCTCCTCGTCCCAGTGCAGGCCGAGCCAGGTCATGGCGTCGAGCACCGCCTGCACCGCGGCGGGCGTCGAGCGCGCACGGTCGGTGTCCTCGATGCGCAGGAGAAACTGCCCGCCCTCGTGCCGCGCGAAGAGCCAGTTGTAGATTGCCGCGCGAATGTTGCCGATATGCACCTGCCCCGTGGGGCTGGGCGCGAAACGTGTCCGGACCGTCATGAATAGTTCTCCGTGTCTTGCTGAACCGCGGCGGCAGTCTAACCGCAGCTCCGCCGTTTTCCAAGACTTGGAAAAACAAGCGCGCCGGCTTCCAAACGTTGGAAACCGGCGCGCTCCGGGAGGTGTCGCAGCCTGACGCTCAGGCCCGTGCCGCGGCGTAGAGCGCCTCGGCCTTCTTCCAGTTGATCAGGCTCCAGAAGCCGCCGACGAAATCGGCGCGCCGGTTCTGGAATTTCAGGTAGTAGGCGTGCTCCCAGACGTCCACGACGAGGACCGGCTTGCCGCTTAGGTTGGCGACGCCGGTCATCAACGGGTTGTCATGGCCCGGCGTGGAGCCGATGGCGAGCTGGCCCTTCGCATCCACAAAGAGCCAACCCCAGCCCGACGCGAACTGGGCGACGGCGGCGGCGTTGAACTTCTGCTGGAACGCGGCGAAGTCGCCGAAGGTCTTCGTGATGTCGGCGAGCAGCGCGCCGCCGGGCTGGCCGCCGGCGCCGGGCGCGAGCAGATCCCAATACAGGTTGTGGTTCCACGTGCCGCCGGCATTGTTGCGGACGGCGGTGCGGATATCCTCCGGCACGGACTTGAGGTCCGCCATCAGGGCTTCCAAGGTCTTGCCGTGCAGCTCGGGGTGCTTGTCGAGCGCGGCGTTGAGATTGTTGACGTAGGCGGCGTGATGCTTGTCATGGTGGAGGCGCACGGTCGGCTCGTCCATGAAGGGCTCGAGCGCGTTATAGGCGTACGGCAGGTCCGGCAGTTTGATCGGCATGTTGTTGTTCCTTTTGATTGGTTGCTATAACTGCCGCTAAAGTACCCGACCTGTCCGCCGTGTCAAACGCGGAGCGTAAAAGTCGGCATTCGGAGGGGCGCTTTACGTCAGTGGCCGCCGGGGAAAGGCCCCCCACTTCTGTAGCGGCGGTTACGATCGCCGTCGGCGGCCACAGGTCGCCGCTGCAGCCAGCTGCCCCAGCGCAAATCATCAATCTCAAATCATAAATTCTTGCTGCTTGCTTCCACGCCGCGGGCTTTGCATCCTGCCCCGCGATGTTTTCGTGGGGAGCAACAGCATGAACCGACGAGGTGTGGCGATGGCGTTGACAAGTGCGGCGGTGGCGCTCGCGGCGGGTTGCGCGACGCCGGGCGGCAAGCCCGAGACGCGGCCGGGGCAGCACGAACAGAAGTTCGCGGCCAAGGTCATGGTGCAGGTCGAATTGAAGTATCTGTTCTATCTGCCGGAGGGCTACGGCGACTCCAAAAAGAAATGGCCGCTGCTCCTGTTCCTGCACGGCGCGGGCGAGCGCGGGGACGACGTCCAGCTCGTCGCCAAGCACGGGCCGCCGAAGCTCATCGCCGCCGGGCAACAGTTCCCGTTTGTCGTCGTCTCGCCGCAGTGCCCGGCGTGGGAGTGGTGGTCCAACGGCACGCAGACCGTGGCGCTGGACGCGCTGATCGACGACATCGTGGCGCGCTACCGCATCGACCAGCGCCGCATCTACCTGACCGGCCTGAGCATGGGCGGCTTCGGCACGTGGAAGCTGGCGACCGAATTCCCGCGCCGGTTTGCCGCCATTGCACCGGTCTGCGGCAAGGGCGAGCCGGCCAAGGCGCAGCTGATCAAGGATCTGCCGGCCTGGGTGTTTCATGGCGCGAAGGATCCCGTGGTCTCGGTCAGCAACTCCAAGGACATGGTGGAGGCGCTCCGGCAATGCGGCAGCGACGTGAAGCTGACCCTCTACCCGGAAGCCCAGCACGACTCCTGGACCGAAACCTACAACAACCCCGCACTCTACGAATGGTTTCTCCAGCACCAGAGCGGGGCGAAAAAGTAGCCGGCCCTTACCCGGACGATCTTCAGCAGTCCTTGGAAAGCAACGGGCCGGATTTTCCAGTGTCTGGAAAACCCGGCCCGCGTGCGCGGCGGCGCGCTTACTTCTTCGAGACCGGCAGGGCCTTCAGCTGGCCGATCTTGGGCAGCGGACCGATGATCGGCGCGGCGTACTTGAGGAACGCCGGCGTCACGTCGTTGCCCGCGGCATTGATGAACTCGTCGGGCATGTGGCGTGTTTCCTTGGCCACGTTCCGCAGCTCGGTGCGCTCGATCCAGGTCTTGTAGGTCTTGCCCGGCGCGCGCTTGATCGCGGTGGAGCCGTTGTCGAACTTGCCGCCGGTGGCAAACTTGACGGCGGTCGTGCCGGCGAGCCGCGCTTCCTTCGCATCCACGGCGCTGACGACACCGCAGAACGAGCGCTGGAGGTAGCCGAACGTGTCGGAGCGCACGCGGGAAATCTGCGCCTTCTCCTTGATTTCCTTCGCGAGCGCGTCGCCGAGCGCCCCGCTGCCGGAGAGCTGCTTGTTGCCGTGCGAATCCACCTCGGAAATGAATTTGCTGGCGATGGGCTCGCCGGTTTCATCCACGATGCCTTCGCTGACGGCGACGACGCAGCGCTTCTGCTTGGCCATGACGCCCTGGACGTCGGCGACGAACTTGGCGAGCGAGAACGGGCGTTCGGGGATGTAGATCAGGTGCGGGCCGTCGCCGGGGAACACGCGGGCGAGCGCGGAGGCGGCGGTGAGGAACCCGGCGCCGCGGCCCATGATGACGTCGATCTTGACGCCGGGCAACGCACGGTTGTCGAGGTTGTCGCCCATGAACGCCTGCGCGACGAACTTGCCGGCGCTGCCGAAGCCGGGCGTGTGGTCGTTTTCCTTGAGATCGTTGTCGATCGTCTTGCAGATGTGGAAGCACTTCATCTGATAGCCGGCCTGCAGGGCGGCCTCGTTGATGATGTGCGTGGTCTCGGCGCTGTCGTTGCCGCCGATGTAGAAGAAGTAGCGGATGTTGTACTTCTGGAGCACCGTGAAGACCTTGACGCAATCCTCGGGCGTGGGCTTTTTGCGGACCGAGCCGAGCGCCGAGGAGGGGGTCTGGGCGACGAGCTCAAGGTTTTGCTTCGTCTCCTTGCTGAGGTCGCAGAGGTTCTCCTCCAGGATGCCCTTCAGGCCGTGGAGCGAGCCGAAAATCCTTTTGATCTCTTTGTGCTTCTTCGCCTCCAGCACCGCGCCGACCAGGCTCTGGTTGATGACCACCGTCGGACCGCCGCTCTGGGCGATCAACATATTGCCGACCAATTTTTCCTTTGCCATGCTTTCTCCTAGTTGCCCCGTTTGCGCCGGGGCGGCGTTTGATAGCAGGAACCGCCGCCCGATGCAAGCGCGCGGCGCGGGCTTGCATCCGGCCGGAAACGGGGCAAGATTGACGCATGAAAAGTAAACTTCAGCTGGGGCTCTTATTGGTGTTGGCCGTGACCGGTTGCGCCACGCCGGAGACCCGCATCCGCCAGAATGCCGCGCTGTTCGCCAGCTTTCCGCCGGACGTGCAGGCCCAGGTGCGGGCGGGGCGCATCGCCCTCGGCTTCAGCCAGCCGGCCGTGCGCCTGGCGCTGGGCGAGCCCGAACGCGTCTACCACCGCTTCACCTCCACCAACACGCCGAACGAGGTGTGGGCCTACACGTCCTACGACTACCGCTCCGACCCGCAGTTTGCCACCGTGCTCTCGCCGGTCTCCGACCCGCGTGTGTTCGGGGGTATTTCGCCCAACATCGTGCTGCTGGATGTGAAGCAGCGCACAGAATATGAAGCCCTGCGCGTCGAGTTTGAAGGCGACAAGGTCAAGGCCATCGAGGCGTTGAAGCATTGAGCCCGGTGGCCGCTCAAGCCGGGGCCAGGCGGAGCGCCGCGGCAGCGCCGCGGGGGCGGGGACGCGCGGGCAGGGCGGCGCGGGCTTCCGCGAGCGCGCATTCGAGCGCGGCGAGGTAGCTGTCGAAGCGGTCCAGGCCTTTCCGGGTCGGCGTGATGGTGGTGCGCGGTTTGCGGTCCACGAAGGTTTTCGCCACGCGCACGATGCCTTCCTCTTCCAGCGCCGTCAGGTGCCGGCTCAAATTCCCATCGGTCAGCCGGCAGGCCACGCGCAGCTCGCCAAACGAGAGGCCCTCCGCGCCGCTGCTGGCCAGCGCCGACATCAGCGCCAGCCGGTTCGGTTCGTGGAACAGCCGTTCAAGGTTCGTCGTGGGATGTTTCGCGTGCATGGCGTAGCTCCTGTGCATGGCGGTGGTCGTCCAGGATGAGGGCAAAACCGCCGCAGGTTTCGCCGGCAAAAAACATCGCGCCCATCGGCCACGGGTTGAGCATCCCCGCCGCGGGCGCCACGAGGCACGCCGCGCCGGCCGCGAGGTAGCCGAGGCCGACGAGATAGTTGAGGCGCGGCAGCGTCAGGCGGTAGGGCAGGTGCGCGAGGCCATAGCAACACATCCAGGTGCCGAAGAGCAGGTCGTAGGCGCCGACGCGGGCGAGCGCGCAGGTCAGCAGGGCGCCGACGGCGAGCGGCGCGAGCGCGTCGCCCGCCGGGCGCA
>CAIWHP010000144.1 GCA_903912445.1 uncultured Lentisphaerota bacterium
AGGACGCGGCGTGCCAAGCGTTACAACCGTTCTTGCGGGAGACCGCGCGGGTCCGCTCCTTGGTGGGCGACGGCTGGCTCTATGCTCAAGCAAACGCTTCGTAGCCGACTTTATACCTGCGATCTAACGGAAGTGGTATGATGCGTGTGATCCGTGGTGGTTTTCCCTTTTACCGCGCCTTGCGCGAACCCTCTGCCGCTCTGCTGCCGTGCCCCTCCGTGTTCGTCCGTGGCTGTTTTTCTTCGACCTCTTCGCGCTTCGCTTCCTTTGCGTCTTCCCTGCCCCGAGCCAGCGTCGAGGGGCGCTGACCTTTGCGTTAAATTCTTCCGCTTCCTCCGGCTGTCCTCTGACCGCTGACCTCTGTCCTCTTTCTTCCGCCGTCCTGCTTCCCTGCCGGGCGGCGCTTGCGCTGCGGTGTGCGGGTCTGTTATCTGTCGGCGTGTTGACTGCGGACAACCCGGGAGCGTTGCGATGAAGAGCATCACGTCGGCTTTGGTTTTGCTGTTGGCGCTGGCCGCGCGGGGGGGCGCGGACGAACTGGAGCAGCAGTTCTTGGCGCCGCCGGACGCGGCGCGGCCGTGGGTCTACTGGTATTTCATGGACGGCAACCTGACGCGCGAGGGCATGACCGCCGACCTGGAGGCGATGAAGGCGGCGGGCATCGGCGGCGCGATCTTCCTGGAGGTGGATATCGGCATCCCGCGCGGGCCGGTGGAGTTCATGAGCGCGCCGTGGCGCGTGCTGTTCGCGCACGGGGCCCACGAGGCGGAGCGGCTCGGCCTGCAGCTCGCGCTCGGCACCGGGCCGGGCTGGTGCGGCACGGGCGGGCCGTGGGTCAAGCCGGAGCAGTCCATGCAGCACCTCGTCGCCAGCGCGACGAATGTGGCCGGGCCCGCGCGCTTCGATGCCCTCCTGCCGCGGCCGGCGCCGCGCACGCCCTACTTCGGCGAGCGGACCTTGACCCCGGAGCTGCACAAGGTGTGGAAGGATTTCTATCGCGACGAATGCGTGCTCGCCTTCCCCACCCCCGCGGGCGCGGCGCAGCTCGCCGACGCGGACGAGAAGGCGCTCTACTTCCGCGCGCCGTTCTCCTCGAAGCCCGGCGTCAAACCGTACCTGCCGCAGCCGGCGGAATTTCCCGCGCTGCCGGCGGAGCAGTGTATCGCCACCAACCGCCTCCTCGACCTGACGGCCCGGCGCGCCGCCGATGGCCGGCTCGTCTGGGACGTGCCGCCGGGCCACTGGACCATCTTGCGGTTCGGCCGCACCGCAACCGGCCAGACTACGCGGCCCGCGCCGCAACCGGGCCTGGGCTTCGAGAGCGACAAGTTCGACCGGGCCGCGCTCGATGCACATTACACCACCTTCGTCGGCGAGGTGCTGAAAGCGGTCGGCCCGCGGAGCAAGCCCGACGCCGGCCTGACGATGCTCCACTTCGACAGCTGGGAGATGAGCTCGCAGAACTGGTCGGAGCATTTCCGCGCGGAATTCCGGCAGCGGCGCGGCTACGATCCGCTGCCGTTCCTGCCCGCGCTGCTGGGCCGCGTGGTGACCAGCCCGGAGATCTCCGAGCGTTTCCTCTGGGACCTGCGGCAGACCGCGCAGGAGCTGGTCATCACGAACCATGCGGTACGCCTGAAGGAACTCGGCCGGCAGAGCAACCTCACGCTGTCCCTCGAGCCCTACGACCTCAACCCAACCTCCGACCTCGAGCTCGGCGGCGTCGCAGATGTGCCGCAGTGCGAGTTCTGGTCGCAGGGCTACGGTTTTCGGACGGAGTTCAGCTGCATCGAGGCCGCCTCGATCGCACACACGCAGGGCCGGAGCATCGTCGCCGCGGAAGCGTTCACCGCGGCGCCCGGCGAGGACTGGAAGCTGTTCCCCGGCGCCCTGAAATTGCAGGGCGACTGGGCGCTCTGCTGCGGCATCAACCGCTTCGCCTTCCACCGCTACCAGCACCAGCCGTGGAACGACCGCTGGCCCGGCATGACGATGGGCCCCTATGGCGTGCACTGGGAGCGCACGCAGACGTGGTGGGACATGGCGGGCGCCTACCACACCTATCTCGCGCGCTGCCAGGCGCTGTTGCGCCGCGGCGCGCCGGTGGCCGACATCCTCTACCTCGCCGCCGAGGGCGCGCCGCACGTCTTCCTGCCGCCCGCCTCCGCGCTGCTCAAGGGCCTGCCCGACCGGCGCGGCTACAACTTCGACGGCGTCGCGCCCGGCGCGCTGCTCGCGCTCGCGACGGTGGAGAACGGCCGGATCCGTTTCCCCGGCGGCGCCAGCTACCGCGTGCTCGTGCTGCCGCGCGTCGCGGCCATGACCCCGGCGCTGCTGGGCAAGGTCAAGCAGCTCGTCGCCGCCGGCGCGACGGTCATCGGCGCGCCGCCCCGGCGCGCGCCGGGCCTGGAAAATTTCCCGCAGTGCGATGCCGCGGTGCAACAGCTTGCGCAGGAGCTCTGGGGCGACGCCCACCGCGGGCGCGTCTTCCCCGACGCCGCCAGCGTGCCCGCCGCGCCCGCCGCCGCCCATCCGCTGACCACGGCCCAGTGGATCTGGCACACCGAAGCCCAGCCGCCGCCGGTCGGCACGCGCAGCTTCCGCCGCGAAGTGGCGCTGCCGCCCGACCGGCCGGTGGAATCCGCCACCATGCTGATGACGGCCGACAACGCGTTCGAACTGTTCGTCAACGGACACTCCGCCGGCGGCGGCCACAATTTCCATGAGGTCGTCGACCTGGACGTGACCGCGCTGCTCCGGCCCGGGACGAACACGCTGGCCGTGACCGCCGAGAATGGCGGCGACGCGCCGAACCCCGCCGGCTTGATCGGCCTCCTCGCCGTAAAATTCCGCGACGGCACCAGCCTGCTCGTGCCCACCGATGCACGCTGGAGCAGCGCGCTGGCGGCGGGCGGAGCCTGGTCGGCGGCGCGCGCGCTGGGCCCCATGGGCATGGCGCCCTGGCGCCTGGCCACCCCGCCGCCCAAGGAGCCCGAGCTCTATCCCGACTACGCCGCGACGGCGGCGGTGCTGGCGCGGCTCGGCGCGCCGCCGGATTTCGAAGCCACCGGCGACCTGCGCCATATCCACCGCCGCGACGGCACGGCGGACATCTATTTCGTCGGCAACCGCACCGCGCAGCCGGTGGCCGCCGACTGCCGGTTCCGCGTCACCGGCCGGCAGCCGGAAGTATGGGACCCGCTCACCGGCGAGCGGCGCGTGCTGACCGACTTCAGCGAACGCGACGGACGGACGACCGTGCCGCTGGAGTTTGCGCCGGCGCAGAGCTTCTTCGTCATCTTCCGCCAGCCGTCCGCGCCTGCCGTGGCGGCCACGCCAAATTTCCCGGCACTGCACCCGCTGCAGGAGCTCACCGGCCCGTGGCAGGTGCAGTTTGTTCCCAAGGTTGGAAAACCGTTCGCGCGGATTTTCCAAGCCTTGGAAGACTGGACGCAACGGCCGGATGCCGAGACCAAATATTTCAGCGGCACCGCCACCTACTGCAGCACCTTCTCCCTGAGCCTTTCACCATCAACCATCAACCATCTCTTCCTCGACCTCGGCACGGTCCATGTGATGGCGCAGGTCAAGCTCAACGGCCGCGACCTGGGCGTGGTGTGGTGCGCGCCGTGGCGCTGCGCGCTGCCCGCCGGCCTGCTGCGCGCAAGCGGCAATGAGCTGGAAATCACCGTCGCCAACCTCTGGGTCAACCGGCTGATCGGCGATGCGGGCCTGCCGCCGGAACAGCGCCAGACCTGGACCACACGCAATCCGTATAAGAAGGAGACCCCCTTGCTGCCCTCCGGCCTGCTCGGTCCGGTCCGCTTGTTGACCCCCGTTCCTGCCAGGCCGGCCAGCAACACGGCTGCAGGTGTCCCCTAGGCCCGGGCCGGGCCGCCCCACCGTTTTGAAAACCACGTTGTCGCAGCCCATGTCGAAAACCGCGCTTGCGTGCTCCAGCGCGGTCAGGCAAACTCACGCCTGACAAGGACGATGCCATGGCTTTGGATGACGAACAAGATCCGCAATTGATCAAGGGCAGCCATTGGTTTGCCCTGCTGGCCTGGCTCACGCTGGCGCTGTTCGGCGTCCGCACGATCAGCCATTCCGATTTCTGGATGACCCTCGCGAGCGGCCGCTGGATCGCCGCCCATGGCGTGCCCCACACCGACCCTTTCTCGCTGCTGCGCGCCAACGCGGAGTGGATCAACCCGCTGTGGCTCTACGACCTGATGGTCTACCACCTCTGGGCGGCGGGCGGCGCGCCGTTGGTGATGCTGGCGCATGTGGCCGCGGTGGCCACAGCCTTCCTGCTGCTGGCCCGCGCGGCGCGCCAGTTCGGCGGCTGGGTCGCCATCGCCGCCGCGCTGCTGGTCGCGGGCTGGTTGCTGGCGCCGGCCTTCATGGTGCGCGCGCGCCTGTTCACGCTGGTGTTCCCGGCGTTGTTCATCTGCTGCCTGACGCTCGGGGCCTCCCGTTGGTGGGTATGGCTGCTGCTGCTGCCGGCCCAGGTGCTGTGGACGAACATGTACCACACGTTCCGCCTCGGGCCGGTGATCTGCCTGATCTTCGCCCTACAAGCCTTTCTGCTTTGGCGCCGCGCCCGGAACAACCCGGCGGCCGCCGGGACGGCGCCCGTGGGACTGGCGTCCTGGCTCACCCCGCTGCTGCTGGCCGGCGCCACGCTGGCGGCGACGCTGGTGAACCCCTACGGCTGGCGCATCTACGAGGCCGTGGGCGGCATTGGGTTCGGCTCGGGCAGCCTGCTGCTCAGCGAGCAGATCTCGGTGTTCAGCTACCTCTTCGCCGGCAGCGACACAAACCCGCTGATCTGGATGGCGGCCGTGGTCAATCTGATGGGGCTCGTGGCCGAGAAACGGCGGCTGCCGCTGGGCGTCACGGTGCTGGCGCTGCTCGGCACCAGCCTGGCGATCATGTCGCCGCATTACGCCACGGTCATGGCCGTGCTCTCCTTCCCGTTCTTTGTGTTGAGCATCCGCGCCGCCGGCTTGTTCCTGTGGGACACGTTCAGCGATGTCGTGCAGCGCCGGCACGTGCTGTTCGGACGCCTGCTGCTCGCGGTGCTGCTGGTGACCATCATCGTCACCAGCGGCCAGCTTGTCAGCAATCACTATTATTACAGCAGCGGCAGCGGCTCCGCCTTTGGCTACGGCATCAACGAGGAGGCGCTGCCCGCCGCCGCCGCCGCCGTGCTGGAGCAGGAGCGGTTCCCGGCGGCGCTGATCAACAACGCGCTCGACGGCGGCAACCTGCTCTGGCACCTGCCGCGCCGGCAGGTGTTCCTCGATGCGCGGGCGCAGTTCCACGGCCAGCCCCTGCTCCATCTGGCCGCGCGCGGCTTTGCCGGCGACCCGCAGGCCTGGCAGGTCATCGAGACGCGGCTGCACCCCGGCGCCATCCTGGTCAACTGCTGCCAGCCGCAGGCCACCCTCGGCCTGCGCACCATCCTCGCCACCGGGCATTGGAGCATGGTGTATTTCGACGGCACCAGCGCGCTGTTGCTGCTCAACTCCCAGGAGAACCGCGCGCTGCTGCAGAATGCGCAGCTCAAGACGCGCGGCCTGACCAACCTGGAGCTGGCCCGCCGCGCCTATGAGCGCCGCATCGCCACGCAATGGTTCCCCGCGCACTCGCCGGCCCTCATCGGCGCCGCCCACACGCTGCTGATGCTCAAGCAATACGCCGAGGCGGAGCAGGTTTATCTCACGCTGACGCGCGGCGCGCCCCACATGGTCGGGGCCTGGCTCGACCTCGGCATCTGCCGCTGCCAGCAAAAACACTGGTCGGACGCCCTCGTCGCCCTGCGCCGCGCCACCGGCGCCGCACCGAAGAACGCGCTCGCGTGGCTGTGGCTGGCCCACGCCTGCCAGCAGCTCAACCTGGAACTGGAAGCCCGCGAAGCCCGCCAACGCGCGCAGAAGCTCAACCCTGCCCTTGCCAGCGCGTTCGACGCGGAAACGTCTGCCGTCAAGACCAATGCCACGCCACCGCGCGCACCCTAGCGCGGACCGGCCCTGCGTGGGAACCCCACCCGCAGAGAGCGGGCGCGCGACCGCCGCGGGATGAAGCCTGCCACCCGGATACAGTCGCGCAGCCTGCCTACATTTGGAAATTACGCGCCTCCCTGCCGGCCCTGCCGGAGCCTGCCGCGGCGCAGCGGGAACCCCGGCGGCGGACGCCGTTCAGCGCTGGCGCTTGCGGTTGCCGGTAAACGGATCGTCGCGCGTAAAGTCCGGCAGGAAGTCCGCGTCGCCAAAATGCGGCTGCAGGTAGACGTTGCGAAAGCCCAGCTCTGCGATCAGGTTGCAGACGCGCTCGTACTCGACGGCCGTCACGGCGCGGTCGATCTGTTGCCGCTCGAAACACAGCTCCACCGGCCGGTACTGGCTCATCACCGAGAGCGGCAGCAGCGGGCCGAATTCCGCGCGCAGCTGGCGCAGGACGGCGAGGCTGTTCTCGACGTAGCCCGGGAGCACGAGATGGCGCACGAGCACGCCGCGCCGCGCCAGCGCGCCGCTGTCCGGGTCCCACGGCTCGAGGAAGCCCTTGGCCGCCACCATCTTCCGCACCGCCGCCAGCGTGATCTCGGGATAACGGCGGTCACGCATGCAGGCCAGCGCGAGGTCGGGATCGGCAAACTTGAAGTCGGGCATGAAGATGTCCATCCAGCCCGCATACAGCTCCACCATGTCCGGCGCCTGGTAGCCGGAGCTGTTGAACAGGAACGGCAGGGTCTCGCCCTCCGCGCGCAGGCGGCGGCAGAGCTCTTCGATGTGCGGCCAGAAGTGGTCGGGGGTGACGAAGTTGAGGTTGTGGACGCCGCTCTGGATCAGCTGGCGGGCCAGCGCATGGAGCTGCCCGGCGTCCACCACGCGCCCGTGGTGCCCGAGGGAGATCTGGTGGTTCTGGCAGAAGAAGCACTGGCTGGAACAGCCGCTGAAGAAAAGCGTGCCGGAGCCGTGCGTGCCCGTGAAACACGGCTCCTCGCCGAAATGCGCGCTGGCGCTGGCGATGCGGCACGCCGCCGATTCGCCGCAGACACCGATCTGCCCTGCGGCGCGGTCGGCGCCGCAAGCGCGCGGACACAGCCGGCATTGTTGATAACGGTGCACTGGAAAACCATACCACGGTTCCCGGAAAACGAAAATGGGGCGGCGCGCGGCCTAGAACCAGCGCCTAGTTCAAATTAGGACTAAGCCCTAACCCTTTCTGCTCGCGAACGTTGGGCGGCAACCCCACACTGCCGGCCTCGGGTGAGCGGCGCCCTGGCCAAGGAGGGAGGGCGCCGCGGTTGAGGAGCGGTGCCGCGGAGCGCTTCGATTGCGCCATGCGCTGAAGTGCTCCCCCAGGCCCGGGGCGGCTGGCGGTCTGCCAGCCGCTTTTTTTTACACACGCGGCACGGGCGCCGGCTGCGTTGCGGATTTCCCGCGGCCGGCTATAATGGGCCCGTATCGCAACCAACCATAGGAGCGCAAGCATGAAGGGCAATGCCAAGATCATCGCGATGTTGAACAACCTCCTGGCCGATGAACTCACGGCCATCAACCAGTACATCGTGCATTCGGAGATGTGCGCAAACTGGGGTTATGCAAACCTCCACAAGCTGATCGAGAAGCGCGCCATCGACGAGATGAAGCATGCCGAGAAGCTCATCGGCCGCATCCTGTTCCTCGAAGGCCGCCCTGTCGTCAGCACCCTCAACAAGATCGCCATCGGCGCCGAGGTGCCCGCGCAACATGCCAATGACCATGCCGCCGAGGTGGACGCCATCCGGAACTACAACGCCGGCATCAAGCTGGCCGCCGAGCTGGGCGACAACGGCACGCGCGAGCTGCTCGAAAGCACCCTCAAGGACGAGGAAGCCCACATCGACTGGATCGAGGCGCAGCGCGACCAGATCCGGCAGATGGGCCTCCCGAACTACCTCGTCGAACAGCTCGGCTGAAGCCGCGGGCTGCCGCCGGTTCCGGCTGGCTTGCGGAGCTGGCGGATGCGGCGCTTTCGGCGGACAGGAGCGCCTCCCGACGCGGCAGCCGCAGCGCCAGGCACCGGCACGCGGTCCACGACCTCACTCCGCCGGCAGACTGACGTGGTCGCTATCGGTGACGCTGAAGGGCTTCGCGTCGGGATGCTGGGCCGGATAGTCGGTTGATTTTTCGATCTTGTTGTTGCGGAAGACGAGGCCGTCCACACAGTAGAGGTTGAGCAAGCGCGGATCGAAGACGCGGAAGACATTATCCTCGATCACGATCCCGCGGTTGTAGCGGCTGGCGGCGCGGCATTCCTTGGCGATGCCGGACCCGACCTGGATGCACGCGTTGCCCCAGACGCCAAAGTTGCAATTTTCGAAGCGGTTCCGCCGGATCACCACGTCGCGCACCCCGGCCTGCTCGTACCAGAACCGCGCGTCGCCCTCAAACAGGATGGCGGCGCCGGGCGTGTGGAAGAGGTTGTCCTCGATCACCATCTTCGCGCGCGAGCCGAGCAGGATGCCCCGCGCGCGGTTGTTGCGGATCGTGCAGCGCTCGATGCGGACCTCGGGATAGGCCTCGGCGCTGGCGAGGGCGTCGCCCTCGACCAGCTCCGCCGGCAGCGGCGCGGCAAAGGTGACCCGCGAAAACTCCTTGTTCAGCCGCTCGACGGTTTTCACCGCTGCTTCGCCGTAGGTCACGACGCTCGGGCCGTGTACCAGCTCGAGCTTCATCCCGGGCTGGATGAAATCGAAGCCGGCCTGCTGCGGATGGACCAGCTTCACCAGCACGGTGTCCGGGGCCGTGCGCTGCATCACGCGCACATAGATGCCGTGGATGTTGGTCGCGTCGTCCTTCTGGTTCTCGAAGAGGCAGTCGCGCAGCGTGATCTTCCCGGCGCAGTTGACGAAGTGGGTGGCGTCGGCGGTGAGGCTGACGACGCGGCCGCTGCCGGGCGCGGGCGTCACCCGGACGCGGTCGAGCGTGAGGTCGCGGCTGCGCTGCGCGATCACGCCCATGCCGCCGCAGTGGAAAAGATCGACGCCGCTGAGGGTCACGCCGGCGCTGTCGGAAACGGTGAAGGCGGGAAACTCGCGCGTCGCCGCGCCGAAGACCAGGATGTTGCCCGGCGTCGCCTTCAGCTTCGGCATCAGCAGCCGCACCTTGCGCCCGCCGAGCGGCTGCGCCGCGATGCCGCCGCGCGCCCAGTAGTCGTGCGCCTGGAACGCGGTCTCGCGCTTCTGCACATCGAATTCCAGCAGGCTGCCGTAGGGGTACTCGACCTCGGCGCCCTTCACGGTCGTCTGCGGCGCGCCATCGGGCTTGCCATCGGTGAAGCGCAGCACGCCATTGCGGATGTCATAGGGAAACGCCGCGCTGAATTCCACGTCGAGGCCCTCGGCACACGCCCCCAGCACCTGCGCCTCGCTGTGAAACGTCCGCACCCAATCGATCGAGAAATTTTTCAGCACGATGTTCCGGGCGTGGTCCAGCACGAACGGGCAGATCTGCCCGTGGAAGACGAACCGCGCGCCCTGGCCGTCGATCTCCAGGTTCTCGACCTCAAGCAGCGGGAAGGCGATGCGCTTGAGCCCTTCGTCGTTGTTGCTGATGTAGCAGTATTTCTCCTGCGCCAGGTCGGGCCAGAAATCGTAGCGGCCCGCGGGGAAGACGAGCTTTGTCGCCCGCGTGGCACGGCATTTCTCCAGCGCCGCGCGCACCGCCGGTGTGGAGTCACTTTGATCGTCGGCGCGCGCGCCGCAGTCGGCCACGCTCACCACCCCGCCCGCCCGCGCGCCGGCCGCCGCAGCCAACGCCAACATCAACACCATGAGTTTTTTCATCGCCGGTTCCTCTCGTCAATTTTGGAGCAACACCGTGCGCAGCCGCCGGTAGATCAGGTCATCGGCGTCGCGCGCGTGCCAGAGTTCGCTGCTTTGCTCGTGCGTGTCAAGGGTCCAGTACAGCCAGCCGGCGCAGCCGAGCGCGGCATAGCGCCCGCCGAGTTCCGCCATCCACTGCGCCGCTCCCGCGGCGGTGGGGAAGGTTCCCTTGAACGCGCCGAATTCGCCGGCCACGACCGGCTTGCCCAGCTCGCGGGCCGCGCGCTGCACGGCGGGAAACTCGATGGACTGCAGGTCCCGCTCGAACTCGGCGGCGTTGGACGGATAGAAATGCAGGTCCAGGAAATCCGCCTGCGAACGCAGGATGGCCAGCGGGCGGAACGGATAGCGATTTTTCCAGCCGGCCTTATCCAGCCTGAAATCGCCCGGCCCGGTCTTGCCCACCGCGCGGTAGGTGAAGACACCGGCGCAGACCAGCGCATCCGGCTGCGCGGCGCGGATCGCGGCGCACATCCGGTTGATGTAGAAAACCGCCGCGTCGTCCGCGAGCGCCTGCCGCTGCTCCGGCAAACGATAGGTGTGCCCGTTCGGCGCCGTCACCGTGCCGCCCGCCAGCGTGAACGGCGGCGCGCCGAAGAAACACAGCTCGTTGGAGAGATCGTAGGCGCAGACCGCCTCCAGACAGCGCGGCTCGACCTGTTGCAGGCCGGCAATGAAAGCGCCGAGATATTTCTCCTTGGCGCGCAGATAGCCTGGCGCGAGATAGGCGGCGTTCAGGCCGTGGATCGACGCGGGCAAGGGTTCAAGCCTCTCCGTGTAGGGTGATACGCGCGGGAACTGCTCCATGGAAAGAATCACAACGACACGTTCCCGCCGTGCGCGCATCAAAAAATCCGCCGCGTTGCGCAGATAGTCCCGCGACAGTCCCGCCTGCCCTTGCAGCGCGACCGCGCCCGGCGCGTCAACCTGCGTGCTGATGAACACGCGCACAACGTTGAAGCCATCGCCGTGCAGGCGCCGGAAGACAGCGCTGGCGGCCGCGCCGTCGTAGTGCGCCGGGTCGAACGTCCCGTGCCCGTGAAACAGGCGGATATAATTGAACCCGCGCAGCGCGACCGGCCGGCCCGAGGCGCGCTCGACAAACTGTCCGTCGCGGAGCGCCACCCGAAAGCTCTTTTCGGAGGACGGCGGCGCCACGCAGCCTGCGCCCAGCGCCAGCAGCGCCCAACACCCCAGCGCTCTCCACCGATTTGCATTCATCGCATGCGTCCCCACCGGACCGGTCACACAACGGAAGACCGTGGCTTTTGTTTTCCAAGCCTCGGAAAAGCGTCCGTGGAAAGTTTCCAAGGTCTGGAAAAACCAGCCCTCCGGTTTCCAATCCCTGGAAACCCGGCCGCTTGTCACGGCGCGGCCGGGTGCGCCTGCAGCAGCAAAGCGCCGAACGCGGGCAGCAGGCCGTATTTCTTCTGCCACGGCGTGTACATGAAGCCGCGCACCTGGCGCGTCTGCTGCGCGAGCTTGAGCCAGCCCTCCACCTGCTGGAGGTCGGCGGCGTCGTAGTAGCAGCAGCAGAGGGTGGCAAAGCCTTGGTCGGCGAAGAACTTCAGATTTTTCTCGCGCGGCTCGCCGCCCCAGACGGCGATGGTCAGGTCCTTCGGGATGTGTTTCCACGAGCCGGTGTAGTCGCCTTCGACGAGGTAATAGTTGCCGTGCGCGTTGTGGTGCGGATCGAACATGTCCGACCAGACGAGCATTTCGACCCCGGGGATGTGGCGCCGCATGATGTCCGCCTGCCGCGTCACGCAGCCGCCGAGCAGCGCCGCCATGTCCTGGCCGCGGCACGCCGCGCAGGTGCCGCCCATGCGGACCTCGTCCATGCTCAGGAGCACGCGGCGCGGGCGCAGATGCTGCGCGAGCAGCCGCGCCTCCTCCTCGAAGATCTCGTAGAGCTTCGGCTCGGCCATGCACAGGCTGACCTGCGAATCGTGGATGAGCATCGAGTGATACCAGCTCACCTTGAGCTGCTGGCCATCGGCAAGGCGCGAGCCTGGCAGCAGCTTCAGCGGCACGCCCGCACCTTCCGGCACGCGATAGGGATTGAACTGCGGGTCCGCCAGCGCGGCGTAATCCCGGCCCGCGGTGTAGGTCGTCGCGCCATCGGCGCTGCGCACGGTGACGGGCGTGCCGGGCCGGTGCAGCACGTTGAGGGGGCCGACCTCCTCCAGCGTCCAGTCGTCGAGCCAGAGCTTGCCGCCCTGGCCGCCCCACATGCCGGCGTAGATGCGCACCGTCTCGTTGGAGAGGCTGTTGAAGATCATCGTCAGCTGGCGCCAGTCGCCCGTCGGCGCCAGGTTGAACTGGCGCGGCGCGAGGTTGCGGTCGCCGGCCAGCACCTGCATCATGAAGGCGTTTGCCGGCTGCAGCTCCTCCGTCTTCACCCAGGCGCTGAGGCGATAGCTGCGGCAGGGATGGACCCGCACCGTCTGCATGATGCGCCCGTGGCCGTGCGGGTCCGAGGCGAAGTTCTCCAGCCGCAGCGCCGCGGTCCCGCCATGCTTCACCGCCGTGTCCGCGAAGCTGATGACGCCGGGAGCGTCGTGGAAGCTGTAGCCCTTGAACTTGTTGTTCCGGGACTGCTCGAAGTCGCCGTTGGCGAGCCGCACGGATGCATCCGGCACGAACTGCGCGGCCTGGCCGCGGACGACAAACGGCGCCTCCACCACCGGCAGACCTTCCGCCAGATGCCGGTCGTGGCCCAGCACGCCGCCGCCGTAGCCGATCGAAAAGACCGACGGGATCAGCTCGATCTTCAGCCGCGCGCAGGTTTGCTGCACCGCCTCGAGCCGGCGGAAGAACGCGGGCGACTTTTTGCAGAGCGCGTCGAGGCCGAAGGAGACCACCGCGCCGTTGATGCCGTGTGCGGCGCCGGACTCCAGCACCTGCTGGATCTCGGCGGTGTCGCCATCGGAGTTCAGGTTCCAGCCAAAGACCCAGACCCAGCGGTCGGGATAGACCGGCGCGGCGGCAGCCCGGCAGGCGAGCGCCACGCCCAGCAGCAGCAGGCCGTAGCGAATTTTCATGCCGGCGATGATGCGAGCGCCGCTGGCGCTTTGCCAGCCGAAAAAACTTGTGCAAGGTTTGGAAAAGACGCCGCCAAGATGCTATAAGCGCGCCATGAAAATCTTGCTGACGGGCATGCTGGCGCTGGGCGCTGCGACGGCGCTGGCGGGTGCGGATGACTGGCCGCGGTTCCGCGGCCCGGACGGCGCGGGCCTGGCCACGGCGCCGGAGCTGCCGCTGCCGTTGACGGAGGCGAGCCGGCGGTGGTGCGTCAAGCTCCCCGGCGCCGGGCACTCCTCGCCGGTGGTCTGCGGCCCGCGCCTGTTCGTCATGTGCGGCGAGAATGCGACCGCGCAGCGCATGGTGCTCTGCCTCGACGCCGCGAGCGGCCGCACCCTCTGGCAGCGCGCTTTCCCGTCCAAAACCTATAACCAGAACAACGACAACAGCTATGCGACCGCCTCGCCCGCGGCCGACGCGGACGGCGTCGTCGTCACCTGGACCACCCCCGAGGAGGTGCTGGTCGTCGCGCTCGACAACGCGGGCGGCGAGGTCTGGCGGCGCCCGCTCGGGCCGTTCGTCTGCAACCACGGCAGCGGCAGCTCGCCGCTCATCGTCGGCGACTTCGTCGTGCTCGCCAACGACCAGGACAATCCCAAGGAAACGCCGCAAAACTACAACAAGCCCGGCGCGCCGAAAGTGGCCGGCAAAAGTTTTGTCATCGCGCTCGACCGCAAGACCGGGGCAACGCGCTGGCAGCTCGACCGGCGCAGCAGCCAGGCGGCGTTTGCGACGCCGAGCCTGCGCCACCTCGCCGGCGGCGCGACGGAGCTGGTCTGCGCCAACTCCGCCAACGGGCTGACGGGCGTGGACGTGGCCACCGGCAAGATCAACTGGACCACGGAGAAGGGCTTCACCCGGCGCTGCGTCGGCTCGCCGGTCTGCGGCGCGGGCCTGGTCATCAGCATCGCCGGCAGCGGCGGCATGGGCGCGGAGCTCATCGCCGTGCGGCCCGGCCCGAAGCCCGAGCTCGCCTATGCGCTGCCGAAACCGTTGCCCTACGTGCCCTCGCCGCTGGTCATCGGCGACAAGCTGATCCTCTGGGGCGACAACGGGCAGGTCGCCTGCCTGCGCGCGGCGACCGGCGAGCTGCTCTGGCGCGAGAAGGTCGAAGGCGCGTTCTACAGCTCGCCGATCGCGCTGAACGGCCACGTGCTGAACGTCAGCAAGACCGGCGACGTGCTCCTGCTGGACGCCGGCGACAAGTTCGCGGCGCCCGCCCGCCTGGCGCTCGGCGAGAAGAGCTTTGCGACGCCCGCCGTCGCCGGCGGCGTGCTGTTCATCCGCACCTATACGCAGCTCTTCGCCTTCGGCGGCAAGAAACCGGAGTGAGAGGACCAACATGAACGGATGGTTGAAAGCCTTGTGGTCGGAAGTGGCCGCCCTGGTCCAGATGAACGAAGCGTGGCGGTTTGCGGCGCTGGCCATCTGCCTGCTGGCGGCGGTCCTGGTGGGCTGGCTGGTGCGCCGCGCCTTGCTGGCCGTGGCCGCGAAGCATGCGGCGCGGCCGGCGCTGGCGGCCACCCTCAAGGCCGGCGCGCGCGCGACGGGTTTCATCCTGCTGGTGCTGGGCGTCAAGGCCGGCATCGGCTTCCTGAACCTGGACGCGCAGGGCATGGAACTGCTGGGCACCATCAGCAGCCTCCTGACCACGCTCGCGCTCGCCTGGCTGGCCTATCAGCTGACCGACGTGGCCAGCGCGTGGTTCCAGCAGCTGGGCCAGCACAACAGCCGTACCAACCAGATGCTCGTGCCGCTGGTCCGCAACAGCCTGCGCGTCGTCGTCGTGCTGCTGACGCTGCTGCAGATCGCCACGCAGCTGAGCGGCAAGCCGCCCTCGTCGCTCATCGCCGGCCTCGGCGTCGGCGGCCTCGCCATCGCGCTCGCCGCGCAGGAGACGCTCAAGAACCTCTTCGGGTCGATGGTCCTGCTCGCCGACAAGCCGTTCGAGGCCGGCGACGTGATCCGCGTGGACGGGCTCGAAGGGCCGGTCGAACACATCGGGTTCCGCTCGACGCGCCTGCGGACGGTGGAGGGCTTCCTCGCCACCCTGCCCAACGGCGAGCTGGCGAACAAGACCATCGTCAACATCGGCAAGCGCGGCAGCATCCGCCGCGTCATCACCCTCTCGCTGCCCGACGACACGCCGCCCGCCAAGATGCAGCGCGCGCTGGCAATCCTGAAGGACGTGCTGCACAACCACGAAGGCCAGCTGCCCGACCTGCCCCCGCGCGTGCACTTCAGCGACATCACCAGCAGCGCGCTCACGCTACAGGCGCTGTATTGGTATCACCCCGCCGACCAGTGGGCCTACATGGCGTTCAGCGAAAAGGTGAACCTCGCCATCCTGCAGCAGTTCGCCGCCGCCGGCATCGTCCTGGTCGCCCCGACCGCCGTCAGCCTCGTCAACGCCCCGCGCCCCGCGCCGGCCGGCTGACTTTTCCAGACCTTGGAACCGCCAGGCGCACTTTTCCCAAAGCTTGGAACGGTCTGACGGCGGGCACACGGCGGCCGGACCGGAGCACCGTGCTTCGCCATCCATCAGCATATCCACGCCCCGTTCGCGCTCCTGCGGCCCTTCTTCCTTTGCAGGAAAAAGGGCTTTGTGCTAACGTCAGAATGCGGGTGGAATCATGGACCTTCACGATGCGCTGACACAGGTGCGGCAGATGCGGGACGCGCTGCAGGAGCGGCGGCAGTTCCGCGGCTATTCCGGGCGCGCGCGCCTCTTCGGCGGCGGGCTGGCGCTGGCCTGCGCGCTGGTGCTCGCCAACCATGCCGCCGTCGCGCCCAAGGTCCACTTCCGCGCCTGGCTGATCGTGCTCGCGCTGGCGCTGGCGGCCAACTACGGTGCGCTCCTGCTCTGGTTCCTGGCCCGCGACGGCGCGGGCCG
>CAIWHP010000145.1 GCA_903912445.1 uncultured Lentisphaerota bacterium
ACCGGCGAAACGCATCCAGACGGTTTGGGACGTGCACGAGCTGGGCTACCTCATCTGGGCGTTGCTCGAAGACCACCGGTATTTCGGCGCAGCGCCGTCGCTCGCCGCCGCGCGCCAAGCGGCTGATTACCTCATCAGGCACTGGTCGGTGCTGCCGCCGGAGTGGGGGCGCGGCGGAGAGGTCGCGCCGCACGTCGCGTTCACCGGCATCGAGCGCACCATGCTCGCCCTGCATCGGGCTACCGGCGACGCGGCGTATCTGCGGTTCGTCACCCAGACGCGCGCGTTGCCGCAATGGGATCTCGGCATCGTGATCGGCCGCCGGCAGGGCATCGAGGGCCACGTGTATGCCTACATGGCGCGCAGTCTCGCGCAGCTCGAACTCCACCGGCTCCAGCCATCCGCGCACCTGCTCGCCCCGGCGCAGCGCGCGCTCGATTTCATGACGCGCCACGACGGCGCGCTCGTCACGGGCAGCGCCGGCCAGTGCGAGATCTGGAATGACGATCAGGATGCCCGCGGCGACGTGGGCGAAGCGTGCGCGCTGGCGTATCAGCTCCGCGTGTACGACAGCCTGCTCCGCCTTAAGGCCGACCCGCGCATGGGCGATCTGATGGAACGTACGATCTTCAACGCGCTGTTCGCGTCGCAATCGCCCGATGGCCGGCGGTTGCGGTACTTCGCGCCGCTGGAGGGCAACCGCGTCTATTGGAAGACCGACACCTATTGCTGCCCGTGCAACTTCCGGCGCATCATCGCCGAACTGCCGGCGTTTGTGTTCTACCGCGCCAACGACGGCGTCACGGTGAACCTGTACGCTCCAGCGCAGGCCACCATCAATTCCACCACCTTTCGCCAGGAAACCGACTACCCGAACACCGGTCGCGTGCGCCTCAGCGTGGATCCAGAGAAACCGACGGTCTTCACGTTGCGCCTGCGCATCCCCTCGTGGGCCACGCAGGCGAGCGTGACCGTCAACGGCCAGCCGGCGGACGGCGCGGTCAAATCGGGAGCCTTTTTTGCGGTACGGCGCGAGTGGCAGCCGGGCGATGAGGTGCGATTGGAGATGCCGATGGCCTGGCGGCTCGTGAAAGGACGCCAACGCCAAGCCGGGCGGGTCGCCGTGATGCGTGGCCCGCAGGTGTTCTGTCTGGATCCGGCGCAAAACCCGGCGCTGGCCAAGCTCGACGGCACCGAGCTCGGTTACCTCGCGCTCAATCCGGACTCGCTCGGCGAGCCGGTGCGAAACACGGCAGTGCGCCCTGACGGGCTGGGCTGTGGCGTGCAGATGTGGAAAGCCGGTTTCGGGCTGGGCAAGAAAGCCGACTACGAGCTGACGCTGACGGAATTTCCCAACTCCGAAGGCAGAGCGACCTACTTCCGCCTTCGCGACTACAGCGTCGCCGTGGACGACGAACTGTTCTCCGGCCGATGAAACCCGGCGCGGCCCGTCCTCCCCTATGAAGAATTCCCTGATCGCGCGGTTCATCGTCTCCCTCACCCCGCTTTCCGCTTCCGTCTTGTCGGTTCAAACCGCTCCGGCACCCTCCGTCAGCGACACGCAACTCTGGTATGACCGCCCGGCCAGCAACTGGATGACCGAGGCGCTGCCGGTTGGCAATGGACGTATGGGCGCCATGATCTTCGGCGGCGTGAAGACCGAGCGTCTGCTGCTCAACGAGGACACACTTTGGAGCGGCAAGGTGGAGGATGCCTTCAATCCCAAGATGGCCGCGGACATGCCGGAGATACGCCGGCTCCTCGCGGAGGGCAAAATCGCGGAGACAAGCGGAAAAGGCGCCCAATGCAAACGGGACCACTTTGGCGCCTACCAGCCACTCGCCGACCTCCTCCTCGATTTTCCAGACCACGCTGCGGAGCCGGAGAATTACCAGCGCAAACTGGATCTCGCCACCGCCACCGCCCGCGTGAGCTACCGGCTGAACGGCGTGAACTTCACCCGCGAACTCTTCGCCAGCCATCCGGCTCAGGTCATCGCGCTGCGCTTGACGGCTAATCAACCCGGCAAGATTCACACCCGCATCCGACTGATTCCGGCCCAAGAGAATGCCGTCATCAACGCGCCCGATGATTTCACGTTGATCCTCTCGGGAACCATGGCCGAAAGCGGCATGGCGTATCAGTCGCGTCTTCAAGTCCAGGCAATGGGCGGCACCACTCGGCAAGACACGAACGGGCTCGTCATTGAAGGAGCCGACTCGGTTCTGCTGCTGCTCACGGCGGCCACGGATTACGCGATGAACTGGCCGACTTGCCGACGACCGGCGGACCTCGACCGGGAAACGTCTGATCGCCTCACCACCGCGCTGGCCAATGGGTGGGACAAGTTGCAGGCGCAGCACCTGGCAGACTACCAGTCGTTATTCGACCGCGTCCGCCTGGAGTTGCCGGCCCAGCCCGAGCGCGCGGCACTCAGCACCGACCGCCGCATTGCCGCCTACGCGAAGGGCAAAGGTGGCGATCCCGAGCTCGAAGCGCTGCTCTTCCATTATGGCCGATACCTGTTGATCGCGTGTTCGCGCCAAGGGGGAATGCCTGCCAATCTTCAAGGGCTTTGGAACGGCTCCACCAAACCGGCGTGGGATTCCGACTACCACACGGACATCAACCTCCAGATGAATTACTGGCCCGCCGGCGTCGCGAATCTGCCCGAGAGCTTCCCGCCGTTCGTGGACTATGTCGATTTCCTCCGTCGGCCCGGCAGCCAGTCGGCGCAACGCAACTTCCGCGCGCGCGGCTTTTTCGTCAATATCTACACCAACCCGTGGGGCTACGCCGAACCACGCTGGCTCTGGCCCGGCGCGGCCGGCTGGCTGGCCAACAATCTCTACGACGAATTCCTCTTCAGCGGCGATCTCGACTACCTGCGCAACCGCGCGTTCCCGATCATGAAAGATGCCGCCACCTTCCTCGCCGATTTGCTGGCAGAATCATCGGACGGGAAACTGGTTGTCACCCCCAGCTTGTCGCCGGAGGTCGGTTTCCGTTATACGGATGGAAAAACCTATCGCCAGTGCGCGGGTGCGGCGATTGACCAGCAGGTGGCCCTCGACGTGTTCGTCAACACCATCGAGGCGGCGCGCCTGCTGAAAACTGACGCGCCGCTTGTCGCCGAACTGACCGACAAACTCGCGCGCCTCGCGCCACAGGTGACCGTCGGCACGGACGGTGCGATTCGCGAATGGCCGGGCGACTGGCCCACTGCGGAGGCGGGCCATCGCCACGTCTCGCATCTGTTCGCGCTTTATCCAGGGCGGGCGATTCATCCGTCGGACACGCCGGAGTGGGCGACCGCCGCGAAGCGCGCCCTCAAAATCCGGGGCGACAACAACACCGGCTGGGGCACAGCGTGGCGGTCCGCGTTGTGGGCCAGATTGCTCGACGGCGACGCGGCGCACGTGCGGTTCCGGGAGATTCTCCGTCCCTGCCTAACCACCAAAGTCGTCTATAAAGGCGGCGGCGGCGTTTACGACAACCTGTTCGCCTCCCATTCGCCATTCCAGATTGACGCCAATTTCGGCTTTACCGCGGCTGTCGGCGAGATGCTGCTGCAAAGCCATCGCGGCAACTGGGAGGAAGGATTTCGCGTGGAGCTGCTGCCTGCGCTGCCCGCCGCGTGGCCGGAAGGCAAAGTCACGGGCCTGCGTGCGCGCGGCGGATTCGTGGTGGATTTGGAATGGCAAGCCGGCGCGATCACTCGTGCCACGATTCGTTCGCAACTCGGGCAACCGATGCACCTGCGTTACGGCAAGATCAGCCGCGATTTGAAAACCAAACCGGGCGAAGTGCTAAACTTCAATGGCCGGCTTGAATCACCCC
>CAIWHP010000146.1 GCA_903912445.1 uncultured Lentisphaerota bacterium
CTTTCTTGGCTTGCGTTAATAGTGCCGTCCGTAAACGTTGACAAGTAACCACAATCATGACCTTGCGGGCGGTGTGGCACGGCCGTGACCAAAGACAACGCAGAAAAGAAACACGCATCCCCGGTGAATGGGTCTTGGTGCCTCAGCACTGGTGAATAAAAATCCATACGAGTGTATTCGAATACGCAGCGAAGCCTTCGCCGTCAAGCAGATCCGTCTCAATATGTGTCCTAATACAGAGTAGGACTAAGTACTACGCATGGGCGCAGACAACAGCGCCGCGTCGGCAACAACTGATGTTCCATCGCTCCTCCTCATCCCCGGTGCAAATCCGCTGCAAACTTGCGCGCAGAGACGAGGACGGCTAAACACGCGCGCAACCGCAAGCACAGCAGCCAGCATGAGTACGAAGGAGGCCAAATTGGTTCCGCCATGCACGCCGCCGAGACCTCTCCGGGGTATTGACCGATCCGCACAACACAGGTGCAGGATGAGCGAAGTTTTTCGCGCGTGTTAGCTGTATTTCCCTGATCCTGGGCACGACGGGGGTACCGTTGATGGGGATGCCGAGCCAGAGGCTGTTGAGCTGCACCGGGCCTTGCTGCAGCGCGGGCTGCAGGCTCAGCCAGGTGAGCGCATCCATGCTGTAGAAGTACTCCAGGTTGGTCAGCGAGCCCGCGGCCAGCAGAACCGTCGGCAGGTTGGTCAGCCTCCCCGTGGACTCGTAACCGACGATGATGCCCCAACCGAGCGCGCTCAACTTACCCTTTCACACTATAATTAGTTGCGAACGCAAAACTACCATTAAAATCATTGGCCCCCTTGAATAGGAGGTGCTTGACTTTCAAAGTATATCGTTTAATATACAGTCATCATGAATGAGACCTTTGGCAAGTATGTGCGGCAGCGGCGCGTGGAATTGGCTAAGCAACGCGGCGGGTTCTCCGTCCGCAAGCTGGCGGCGATGCTGGACATCCAGCCGTCGTACATCAGCAAGATCGAGCGGGAAGAGGTCAAGCCTCCCTCGGAAGAGACGATCATCCGGCTGGCCAAGGTGTTGGAGGTGGATGCGGACGTGTTACTGGCGCTGGCAGGGAAGGTTTCTGCCGAGGTGCGCAGCATCATCCTGAAGCGGCCGCAACTCTTCGCCGACCTGCTCCGGCAGATCAAGGACGCGCCAGAGCACGCTATTCTGCAGGTGGTCAGAGAAGTTCGCGAGTTTACCATGTGAAGGAGGTGTGCCATGTCACACAATATCGCCAACCGGAATGGAAAAGATTGCATGATGTACACGGGCGAAGTCCCCTGGCATGAACTGGGGACCAAGCTCAACCAACCTGCGACCTCGGCCGAAGCGATCAAGGCAGCGGGATTGGATTGGGATGTGCGCAAAGTCCCTCTCTATGCCGTCGAGGGCAACACGATTTTACCTGCGGCTGGATGCATGGCGGTTGTCCCATCCGACCGCTGGGGCCAGCCGGCTTGCCCGATTTTCGGCGTTGTGGGTCAGGGCTATGAGATTCTCCAGAACCGTGAAGCCTTCGCGTTCTTCGATGCCATTGTCGGAAAGGACGCGGCGATTTACCACACAGCCGGCGCCTTGGGCCAGGGTGAAAACATCTGGTTGCTGGCCAAGCTGCCCGGGCTCATGACCATCATGGAAGGTGACAGCGTCGAGAAGTACGTCCTGCTGAGTACGGGGCATGATGGCCGCTCGGCCGTGCGGATCACCATCACGGGGGTTCGAGTGGTCTGTCAGAACACGCTTACGCAAGCCCTCTCCACCGGCCAGACCTTCCTCCGGGCACAGCACAACCGCACTCTCAAGCAACACCTGACGGAAACCGCGGAGGTGCTACGCGCCGTCAACCAAGCCTACACGCGTATGGAAAAGGTATGTCAGGCCATGCTGCGCCGGGAACTCGACGACGCTGAAGTTCACGCCTATCTCAACGCTGTGATAGCCCATCCCGCACCTACCAAGGGCAAGATGGCACTACCGCGCTGGGTCAGGGCTGATCGTGACGGATGCTTCCAGCAATTCAAGGAAGGTCCCGGCACGCAATTGCCGGGAGTCGAAGGTACGCTGTGGGCGGCTTACAATGGCGTCACCGACTACTATGACCACTTCCGACGGTATGGCCTGCGCGGTGATGGCAACCGCATGGCCGGCGCACTCTTCGGCCGCGGCTTAGAGATGAAAAACCGTGCCTACCATGAGGCCTGCAACTTGGTACGGAGGAGACAATGAACCAGCGGGAAGCCTTCATGTGGCGACGGCAATTCAGTTTCGATCAGATGTCGAAATGTAGGCGCATTGACTCTGCCCGTGGTTGGCTTGATTCAGAAACTCAGCAGATGGCCGGTTTCGCGCGCTGTCAGCTTCAAGACACCGAAGATCGATTTGAGGTATCCAGCACCCACTCCATCAAGTGGGAAAACACGCAGGTAGAGTTTGATGTGCGCATACGCCCTCTATTTGTTGAATATGCCGCGAGAATCTACACCCAAGCATTGAAGGATGTTTACGCCTACTACCCCGACTTCGCCCGGCATTTGGTCACAGATGGTCCGCTAGTCGGTGAACGGCGACTGGTCTTTCCCGACCATCTGGATGAAGCGGCGGCATATTGGTTGCAGACTCGCTTTTGGGAATTGGCCGAACATGGCGATATTGCAATAGGTGAATCGTGCTCGATGAACCTGCGCGAAAAGGTATCGCCAGAAACATGGCATGCTCCGGGCGAACTCGTGCTTGTCTTGGATAAACCCTTGATCGACAGGGCCACCCAAGACGAAGCCATAGCAATATTCCGGGACGGGAAGCCCTACCCCCTTGATGAACATCCCCGCAAGTGTGACCGCCAACTTGCCGCAAGCTTGCTCGCTGAATTGTCACTGCCAGAATTAGTCCTGTTGAACTGGCCCCAGGTCAAGAAGCCGCTTTCCGAAGTGGACCGGCAACTATTCGAGGCGCTGGAAGCGTTTGACGTTGCCGCGATACAAGTAGCGTTGGCCGCGGGTGCAAACCCCAATGCAATTAGCCCTGACGGCAGAGGAACAGCACTGACACAGGTCGTTACCTACAAGCGAGCCGACAGGGTTTCTCTGAATAATGAGAGGGACTATGCGTGTGCCGTGAAAGAGCATCCCGGGCCCAGTCCAGAGGAAATCATCCGCGTAATAGATCTGCTTGTAGGGTCTGGGGCGGCAGTAAATTGGGCGCCCCCGGATGAGAGGGCACCTCTCTCTGAAGCTTGTCTAAATGGAACCGCGGAAGTAGTTGAACACTTGCTGTCTCTGGGCGCGGACCCATCCCTGAGGTGTTATTCTGACAAGCATCCCATGGACTGGGGAGATGCATGGGACGACGCCTATTTCCGCCGTGACCCCATCGTCGATAATGATGAGCCGTCATTGTGGAATGCACTCGCAGCCAAGTGGCCGGAACCGTATGGTAATGTTCGCGTTTCAAAAAATACTGACAAATCATGAGTACGGATTTCAAATCGGGCCTTTACGATCCGAACGGTGAACTAACCGATGATGATTTGTACTGGGCTTTGATCGCGGGGGGTGGAGCCTTCCACCGTTGCCGGATAAAGCCACAGCATATGGTAGGTATCCCTTGCAAGACGCTCGTGTATGGCGAAATGGGGGCGAAGAAGTACCTCGTCTATGTGCGAGTGACACATGCCGAGGAGGAGGAAGTCGGTACAGGTCCCCTGCCGCTGGTACTTCTCGATACAGCCCGTGCAATGGATGCCGAGCCTTTCGTGGTGCGCGTGAATATGTCACCAGTCGGCCAAGGAACCGCCTTCAGGTATTGGGGCAGTGACGAACTCGAACACGCGCTAAAAGCTAACACCGCTGAATGGCACTCGCTCCTGCTGCGAGGGAAAACTGTTCAGGACATTGCACACCTTGTGAAGGGCAAGATCAGCCGGCTTGAATTGAACATCTCGGTCGTCAAGCCGGGCGATACACTCCCGGCCATGACACCCGATGAATTTATATTGCGCCATATGTTGGGAGCGCCTGTTGACGGCGTTGCCACAGAAAGCTCGTTATCCGTTACAATTATGGTGAACGGCGAGAAAGTGTCCGGCCATGCCATTGATCTGGTCGCTCTGGCGCGATCCTGTTTCCGCGATGATGAATTTTACATTTTCAGCTGCGATTGTGGGGAACCCGGCTGCGCAAGGATTAATAAAGGAGTCATCGTTGTCACTGAAGAGAAGCTTACGGTCTGGAAAGCGTACAGCATCCTGCCCTGCCACGTGTTTGTTTTCGATCACCGTCAATACACCGAGGAAATCATCGCCACGCTGCGTCAGTTCGTTTCGCTTTATAAGTCGGTGCCAGCCGAAACCGCGGATAGCACATATTTCTGGAGTCTGCCTGATATGGAAAAGGCGCTGTTCGAATTGGAGACGGAAAGTCGAAGCCCATCATGATTGATGACGCAACCCAAACAGAAATCCGTCGGCGCCTGGCTGCGGTTGAAGCCGAGCAGCATGTGCGCGTGCTGTTTGCCTGCGAATCGGGCAGCCGCGCTTGGGGATTCCCGTCCCGCGACAGCGATTATGACGTGCGCTTCATCTATGTGCATCGGCTCAACTGGTATTTATCCATTGCGGACCGCCGGGACGTTATCGAGCGCTCGCTGGAAAACAAGATTGACCTCTCCGGCTGGGATCTCCGCAAGGCACTGGGGTTGTTTCGCAAGTCCAATCCGCCGCTGCTAGAATGGCTGCAAGCGGGCATCATCTATCGGCAGGAGGCCACCTTTGCCGCACGTTTGCGCGCCTTGCTGCCTCGCTACTACTCACCAAAGCAGTGCATCTACCACTATCACCACATGGCGAAGGGGAACATTCGCGTATATTTGAAGGGCGAGACCGTTTGGGTGAAAAAGTATTTCTATGTGTTGCGGCCCCTATTGGCCTGCCGTTGGATCGAACGCGGGCTCGGCCCGGTGCCCATGGAATTTAGCACCCTGGTTGACCGCGTCACCGAGCCCGGCCCGCTGCGTGCGTCCATCGAAGAGTTGCTCGCCAAGAAGGTCGCTGGCGTTGAACTGGACGAGGGACCGCGTGTGCCGATATTCCATGAGTTTTTCGACCAGGAAATGCCGCGGCTGGAGGCGGTCGCTGAAGACATGCTACCAGGGACGCGCGCCGATGTGGGCGAACTCGACCGACTTTTCTGCGAAACTGTGATGCAATCCGATAATAATGAACTCGATAATGTTACAGGAGAGAAAGGGGCGAATGAAATCAGTTGAGGTCCAAGCTGCGAAACCATTCGTGCCACGCCGGATCAAATTGCCGAACGGGATCGTCATTTATCCCAGACTCGGTCCAGACGGGAACCTGACGCCAAGAGGTAGGCAATTAATCCAGCATTGCGCAAAGATAAAAGGTCACTTCCCCAGCTTGCGTGAGATTCTGGACCAGCGCTCCCTCTCCACGTCTCCGGCGTCTATGAGTGTCAACGCAGAGAAGAAAAGCGAAGGGGTACGGTCCAAATTTCGGCTCAAGAAATGCGGAGGTAAAACCGAATTGGTATTCACCAAAGCAGGATTGCGTGCCGCGCGTGCAGAATGGGATGAATATGTGGCCAGCGGTCAGGCCCAACGGGAGGTGGACGCAGGCCTGACCATACTTTATGGCGGCAGCCACGATGGTAAAGACTCCAAAACCGACCAGCGGGTCATACCGCCTAGCTCCCCGACCTCCAAGAAGTGCAAGAAACCGAACCCCAGGTCAAAGATTAGTAGCCGGCGCGGCCGAGCCTGAGTTGATGATTCCCTCTGCGTCGCGTTGAGAAACAGTGGCCTCATCAAACATCATCACGCCACGCCTCAACGACAAACGTATGATGCGGGCCGATCCTCACGTAGAATAACTCATCGAAGCCCTCCGCTTGCGAGGGCAGTTCCATTTTGCCATGTGTAGCGAACAGACCACCCTCAGGGATGACCTCATCTGCGGGGCGTTCGCCATTTCGGCGGAGGCAATCTTCAATACTTGAGTTGAAGTAGTAACCCACCACTCGAAAGCCGGCTTCCTTGGCTGGCGCGATGTACCTGCTACGGTCTGCCTGGGTGCAATTGGTATTGTCGATGACCAACGACTGACCGGCTTCCAAGCAAGCATTGAAGAGCCGTTCCTCCCTGCGCCGTGTCCGCAGCATATCGAGATTGATGCGCACATGGGTTCGGAAGAACCGTTCCCTGTAAAACGTGGACTTCCCAGTTGCCTGAATGCCTATGAAGATAACTAAATCCTTCGCCATATTTAATCCTCCGGCTGTTCGCCTTCTGGCGCCATCTTGACGAGTTTCGGATCGAAGCGCGCCACGGTATCGACCAGATCGCTCTGGGCGGCCATTACCGACTCAATGTCCTTGTAGCCCATGGGTACTTCGTCGAGACCGGCGGAGATCAACACGACATCATGCTCGGCCAGGAATTTCTTCCCGTCGTTCCACGTGTAGGTGTTCTTCGTCGCCGTGCGGCTCAGCCGTCTGCCCGCGCCGTGCGACGCGGAGTTCATAGACTCCGCCACACCCTTGCCACGCACAACGTAGCCTGGAGTAGCCATCGACCCGGGAATAATGCCCAACACGCCCTTGCCCGCGGGAGTCGCGCCCTTGCGATGTACGATGACCTCCTCGCCGAAGTGCGTCTCCTTCCAGGCAAAATTGTGGTGGTTCTCGACATCCAGCAGCACGCTAGCCCCGAGCAGCTTTGCTACCGCGCGGTGAATCAACAGATGATTGGCGGCGGCATAGCGGCCCATCAACTCCATGGCCCGCCAGTATTCTTGTCCGGCCTCGCTATCCAAATTCAACCAGGCCAGCTGCATCAGTTCATGGGGCAGTTCGGGGTGCAGTTCCATGGCCAGCTTGCTGTAATGCGTGGCGATCATGCCGCCGGTTCCGCGGCTGCCGCTGTGGCTGAGGAATGCACAGTAGACGCCCGCCTTCAGGCCCAGGTCATCCTGTTTGAGCGTCAAGGTGCCAAACTCGGCAAAATGGTTGCCCGATCCGCTCGACCCCAGTTGGTACGAAGCCTTGTCCCGGAATTGCCGTGTCACCTTGCTGAACGTCCAATCCTCATCCATCACAGGATGATCCTTGCGGGGCGAAAATCCTCCACCCACACCGAAGCAGGTCGCCTCCGCCAGAACTTTCTTGAGGTGTTCTTCCTGGCTGCGAATGGCCGATACGGGCAGATCGAAGACAGTCATCTTCATGCGGCAGGCAATGTCCATGCCGACCGCATACGGAATCACGGCACCCTTGGTGGCGAGCACGCCACCAATCGGCAACCCATAGCCTACGTGGGCATCCGGCATCAGGGCACCCGCCACGGAAACCGGCAGGTTACAGGCGTTGTCCATCTGCTGGATGGACTTGGCATCCATGTCCGTGCCCCATCTGCGATACGGCGCAGCCGCCGCACGCTGCTCGAATCTGGCCCGCGCCGTGGCGGACTTGATCATGCATGCGGCCAGTTTTCCGAAGACCGGATCGCTCACATAGTCCTCGGGCTTCCCGGCAACGGTCAGGATCTTCGCCCGCACTTCGTCCCTGGTCATGCCGGTCTTCATCACCGCGCTAATGGCCTCCAGCGCGAGTCCGATGGACTCGCCCTTGGGAACGCCCAAGTTCTGCAATTCTCGCGACTTCATAACTCATCTCCCCAAAATAACAATGTCCCACACCAACCGATCCACCTTCGTTACCGTGATCTCCACATCGAGGAACTCTTTGAGCACCTCGATGTTGGTGAGCGTATGCCGCGTCGGCGGCAACGTGCGGAACTGTCCACCACCCGCCAGCGCCATGGGGATCAACAGTTGATCCGCAAGATGCCGCCCCACGGGCACGCCGGCCGCCAGATATTCCCGCACCTCCTCAATCGTGGGCGACGGCACCCGCTCTGCCGGGACGCCACGCTCACCGAAGCCGGTGAAGACTTCCGTGATATGCTGGCTTTCGATCATGCAGATCAGGATGTTTCCTGGGCCACGCGGGTCCGAAACGGACTCGACTCTGAAGCACTCCGCTGCCCAGCCGAGCTTGTCCTGTAAAATGGCCAGTTCCGTCTCCGCAATCCTGCGCGAAAGCTGGGACACTATCCCCACACCTTCTTGCCGAAGAATTTCACCGCGCTCCATCAAATCCACACGCGCAAGCGTCTTCGCCGGCTCGATGGAGACGGTGAACTTGCCGCCGCCGGCCGGATAGAAACCCGGACGCTCCAGTTTGGCCGTTACCTTAGGACCCATGAGCTCAATGACCGGCAGAAACGCCTTGGCCAGAAAATCGAACGAGGGCGCGTGCGGATTGTGCGTTCCGCCCTCCAGGACAAGTTCCGACGCCGCACCTGCCGTCAGCAGGCAGGGCAGTACCGCTTGGAGAACGAGTGTCGTACTGCCCGCCGTGCCAATGGCCCAGTGATAGGTACCCGCTTTGACCACCTTGGGAACAAACGAGAGCTTCAGCGCTCCGATGGAGTTGCCCTCCACTTGGGCACCGCTGATCTCAGCGGCCGCATTCACCGCCGTCAGATGCTGCCGGAGCAGGCCCGGCTTGCTCCGGTTCGCCCGGATGTTCTCCATGCAAAACGGTTTACCGGTCACCAGCGACAGCGCAAGCGACGTGCGGAGTATCTGCCCCCCACCCTCTCCGAATGAACCATCAATCGTGATCATGTTTGCTCACTTATTTTGGCGAACGATACGCTGTCCAATTTATTCAGTCGATGACATAACCACACCGCAGCCAAGCGCAAAGAGCCTTGATTCGGATGCCAGGGGAGCCGGGGTTGGGCCCGGCTCCCCCTTCACCTCAGATCATGTTTACAATGCGGTCAGCTAGTCCCTTCTCGCCCAGTACGACCTTGAGTTCCGAGGAACTGGCAACCTTCTCCAGCACCTCCAGTTCCCGCATCCGCATCAGGGACGGATTCTCCTGCAGCAGCTTCGCCGTGTTCACCTGGCTCCGCATCGCCGCCGTCTCTTCCCGGCGGAAGATGATGTTGGCTTCCGAAGCCTTCTTGGCCTCAATGACCTTGTTCAGCAGCGCCTTCATCTCGCCCGGCAGGATCAGGTCGCGGATGCCGAGGCTGATGACCTTGATGCCAAACTCCTCGGCCCGGCGCCGGATAATGGTCTCCAGCTCACCGGCCACCACGGTCTTGTCCGCCAGCAGTGCGTCCAGCTCGCGGGTGCCGATTACGGCGCGCAGAGCCAGTTGCGCCTCGCGGTACAGCGCCTGGCTAACGTCGTTGACCAGCTCAACCGTCTTACGGGCATCCGTGACTCTGTAGGTCACCAGCGCGTTCATGCGCAGCGTGACCTTATCGGAAGTCATGATCTCCTGACCTCCAACGTCCAGGACCGTCTCGCGCATGTCGATGGCGTACAGCTTCACCGCCCCGACCTTCATCCACGACGCATACTGGCCCGGAGCCAGTGTCTTCACATACTCGCCGTTCTTGAAGTAGACGCCGACGTGCCCCTCTTCGACCGTAAACACGTCGAGTACCTTCGCGACATCCTTCGACTTCAGGATGACGTTCAGATCCTTGTGCTCGAACAGCACCAGGCGTGCGTCAACGATCTCGACCACCACCTTGCAGAACTTCGCCCAGATGAGGTACTGGCCGGCATCCAGAATGCGGTCGAAGCGTCCGTCAATCCAGACCAGGGCACGCTCGTAGTCCTTGAGGTCCAGCGTGACGGCCTCCTCTTTCAGTGCCCCGGACTTGACGATCACGTCCAGATCCTTGTGGAAAAGCCACGGACTGCGCTGGGAGACCACGTCCACTTTGACCTTGTTGAACGGGTCAAAGAACCAGTGACGGCCGGTCGGTAGGACGCCCTTGAACTCCCGGTCCCGGAAGTAGAGACCCTTCTCGTAGGTTCGAATCTTCGTGCTACCAATGATGAACATGCTGCACCTCCCGTTTCTTTTTCTTTCCTTCAACGCCGCTTTGCTTGGGCTGCCGTCCCCGTCGTTCGGGTAAAAGAGCCCTTTGGAGAGAACGCCATGCCGACCACACTCAGGCTGCGGAGCTGCACTTGAGCAGCGCTCTCCCCGCCGCCTCCGGCGGGCGTCTGATCAGCGGATTGAAGACCAATCCACCTTTCAGCCACGCCCGCCGGGCCGACAGAAATCTGCGCTGCGGTATCCATGCGCTTCAGGGCATCCCTACATGCTGCCACCGAACCGGCACCGGCTTGCGTCCTCACCTCACCCATGGAAACCAAGTTCCATGAACGAGGCCCGTTCGCCCGCCCTGCTCCATTCGACAGCTGGGCAAACATCCGTTCTCTCCATCGGGCCGTGTTGCACCGCTTGCGCGGTTCTCGATCCCGCCGAGGCGGGATCCATGGTGCAGGATTCGAACCTGCTACTGACGGATCTACTCCGTTGCTCTGCCAGTTGAGCTAACCATTTTGCTGACACTCACTTCGTTAGAACCCATTTGTGGTACGCACGGCATCGACCTGATGCTGCACGGCGTTATCGACGGCCCCATCCTGACCGCCGTGCGCCACTGGCCAGTTCCTATCAGCATCAACTCCTATTGCAACTGCCATGCCAACAGACCAACTACGGAGGTTTACAATTACTCTTTATGCTATTGCACAATGTTTTGCGATATTTTACGGCCTGAATCATTGAAGTCCTACCCGCACCTAATAGCGCGTATATCTATTCTTGTATCTAGCGTTCTATCCGCTAGGATATCCCGCCATGAAGACCGTTGTAATTGGCCTGCTGGGGACCACGCTGGACCGCGGGCATGAATGGGACCGCTGGAGTCAATGGCGTCCCACCGTGAGCCTCTGCCAGCAAGAGGACCTGCTGATCGACCGCTTCGAGCTGCTTTACTCGAAGAATTTCCAGACCTTGGCTGACCTCGTCAGGGACGATATCCGCAGTGTATCGCCGGAGACGGAAGTCGTACTCCATGTCGTGGACTTCGACCATCCTTGGGACTTTGAGGAAGTGTATGGCGCGCTCCACGACTATGCCCGCGCCTACCCCTTCGACCCCGAGAACGAGGAATACCTCGTCCATATCACCACCGGCACGCACGTTGCCCAGATCTGCCTGTTCCTCCTCACCGAAGCACGCTACATCCCCGGCCGCCTGATCCAGTCAGGGCCACCCAAGCGGCACGGACAGGCGCAGGCCGATGCGGGCACCTACGACATCATTGACCTGGACTTGACGAAGTACGACCGGATCGCCACGCGTGTGCGGCAGGATCTCCAGAGCGACATCTCCTATCTGAAATCCGGCATTGAAACCAAGAATGCCGCCTTCAACAAGCTGATCGAGGAAATCGAGCAGGTGGCGATGCACTCGACGGAGCCGATGCTTCTGACAGGGCCGACGGGCGCCGGCAAATCCCTGCTCGCCCGGCGCATCCATGAACTGAAGAAGTCACGGGGGCAGATCAGCGGTAGTTTCGTCGAGGTGAATTGCGCGACCTTGCGCGGGGATCAGGCACTCTCGACCTTGTTCGGTCACAAGAAGGGTGCGTTCACCGGTGCGCTTCAGGACCGGAACGGGCTACTCCGTGAAGCGGACAAGGGGATGCTGTTTCTGGACGAGGTCGGAGAGATGGGTCCTGATGAACAAGCCATGCTGCTGCGGGCCATCGAGGAGAAGCTCTTCTTCCCCATGGGCTCAGACAAGGAAGTCAGCAGCGACTTCCAATTGATTTGCGGGACCAACCGAGACCTTCAGCGCGACGCCCAGGATGGTAAATTCCGTCAGGACCTGCTTGAACGCATCAACCTGTGGACCTTTTGCTTCCCCGGCCTTCGGGACCGGCCCGAGGACATCGCCCCGAACGTCGAGTATGAACTGGAGCACTTTGCCAAGAAGCGCGGCAAGCTGGTCCGCTTCAGCAAAGAAGCGCGCGAAGATTTCCTCGCCTTCGCCCGGTCCGACGAAGCCAAATGGGCCGCCAACTTCCGGGATTTGAACAACGCCATCACCCGCATGGCGACGCTAGCCCCCGGCGGCCGTATTACGCGCCAGACCGTCGCCGACGAACTCGCGCGCTTGCGCCGCAAGTGGACACGCACAGAAGTCAGCCCAACAGACGACATCCTCAACGAGGTGTTAAGCGCTGCCGTGGTCGCCAAGTTGGACCTATTTGACCGCGTTCAACTCGCCGAAGTCCTGCGGGTCTGCCGGCGCTCACGAAATATGGCCGAAGCCGGCCGGACGCTCTTTGCCGTATCGCGCCAGGAGCGCAAGCTGGCGAACGATTCGGACCGCCTGCGGAAATACCTGGCGCGGTTTGGCGTGAATTGGAGTGACCTAAGCAAAGACTGAGGCCTATCGCGGTTGCGCCCCTTGCTCGCAAGTAGGTTTGACGGCGGGACACCAGTGGAGTAGCGTTTTCGCGTCGGGGTGTCGGCGTCTGCCCCTGCTTTGAAAGCGGGTGCGCGGACGCAGGCAGCCTCGATTTATTAACTTCAAGTGAAGGCATTCTTAGATGGCAACGATATCACCCGCGCCATCGAAAAGGCCATTCAACCCAACAAGAATCCTGATCGAACGATGACCATCATAATCAACCGCAAAGTTTATTATGCATAAAATGGTTTATTATCGCTCAACGGCGATCTCGGGCAAGACCACGTAGAGCCCCAGCACATCCATGGGCAGAACCGGTTCCACGCCTAGCTCAACGACGTGAGCCCCCCCACCCCATATTGGTGGCAGGATGTAAGAGCTTCCCACGGACACCGACGCCATTGCCCATCACCTTTATAGTCGCGCAAGAATAGTGTCCCCGAGGTCGGGCCGAAGCCGCCCGCCCTCGAACAGGTCAATGAAAAGCATGTCGCATCTCCTCGTCTGGCCTTGGTCGGTCTCCTCGAACAATCCGACAATGTCTTGCCGGTCGTCGGTGCGTGGGTAGACTAGCAGGCTCCGCGATGCTCTCAGCCTCTCGCCGTAAGCGAACATCTGCTTTAGGTCGCCATCCGATGGGTACGGCTCTTTCGGGACTTTCCACTTGGTATCCAAGACGACGGGCGCAACACAGCCGGCGAGCCGTACTTCGATGTCGGGCCGTATGTGTCGCGCCACCCCATCTGAACGCCAGAACGGGTGCGACTTCTGTCCTCTGACCTCGATATCGTGCTTCTTCGCTGCAGCCTGCCGAACTCGTCTGAATACGTACTGCTCAAACAGATCGCTCATGTCACACAGGATGGCTAGTACGTTCCGACCACCTGCCCGCACGTCGGGCTGATAGTTCAGGATGATGAGTCTCGCCAGGGCGATGGCACGACGATACCGTTCCGTTTTGCGGTCATACCGCAGGCGGTCGAAACTCGCCTCCACTATAGGCTCGTCGGAGACGGTCTCGAAGAAGTGGCTCAGGTATGCAGCCTGGCTGCGTATTGTACTCGTTGTCGCGACGACGGACGTGATGGCGGTAGCCCTCTTCAGTATCCGGTTGAAGTCGTTGTCCGAGTCGTACTTGTCATGGTCGGCGTAGAACCGCTCCTTGTGGACGAGGTTGCGAGCGATATGCTCACCGAACACCAGCCGCCCTTTAAGTGAGGCGAGGTCGCCACGGCTTCGGCGGTACCGCTTCGCCAACCCGTGGCGAACGATTTCGTCCGCCTCTGAAAAGAATGCCTCCAAGTACAGGTCGAGCAGCGATGTCCGTTGCAGGTGCAGTTCCGCCCAGGTGGGAAGCCGTGCCTTCAGGTAGCCGCAGTAACGCAGCATCCCGACCAGGGCGTTCCGCCAAAGGTTCTTATCCTCGATGCCCTTCCTGTCCGTCTTCGGTAGCACCTCGATGGTAAGGCGACCGATCTGGAGGACGCCAACGTAGCTGCCGAAGCGAAGGGCCTTGTGCCGCACTGTGAAGAATCGATCGCCGTGGCGCTGGTTAAACTTCACAAGAGCGTCAAAATGACCAGGCGTCAGACCGCCCTCGCCCACCCGCACCACGTCATGCTCGAAGACTTGTAGGGGATCACGCATAGATTGACTGGAATGCCGACAGAGTCCATTCCTTCTGCGGAGAAATCTCGTAGACTTCTTTCTCCTCCGCATCGCCTGTGTCCCAGTCCCCCTTCGCTAGTGTCGCAGGAGCGGTACGTTTCCTGACGAAGGCAGAGCCGAGAACCATCCCAATGCGGGCGGGGTTGCCGTAGAAGTACTCCTGAAGCAGTGGCAGGATGGCACTGGCGAAGACCTGACGCAATCCTTCCAGGGGGTCGGGCGAGTCCTTGACCGCCATAAGGTACGAATGTCCGATAGTGTGATCTCTATCCAGTACGACCTCAAGCCGCTCGTTGACCGTCTTGAGCAGGCTCACCAAGTCCACACCAAAGCCATCAGGTTGGTACTGCCGCAACAGATCGGGCTTCGGGTAGGTTGGGATGAACGAAAACCGCCGACGTAACGCCGTGTCCAGAGCTTCGATGCTGCGGTCTGCCGTGTTCATCGTGCCGATGATGAAAAGGTTTCTTGGCACACCGAACCGTTGCCGTGAGTACGGCAGGGTCACAGTCCACCCGGAAAGATCCAAGTTCCCCCCGGCATCCAGCCGCTTGTCCTCCTCGATCAGCGTGATCAACTCGCCGAAGATATTTGCCACGTTGCCCCGGTTGATCTCGTCGATGAAGAGGGCGTAGCCGTGCGACGGATCCTTGCGAGCTTCCTCCGCCAACTCCCGGAAAACGCCACGCTTGATGACGTAGGCAATCTCGCCGCCGTCTTTGCTGACGACTTCGCCTACGTCGGCATCGGATCGAACTATGGGCTTGATTCCCTCGACGAAGTCCTCGTAGCTGAACGACTGGTGGAAGGTCACGAACCTGTAGCGACGAACTTCGGACTCGACAGGTGTGAACGACTTCAGTTTCCTCGGCACATCCACCAGGTCGGGAAACTCGTTCTCAAGCATCTGGCGATCCAGCGTCCACATCGAGTCGGCATCCTTGGCGAAGAACAACGGGGGACTGCGCTGGCCGTACTTGACCAAGGCACAATCCTCCTTCGTGTGGATTTGCAGGGCGGCCCAAACAGAAGCCCGCGGATTTTTGTTGTCCGTCAGCCCGATCTTCGCCGCCATGAGGGGATGGGCGAGGATTTCGCTGACCGAGACCTTGGGCTTGTTCAAGTCATACACCACCACCGCCGCGGTTTCCCACCATGAAAGTTCGGCAGCGAGTTCCTGAGCGTACTGCTCCTGGGTCTTGGTCTTCTTCTCTGTGAACATGGGGAAGTATTTACGTTGCAATTCGTAGGTCTTGCCCGTGCCGGGCGGTCCATAAAGAATGACATTCAGCCTAGGTATGGAGAGCACCCCGTCGCCGTCATCAACGTCCTCGGACTGCCATCCGATCAGATTCTGTAACTCCTTTAGCCGTTGTTGTTCGGTAACAGGCGTTAGCGTCTTAATGGGAAGATTCATCATGCCACTGGGCAAGTCCCAAGGGCCAGTCTTTAGCCACGTCGCCGACCTGATGTGGCGGTAGGTGTCCAGAGACGAATCGAACGAATAATCACCAGCAATCTCGCCGTAGGCGATGATACGGGTTCTGCCCTTCTTGATGAACACGCGATCTCCTGGCTTCATCACGAAGACGAAGTCGCGGATCCCCTTCAGGTCGTCCGTGTCACCGTAAGCCTGTTCGTACTTGGTCTTCAATTCTTGCTGGTTCAGCCCGCCGAGGCTGGAATTGAGTTCATTCCATCCGACTCGCACGATTTTCCTGTCACGGCAATCGTCCCAAAACTCCGACTTTTCGCCAACCGCCATCACCCAATGGGCGGGCTGCTCTTTCTGATTCGCCATCCACGCCTCGTAGGAGAGGTCGCAGAAGCGTTTTCCGGGTGCTGCTTTCGATACCTGCTGAATAAACTGGACATACTCGTCCCGCGTCGCCTTATTGCCGGGAGGCGACAATAAGAGTTTGTTCTCCACAAAGCCTCGTATTACGCTGTCGACGGCTAAGTACTGATTGGGATTCAACCAGAACAGCCCCATTGTCAACTTCGGCAGACTCACTTGTTCGATGCGCACGCAGGCATCGAATAGGTCTGGGGGGATCTGGCTCGGGGGCTGTTTAATAGCAATTGCAGCCAGTTTCCACAGGTTTGGGATGTCCTCAGGCGACCGCATTGCCGCCCAAGGGAAGAACCAAGCCTTCAGGTTTTGCACGACGGGGATGCCATCGAAGTCAGACGGGACCACCGCTGAAACTTGTAGACGCTGCTTCAAGGCTTTGAGTATGCCAATCCTGTTCTCATTTTTTATACCACGGTTGAAGGCGGCAAAAAAAGTGAACGGGTCGATTGCGTCGAGAGGCACCTTGTTCCCCTGGGCATCTTTGTCCCGCAACCAGTCGGCTCCTGTCTCCCCCATCTGTTCTTGCAGGACTTCTACAAGCAGAGCCGCCAGTTCCTTCGGTTTGCCCTGATAAGCGGCGACCTTCTGTGCCAGCTCCTGGTAGAAAGGTACCCATGTGAAGTTCATAGCATTCTCCTCTTTTGGCGTTCAGTTTCAGGTGGCTGATTATCGGCACAATCCCCAAGATTCCAGTGCAATAAATCTCCCCGTTGATCAATATCCATAGCGGCCGGTCACGTACTCCAGCCATGGCTGCCAGACAGCTAGGTCGCCGTGGGCCTTGACCCAGGCGATCCACTGCTGATGGGTGAAGACTTTAAAGCGGGCCTTGCCCTTGAACAGGGCCGACCAGCCGGTTTCAAGGTCTGCGATGCCGGTCGTCTTGAGACAGTTCTTCAGCGCCTCGTTGCGCTTGTCGAGGGCGACGCAGGAGCAGACGAAATCGTAGCGAGTGCCGTCGGCCCTTTTCCCGCGGGCGATGCCTTCGGCCAAGGCTTGCTGGCGAAAGAGCTGGTAGCCGGCGTGGGCGGCAGGACAGCACTTCAGCGCGCCCATAACGTTCTCGTCCACGGCGGTGCGCAGGATGTTCCAGTATTTGCGGCCCCAGACGCATTGGTGACATTGGTCCTGCGGATCCGCCAGTACAGATTTAAGGGCCATGCATCGCTCGGGATGGGGATTACCCGAACGATCCTCGCTGTTGGTAGTGCGGCGGGCTGAGCAGGGGTAGAACGAGTGTTCCGTAAGCTTACTTTCAATCAAGATCAAGGCCCGATGGCCGTTGACATGGAAAGCCAGGTCAGGCGAGGTTTGCCCACTGCCACGCTTGCCTCCTGATTCGCCGAGCAGTTGCGATGGGTGCAGGTCGCCCCCCTCGGCATATTCTAGATGCAGTTCATCCACAGTTGCGACATCGGGCGAAACATGTGCGCGAAGGAAATTGGCGAGCAGCGCCCTCCCTTTTGCTGTTTCACGGAACGGGAAATAGAGATTGGCACAGAGCACCCAGGAACTCTTCAGATTGTGCTTACCCGGGTGCGCTTGAATGTCAGCTTGGGCAAGATACGCAGGCAACGAGTTGGCCGTGCCAGTGCGGATTCCGGGCCACAAGGACTTCTCCCACTGATCGCTCGGCAAAATCCATGGGTATTGGCCACCGTTTTGCCAACCAAGCTCAGGGCCGATATGGTTCTCGGATTTGCTGCGCCACTCGATCTGCAGATCTTGCATCCACGTATCGAATGGTGTGTTCTTCTCAGTCATAATCTCGCCTTTCAGTAAGTGATGTTCTTGGGTTGCGGTGGGTCTGCTCGGGTTGTAATTCATTTTGACATCTTAAGGTCTCAATGCGTCTCCCCCACGAGAGGCGTACAGCAGCTCGTTATTCGCAGTCCCCTCACTGGCTTTATTCATGTTCATTCAGCACGTTTTTCATCATAACGCTCCTTAAAGATTGGAGCTAGATTTATTTCAGCAAGTGGCTGCTGGCGTTTGAAAAGCGAAAAGAATTGCCGATTACCGACCACCTGATAATCTCCGCTCATGATCAAACGCGAGACCAAAACCCCCATCAAGACCCCGCCACTGCGTCAGCCGGGGCAATCCCTGCGTGAACACATCATGGACGTTGCGAACGACCAGCTGTGGCCCTTGATTATGATGATGACTATGACATGGATGTGGGCCATCCTCGAATGGTGTGGAACTTTGTTTCATTTGCCCCGGCACCCTTGGATTTACACGCTGATTGCTGCCTGTTGCACCGGCTATGCCTACTTAGTCAAGCTCCCGAAGATCAAGCGTGAACTACGCAATTATCGACGTGGCGAAGAAGGCGAAGCCGCCGTTGGGCAACTGCTCGAAGAAAAGCTCCGGCCGATGGGTTACCACATCTTTCACGACATCCCAGCCGAGGGCTTCAATCTGGACCATGTGGCCATCGGCCCCGCTGGAGTCCTGTGTATCGAGACCAAGACGTACGGGAAGCCGATCAGCGGGCAAACCATCATCTCGTTTGAGCAAGGGCAGGTATTGGTCAACGGGTATGCCCTGCCTCGCAATCCAATCGAACAAGCTAAAGGGAATGCCAAGTGGCTGATGGATATAATGGAGGAAATGACGGCACACCGGTTTCTGGTGCAGCCCGTCGTCGTCTTTCCGGGCTGGTGCGTGGATTTCATGCCCCAAGGCTTGGGGGCGTGGGTCTTGAATGAAACCGTATTGCCCAATTTCCTTGCCAAACAAAAGACCAAACTGGAGCCCGCCGACATTGCGCTGCTCAAAACGCAGCTGAAGCTCTACGTGACCACGCGCCAGCGACTGAACAAATGACTGTTACAGCATGGAGGGAAGCGGTGACGCAGGCCTTTTCCCGAATCATGCCGAAAGGCCATACACACCCGGAGTGTTTCAAAACAAATCCGTCAGTGAGTCATTGCTGGCGGGTGTTTGTGCCGGCGCGGAAATCGGTTGTCGACCCAATAGCGAGAGCGAATCGGCGGCCCTTTGGATTGTGATGGTTCCATCGTGCTCAAGGCCGGCCAGTTCAAGGACCAGGGGCAGCATGGGGCCTTCGACGGTACTCATATAAACCCACCGCGTGGCGCGTGTAATGCCGACAAAGAAGAGTTTCTCCAGCCGTTCCTTTTTGACCTGGAGGAATGACGAAGGTACGAGACGTGGCATGATGACGGTCTCGAAGGTCAAGCCCTTGGCCCCGTAATAGGTCATTAGTTTCGGTCGTTCACTTTGGAAATCGTGTGTAAAATATTTGGCATCCCGATGCTGTTTCGGGACTTCGATCTCCAAACCGGCCTCGGTGAGGGTTCGCGCCAGACTGAAGAGTTTGGCGTTGTTCGGCAGGAGCACTGCGATTCGATCACCGGTGAGCTGGCGGTCTTTGATGATCTGGGCAAGGCGATTCTTCTCCTCATTCGTATTGGAAGCAATGTAGAGGAGCGGTGTCAGGCGCTCGCGTTGCGCGGTCTTGGTCTGGTTCAGAAAGGCTCGGCGTTCAGCCGGATCGCGCAGGAACAGTGCCGCGAGGCGGGTGATATAGGGACAGCAGCGGTAGGCTCCGAGAATGGTCATATTGCATTTGCGGAGCCCCAGAGTCTGGAGAATGTCCGACTCTTCGCAGCGTTTCTCATAGAGTTGCTGGCGAGCGTCCATGCAGACGGTGACGTGGTGGGATATGTGCCTGAGGATCTCAAAAGCTTCTGGGGTAAGGTCCTGCCCTTCATCCACAAGGGCGGCATCGTATAGGGGGCAGCCAATGCCGGTGGCGAAAAATTCGGGGAACTCGCTTTGCGGCGATGCGGACGATTGGGCCTCATCACCTAGCAACGATTGTTGAACTGGCGGAGGGGTGGCGCCCCTCGCATTGGGAAGACTGCTGAGGGCTGTGCCGCCGCGGAGCGTGTTGAGCACACCGGTGCGGATGGCGTCAAAATCCGGTCCGTGGTCGGCAAAAGGGACGCGGCGATTGACGAAGGTGAGATAAAACTCCCGACACCAGTGGTCGAACGTGGTCACACACGTCTCGGGTATGTCCAGCAGCGCGAGCGTAGACCGGATGTAGTCCTTGAGGGTATTAGTGAAGACAAAGATGCGGAGGCGCGCCGCAGGGATGCCCTGCTCATCAATCATGCGTTTGGCGCGATGGAGCAGGACCAGCGTTTTGCCAGAACCGGGCGCACCGAGGATGAGGGAATGCTCACGGACAGGCAGATCGACAGCGCGCAGTTGATCGTCCGACAGATCCGAACGGGGAACAAACCAGGTGACGCTCATGCCGTTCCTCGATCAGGAAGTAGGCCAACCGTGGTGGACGTTTTGCTGCGTTTACTGCGCCGTTGCTGCTCTTCGGTGGCCTGCTTGGCCTTGGCCTCGTTGTCCATGAGGCGGGTCGCCGTGAGATACCAACCAAGCTCCCAGTCAGACAGCGTGGTAAGTGAACCAAAAAGAGACAGGGCCTCTTTCAGGCCTTCATCACGTTTCATGGGGTCTTGCTGGGCATCGGCAATCATGGCGCGCAGCACCAGATAGGGCGGTGCGCGGTGGCGTGCAATCGCTTCCTCGATACAAGCGAGAGCCGCGGGAAACTGGCCGCGCCGTTGATAAGACAGCGCGAGGTTGAAAAGCGGTGACCCCCAACTGTCAAGTTCAGCCGAGGCCTCGTAGAACTTGGCTTCTTTCTCATAGTCACGTATTTCGCCACATAGTATGCCCATTTTATTGAGGAGATTGGCGTCCTGGCCGTGTTTGGCGCCGAGAGCCGTTTTCATCAAGTCGAGGGCTCGCTCCCGCTGGCCCAGATCCGCCGTGAGGTCCGCGATGCGTTCGATAGTCTCCGGGATCTCCGCACGCGGAACACGCGCGGTGCGGATTTGCTCCTCAAGACTCTCGATTTCCTCGCGTTTACTCTCGGGGTACTCAATATTTACGAGCGGGTTCTCCGCTTCCCATTCCCAAAAATCTTCCACAGGGGCACTAGCGAGGTTCACGCGGAAACGCATGACCTGGTTTGCATCGATTTGATATTGAAACCGCACGAGTGCGCCCTTGCGGACACCCTTGGGGACGGACCAGACTGCGGAGAAAAGGTTCATTTGGTCGGGCGTCACCAGTTCAAGTTTCAAGAGACGAGGCTGGTCTGGTGGAAACTCCGGCACTTTCAAGTCTGGTACCGTGCCCCATTTCTCACCACCTGGGTACGGCAAAGGTGTGCTTGCCGGGATGATTTCTACGGGACCGCTGTTGGTTTGGAGTCGGACCGCATCGGCCGTGATGGGTTGGACAACGCCGGCACCGGTGAGTTGAACCGTGAGCGCGTGGTAGGCCGCGCCACGTGAGATGGCGAGTTTGGCTTCTTCGGGTGTGTTGAAGTTGAGAACGAAACCGGCGCTAAAAAACTCATCCAGTGCCGCTTGGACTTGGGGGGTGAAAGAGCTGCTCCCCGCCAACAGGCAGACGGCGATATCCTCTGCGGTCAGGCTGGCGCGATGCAGGGCGTCGGTGAGTGGCGCAAAAATAGAGCAGGTCATCCGGTATTCGCTCTCGCGAGCGAATAGGAAATCCTGATCTAGGAAGGGCACCAATAGTTTATCGAAGTCAACAGCGTTGAGCACGGGAGAGCTGAGTTTGAGGGTGCGGCCGTCTTTCAACACGCATTCGGTGACCCCAGGATAACGTTTGAAGACGGTCTTACGGTCCTCTCCATCTGGGTACTTGCCCAACTTGGAGAGGCGCGTGATCTCCTTGCACAGGCCAATCTTGAGTGATTCCGCGATACTCAAGAGTGCCGGGGTGAGGCAATGGGCTTTATCTGCGTAGGAAAGGTCGAATGAGGGGAGGTGGTTCTGCGTGATGAGTTGGGGGATCAGAAGCTCATGCACGATCGCAGTATCAATATCGCCACCGCCCAGACGGTGGTAACGCGAGACGGTGAGCGGGGCCATGCTGATCTGACCGCTGTCTTTGGCGATGGCCACCTTGAAAATGGCCACATCGCAGGTGCCGCCGCCGAAATCGAACACGAGGACATTCTTGGGTGCTCCAGCGAGTTCGAGTTTCGTGGTGTCGTGACTGAAGACATAATCGAGAAAAGCAGCCACCGGTTCATCTACGAGATCGCCGGGGGCGATGGCGATGCCAGCGAGTTCAGCGGCTTTCTGAGTGTCCTGCCGTTGAGGAATGCGGAAGGATGCCGGCACGGTAACGATAGCGCGGGCAATCGGTATGGCCGATTCCTTCTGGGCGGCCTTCATAAGGAACCTGAGGACAAGGCCGCCAATTTCCTTGGCTGACTGGTAGCCAACCGGCGCCTGGTGGTAGGTGCGCGTCAACCCCATTTGGTTTTTACACTCCCAAAAAATGTCCCGGCCCTGTTTCAGGCCGAAAGCCTGGTCGGCCATGCGACCGCGCAATACCTTGGCGCCTTCGCCAACCACGGCTGTCTCCTTTTGGATGCAAACAATGGACGGGATAAGCGTATGGGTGTGGCGCCCGCCTGGCGTTTCCTGGTCAACATCCAGCGTGCGAACGGGTTCTGGAGCCGGCTGACCGGCCTTCCAAAGCAGTTCCGAGATCGTGGAATTTGTCGTGCCGAGGTCGATGCCCACAACGCGCACATCTTCTTTGGGCGGCGCGGTGATGCCGCGTGCTTGGAGCAGAGTCAGAAAGTGATTCATTGGCGCTCCTCGTTGATAGCCCATTCCCTGGCTGCTTCAGTCCTCGTTGAACTCATCGTGTGCTTATAGTCATCGATTTTGGTCACAAAGTCGCGCTTAATCCAGCCCGCATGGCGGCCAATACAGCGCGCGCGTTCTGAAAATTTCCACCTGTCAGTTCACGGCTTAACTCTTGAGCCAGAGGACAGTTTGACTGACTTTCAACCTCATGGGTCAGCAATTCATGGCACCTGACGCGTGCTGCTTCTTGCGTTTGTTGCCGAATGTCTTCACCAATTAGATAGGCTGCCGCACGCTGGAGATCGTTATTACAGCTTGCCATAATAGCGCCACCGCCAGCCCCTGTGAGGCGCTCTTTTTGGCCGGTGCGCAGATAGTTTTCAATGATGAAACCAATGTCAACCGAGTCCCTTTTTCGGCGATCTTCCGGACGATCACTAATGGCCACCATTTTCAACAGGACTATACAGGCGAGGGGCGCCACACGTACTGACTCCTTCGTCCCACCTGCTTCAACCTCTAAATTCAAGGCGTGGTCAAATGCATCCTGAAATCCGATAATGCTCCAAGGATGCCTATCGTCTGGCCAGATAATCGTCTTTCCATCTTTAGAAATCTCACCAAAGGGGAGCAGGTCAATCTCTTGTTGGGTTTTGGAATCGAGAAATTTTTCTGGATGGGTTACAGGTTCCGGATTTTTGAAATCAGCCTTTCCAAGAGTCTCAGCGAATGCATGGTAAGCCGGCCAACTCGGCAGTTGGATGGAGAGGTCCATATCCGCAGTACGACGCGTAATCTCGATGTTGTGGATGTGCCACAGATGAACATCGCGAGCAAAGGCACCAACGAGCAGGAATGGAATGCCATGTTGCCTGGCTAGCTGGGCGGCACGTAGCAATGTTTCTACTTTTTTCGGATCAAGCGGATTCGATAGTTGTTTTGAGGTAACGGTCATAAACTCGCCGTGCCGTTTCCAGATTGCGATCAATTTCCGAGGCCGTCAGATCGGCATAGACCAGGAGCGGGTGGACGCAATCCTTGGGAGCCTCCCAAATCCGGTCACCCCAAAAGGGTTTCATAATGGTGATATTACCGGTGGGGTCGGGCCGGAGATCGTGCTCAACAATGAAATCGCTGAACAGTTTCTCAGCATAGATGGTCACGGTTCCCGGCGTCAGATACCCGGTCAGTTTTGCACCCCCGACCTCGCCGCCCCACAAGCCGCCCGCCTTGCGTACATCGGCCTGCTCCCACCACAGCGAGGCGGCGGAGCGATAGCGCGCGGTAACCAGCTTGCGCCGGAGCTTGGAGTCGAACCCCGCCACCCAGCGCTCCACCAAGCGTTTGCGGTCCACAAGTCGGCGGTCACCACCGCCGCGATCCATGACATAGCCTTGAGTGGTCAAATCGGACATGATCCAGCCGACCGAGCCCAAGGATATGCCGGTACTGGCGCTGATCTTCCGGTAGGGTTGATTGAGGAGGCTGGCGCCGGCCTCCTTGGCGTCGAGTTGCGGATCGGTCAACAAGGCGAAGATGAGCTTCAGTCCGTTGGACTCAAACGCCCGCCCACTGCCGCGGCTCACCAGCGGTGTCTCCGGTTTGCGGCCGGTGATACACACGAACACTTTGTCCCGCTGGAACAGCAGATTGCCCGCGGTATCCAGAAAATCTATGCCCGCCGCTGCCAGCATATCGGCATAGCGTGGCGTCACATGCGGCGTCACCAACAGCAGGCGCTGGTCGCGGATACGCTTCAACTCGACCAGATGACTGATCGTCGCTGGCTGCAGTTGGCGCTTGATCTCCACGAAGGCGCTGAACTTGGTGCCTCGCGCCCTGATGGTGCAAGCACCCTCCAGCCGGCCGGGCTCCATGGCATGGGATAAGCCAACGATGTCCCGCGTGACGGTGATCCCTGCGTTGGGTGGAATCGCCCTGAGCGCCTGCTCCAAAATATCCTGTTCAGTTCTCATATCTTGCCTCGCGTTCATTTTCTAGCACGTTCACTCGCGATGAACAAGCCTTATTAATGAACGCTCATGCTCTCGTTATTCTTGTGCTTCCCGCTGCATGGTAATTGGCTACAATTTCTGTCGCCAGCGTGGAAGGTCGGCCATCGTGAGCAGGTCGTCGGATGGATGGAGGCCGGCCTCCTTGAGCGCGTCGGTGCCAATCTGCGAGGGGGCGGTGGCGGGATTATCGAAGATGGCGACCCAGATGTCCGCCGAAATGCGGAAGTTGGATACCCGCAAACCTTCTGGCGTGATCTCCAGCGTCAGCGATTTCTTCCCTTTGAAACTGCGCATCAAAGATAGAAACTTGTAGGCGCGGATGAAGGCCACACCTTTCTTCGTGATGATCGCCGCACATTCCGCCCCGGCACGATCGGTGCTTATCTTGAGCAGCATGTTATGCGCTTCGAGCCGCAGCACTTCGTGGTCATCGACCGCAGGATTGCCCACCACCAGCTTGAGCAGCTTGACGAAAACCGCACGGTTGACGGTGAAGATCACCGAGCCTCCTAAGCCGTCCAAGCATCAACGCGGAACATGGTTCCCAACGTTTCCAGTGCACCAATCAGAAGGTTGCGATGCCCATGCGACAACGGCGTGCGTGCACAGAGCAACAGGGTCTTCCCATACCCTGCCTGGGGCATCTTCGCAGCAACGTACAGTTCTATTGGGTGAATATCCATCCTCCAATCTTGGGTTATGTCTGATGGAAAATCATCACAGTGCCATCGGGAAAAACAGATACGCCTGAAGATTCGTACTCGCGATATCGATCAACCGATATTCTGTCTAACAATGGCTGGGCAAAAGGTTCTCGTTGCAAGCCAGCTTCGTATACATCGCGACGCATGCCCTGGAAGACTCTTCGCGTGTCATCCCCATCCTCCCGCGTGAGCAGCTCTTCTTCAATTTCAAGATGCCCATATCGTGACGACCCCTCGGGAACCCATGTATCAAACCAGCGGCCCAAAAACTCGTCGCCAGCGATATAAACGGGCGTTAAATAACCGCGCTCCTCTTTTTCGTCGATGATTGTTTTGTAAATGGAGCGCCTATCATTCAGGTAGTCCAACGCACGAATATTCAGCAAATAGGCACTTCGAGGCAGACCAACAAACTGGAGCACGCGACAATAATGTTTCAAGCGATAATAGCGATCACCTCCGCGGTCATAGAGCTTCCTCAACGAGCTTTTATCGGGATCGGCAATAAGGAGGCGAGGTGGTCGATCTCCGTGACCAACGAACGAGGATACCACAAGCTCCGCATCGAATCGCTCAGCACGGGCGTGATGCGCCTCTTTCTTTGCCAAGCCATCTTGAATTTGTGCTTCTTGATTGCCGCGGTGACTAGTTCCTTTGGACTCAAATATGCAATCGCGTGTGCGTGTTGAGCCGCGATAGTCAAATCGTTTGCCCGGCCCAGGTAACGTGCCTAGTTGATCCCATGGGATATCGAAATATCGTTCGGCGATCAGGCTCATCATGCCAACCCCGACAGCCTGACTAAGGGAGGTTTGAAAATCCGATCCATAGTCGCCTTGGAAGGACAAATACGGACCTTCTAAGTCCAAAACATAAGAATATAACAATGCCGCTCGAAGACAGTCATCTGTCTTCGAACGAGGCAAGGCCGCCGTTTTGCAGCCAATCGCATGAAGCAGCTCGCGAGGAGTAAAACTGAAGCCTGTCTCGGGCAGGTCTCTCAGGGCATCGTACGTGTGGTTTCCTTCTGGAAGTGGGCCGTCTGGGTGAATTTCAAGGTTGATTGTATGTCGACGGTCGAGACAAATTTCTAATTCCTCATGCGTCATACTGGTTCACCCCTTTACTGTGCTCCCTCTTTCAAATTGCGACTGAGTGGGATTATTTCTCACCCGCCCAGAGATACTGCCCGGCGGCGTTCGTGCGGAAGCGTTCGCGGGGGACGTTGAGTTTGCCGCGGACGTTTTTGGCCTGTTTGGGGAAGGGCATTTTCTTTTCCAGTTCGTCCCACGGTACGGCGGGCGGGATGCCATCGGGGACGGTCTCGTCGCTGACGACATCGCGGAGGAAGCGGATGAAGGCGGCGGACGATGGGGCGACGACCGCTTTGCGTTTTGCGGCGGGCGTGCCGGCTTTGCCGTCCTTCTCCTGCTGCTTCCACACCTCCACCTCGTTCAGCGCCTCGGCAATCGCCGGCCAGGCCGCCTGTATGCGCGCATCGTTCGCGAGCGCGAGGCTCCAGGCGTCGAGCGACAGCGGGCCGCCCCTGGCCTTGTGCTCCAGGTAGCACTCCACTTTTTCCGCGAGCCACCAACGGAACGCATCCACCAGTTCCTGCGCGTAGGCCACCGGGCCGCAGTGCCAGCTATTGCCCACCTTCCACTGTTCGTCCCAGCGGCGCTTATAGACTGGCGCCTCGATGCGGCGGATGTGTTCGTTGTCGCGGATGGCGGCGAGGCGCGCTGCCCACAGCGCGCGCCGCGATGCCGACCA
>CAIWHP010000147.1 GCA_903912445.1 uncultured Lentisphaerota bacterium
CGGCGGTCGCAGACCGCCGCTACAATTGCAGACTCCCGCGCTGACGCCGGAGACCGCGAAATTGCGCGAGCAGATCGTGTCCACCTCGACCGTGCGGGCCTTGGTCCACGTGCGGCCCTCGTCGCTGCTCGTCGCATAAAGCAGCATCCGGTGCGGCTTCTCCATGCGCTCCGGATTCTCCTGTGCCGTCGAATTTCGGATCAGCAGCCCGATCTTCCCATCCGCCTGCTCGAACAGCATCGGCTCCCAGAGCGTGATCAGGTCGCCCCCAAACTCCGCCGGCTTTTCACCGGCTTGCGTCCACGTCACCGCCTCGATCGGCTCGCTCCACGACCACGTCTTGCCGCCATCCTCGCTGCGCAGCACGCCGGCGTAGCGTGTCTTGCCGACAAGGGCGCGCGGTGTGTCGGTGAACGGAATGCTGCAAGGAAAGAGCAGGGCGCCTTTCCTTGTCACCAGCCCGTGGTTGGTTGGAAAGGCGCAGGCCTTGCCCTTGAGCGCGGCCGGCGCGTTGGCCACCTCGACGTTGTTCCAGCGCAGGCCATCCTGCGAGGTCGCAACGAACACGCGGCGGGCGACGAAATCGCTCCACGAGCAGAAAAGCGTCTCGTCCTTCCAGTTGATGAAGTTCGGCTGCCACTGGTTATCGCTCTCGACCGGATTGGCCGCGCCCGCCGCGGCGGTGAACATGCGCACCGGCTTGGACCAATGCTCGAAGTCGTCGCTCACGCTCAAATAGTTGTACTGCCCAGGCACATCCTCGCCGCGGTTCTCGTTCGCATTCCACGCCGCGAAAAAACGACCCTTGAACTTCACGATGTCCACATCGTGGTTGTATTTCAGCGCTGGCTGGGCGCCGGGATGGAGGCAGTAGATATCGTTGAGCTTCACCGCGGGCTGGTACACCGGCAGCGCCGCGCCGGCGGAGAGGCGCCCAATAGCGGCGGCAAGAGCAAGGGCCGTGAGCGCACTTTTCATGTCAGTCGAAGATTTTCTTGTGAGGGTTGACGAAGCCCCAGCAGACCGCGCCAAGGAGGAACAGCCCGCCCATCACCCAAAGCGGCGCGCTCCAGTTGCCGCAGTAGCTCAAGAGCCAGGTCACCATCAGCGGGCTGATCACCGAGCTCAAGGCCCCCGAGGTGTTCATCGCCGCGCTGACGACGCCGGCGTGGTTGCCGCCGATGTCGAGGCACAGGCTCCAGGACGCGCCGAGCGTGAACATGCTGGCCGCCACGGCCACCGCGATCAGCGTCGCCGCCAGCAGCGGATTCGGCACCAAGGTCGCGAGGATCATGGAGGCGCCCGCCAGCACGTAGGCCACCGCGCCGACGCCGCACCGGCCGGCCCGCAGCCCAAACCGCTTCGCCACAACATCGGTCGTGACGCCGCCGAACAGGTCGCCCGCCACGCTCAGGATCAGCGGCAGGCCCGAGAAGAGGCCGAGCTGCATCGCGTCCATCCCGTGCTTCTCCTTCAGGTAGGTCGGCAGCCAGGTGATGCAGAAATAGAAGGCGTAGCTGTTGGGGAAATACATCAGGCAGAGCGGCAGCGTGTTCGGATGGCCAAACAGCTGCTTCCAGTAGGCCCAGCCTTCGTGATGCGTGCCCGCCGGCGCGCGGCCGGCGACGATCTGCGCCAGTTCCTCCGGCTGCACCTGGCTGTGTTCGGCAGGATCGTTGCGGAACCAGCGGAACCACGCGGCCGCCCACGCGATACCGATCAACCCGAACATCACAAACACCGTCCGCCAGTTCAGGTGCAGCGTCTGCGTCAGCCAGACCACGATCATCGGCGTCAGGCCGCCGGCGAGGTGCGCACCGCTGAAGAAAACGCCCTGCACGCGCCCGCGTTCCGCCAGCGGCACCCAGCGCGAAAACGTCCGCGCCACGCTCGGCCACGCGCCCGCCTCGCCCGCGCCGAAGAGGAAGCGTGTCACAGCCAGCACGCCGAAATTCCACGCCGCCGCCGTCAGCATCGTGAACGCCGACCACCAGAGGACGATCCGCGTCAGCACGTGGCGCGTGCCGCGCCGGTCGGCCCACCAGGCCGTCGGGATCTCGAACAGCGCGTAGGCCAGCGCGAACGCGCTATAGATCCAGCTCATCTGTTCTTTGGAGAGCGAGAGGTCGCGCATGATGTCCGGCGCGAGCGTGCCGATGCACGCGCGGTCGAGGTAGGTCACCATCGCCAGCAGCACCGCCAGCGCGATCACCCCGAAGCGGATGTGCGTCGCTGCAAAACCACCGGCCCGGTTCATCACGCTCATAGTCACGTCCTGTTTCCGCGGCAGCCGCCGCGCCCGTCGGGGCGCAGTGACATGGCGTGCATTAAACCCCAACAGCGCCGCCGCCACAATGGCGATTTTGTTTTACAGTAAAACGACCTTCTGTCGCGCGTCCGGCCAAAGTAGTCATCTCGCTCCGCGAAATGCTCTCTTTCTAATTATCGTCACGCGGAGCGTGACGACCACTTTGTAGCTACAGCCCAACTCAACTCGCCGTAGCCCAAGCCTTGCCCCAACATTCCCGCAACCGTTGCCTTTTGTGGGCGGGGCTTTCCCGGCTTCGCGCAGCGCTTCGCCGGGGCGAGCCAGCCCCGCGAACCCAAACCACACCCCAACAACAACCGCGTGCTCACAAACACGGCTACAGGGCACGTCCCTTCTTTCTGCGCAACGATGTGCCCGGCACCCAGCGGCCGCTGACGGCGACGATCTTCTCGCGCCGCGGGATGCCGTGCTCGTGCGCGTGGAGCTGGCCCACGAGCAGGTCCACCGCCGCCGCACCCAGCGCCTCGACATCGAGGTCCACGCCCGCCAACGGCGCCACTTCGGCCGACCAGTCGAGGTGCACGAGGCCGAGGTCGTGCGGCACGCGCAGGCCCAGCGCGGCCACCCATGCCGGCACCGGCAAGCCCGTGAAGAGCACCGCCTCGGGTTGGTGTTGCTGGCGCCAGGCCCCGAACTGCTTCGCCTCCTGCCCGGCACGCAGGATCAGCGCGGGCACGCGATCGTTCGGCGGCAGAGCGTGCTGGTGCAGCAGGTAGGCAGCCAGCCACGCATGGTCCACGCGCGCGTCGAGTTCCTTGTCCAGCACGAGGCCGGGCCGGCGGTAGCCGAGCCGCTGGAGCTGTTGCATCACCAGCCGCATGTCCTCGAAGTGCGACGAGATCACCCGGTGCAGCCGCGGCCGGGTGATCGTCAGCCCCTTCGCCACCGCGGCAAAGTGACGCCAGTCCAGCGCCAGTTCGCCGCCGGACTGCGGCAGCGATTGGAGCAGCAAGCCTTCGATGTTGCGGGCCCGCAGAATGGCGCTCATCCGCCGTGCGGTCATGCCCGGCTCGCGCAACCAGAAGGCCTCCAGCTTGTAGCCCAGCTCGTGCGCGCGTTCCATCGCACCGGCGAAGAAACGGCGGTGGTTGGGCGAACTCTTCCAGCCGTCGCGCGTGGGCCAGGAGGTGATGAAGCCCAGCGTCGCCGTCTCCGGCCGAACCTTAAGCGTACGCAGCTGCGCCATTAGGCTGTCGAGCACCGCATGCCGGCGGTAGCCGGCCTGCGTGGCAGCTTTTTCGACGAGCCGGCGCGTCGCCGCGGGGATGCGCGGATCGCGCCGCAGGGCCAGCGACGCCGTCGTGTGCGACACGCCCGCCTGCCGGGCGACGTCGCGGATGGAAGGCCGCACGTTCATCGCCCCATTTTTCCCGAGCCTTGCTAAAGCGCAAGCACCGTTTTCCAAGGTTTGGAAAATCGGCTCCTGCATCTTGGCCGGAATGCGCTCGACTCCACGCCAAGCGACGACTTAGGCTGCCGCCATGATCAGCAGACAAGGCTTCGTCGGACTGGCGCTGTGGGCCGTGGTGTGCGGTGCGGGTGCCCGGGTGGAACCAGCCCCGGAACAACGCGTGCGGCTCGAGGCTGCCATGATCACGGGCAGTTCGCCGCTGGCGGACTTCTCCGGGCTGGTGGACGAGCAGGACCTGGTCCAGGACCCGCCGTCGGGCGCGCCGAAGAACGGCTGGCAGGTGCCCTCGCAGCACTGGAAGAAATTCCCGTTCGCTGCCACGCTCGACCTCGGCCAGGCGCGCCACCTTTCGGCCCTGTGGTTCTATGACACCCAAGGCAAGGGCGAGATCGCCCTCGCCGCGGGTGAACCAGGGAAATGGAAACCGGTCGCGCAAGATGGCTGCGCGCGCTATCAGCAATGGGTCCGGCTGCCGCTGGACGTCTCCACGCGCTACCTACAGCTCGAGCTGAAATCGCCCGGCGCGAACTTCGCCGAGCTCGCACTCTATGCATTCACCGCCGAGGCGCTGCAGGCGCGCACGGAGCGCGCGGCGGCGCTGCAACGCGCACGAGCCGAGGCGGCGAGCCGGCCCGTGGTCACGCTGCCGCTGTTCGGCGCGGCGCGGCTGGTGGACGAGGTGGACTGCGGCGCCGCGGACCCGGGCCACCGTTTCCAGGAAAGCCCGGCAGGTGCCAGCCGTATCGAGGACCTCCTTGGCCGCCGCTGCCGCGTGCTGCAACCGGCCGCCGGCGAAGGCAGCTACCTGGCGTTCCGCCTCGGCCAAGGCAAGCTGCTCAAGCCCGGCGCGGCCTATGTGCTGGCGCTGGACTACCCCGAGGACCAGCCGCGCAGCGTGCTCGTGATGAATGGCGGCAACGAGACGACGCGCGGCTTCCACACCGGCACCACGGTCGGCGATGCGCTGCACCCGAAGTACGTGGACGGGCACCCGGAGTCTCTGCGCGTGCCGCTCTCCGGCCGCTACGAAACGTGGACGCTGTTCTTCCACCTGCACGACCGCTTCCCGGAACTGGGTTTCCTGCGCGGTGCGGCGGAGCGCAAGCTGACCGCCGAGGACGGCTTCGAGGTGGTCGTCGCGCAATTTCCGGCGCGCGACGACCCGACCTCGCGCGGTGCGGCGGTTGCAAGCATCCGGCTGTTCGAGGTCGCGGACGAGGCGGCGCTCGCCCAACCGCTCACCCTGCCGCCTGCGCCGCTGCCGCACCGCCGTATCTGCTGGCGCGAGGAGATGGCCGACGGCGTCATCCAGAGCGACAAGCCCAACGAGCGCGGCCTGCAGAACCGGCTGGACTGGTACAAGTTCAAAGCCGCGCAGATGCATTTCCTCGGCATCAACACCTTCACCAAGGATCTGTTGGAATTCGGCGCGTGCCAGCACTGGGATTCGACACCCTACGGCGGCAATGACTGGGTCTTCTTCGCCGGCGGCGTGAAGGATCTCTGGACGGAGATCGTCGCACTGATGGGCCGGGAAGGCTTCGGGGTGTTGCCCTACTACGAATATGCCGGCAGCAAGGGCGCGCACGGCCTCGGCCCCCAGCGCCGCTGCCAGCCGCTGACGCGCGATGACGCCTACACCCACATCAAGTGGATCGAGAGCGCCAACGCCGATATCACCGACCCCGAAACCGGCGCCGACTTCAAGAAGATGCTCGACCTGACCGTGCTGCGCCTCAAGGACAGCGCGCGTTTCGCCGGCATCTGGCTGCGCCCGCGCTCGCAGCTGCCGATGAGCTTCGCCGACGCGACGCGCGCACGGTTCGCCGCGGAGGCCAACCAGGGCCAGGCCGTCACGCGCGCCAACCTGATCGCCGACGCCGGCCTGCTGCGCCGCTACGAGGACTGGTGGTTCGGCAAGCGCCGCGAATTCCTCATCGCCATGCGCGATCACCTCCGCGCGCACGGGCTGCCCGAGGCGCTGGTGCTCTACACCGGCGAGGGTGGCGAGCCGGGCGTCGGCTTCCCGACCTGGGAGAAACGCCTCGTCACCGACGATGTCGCCGCCTGGCAGCGCATCCTCGCCGAGCCGCAGCATATCCTCGACCAGAAACCGGTCGTGCCGATCAGCGTCGAGCGCGTGGTGCAGGAACACCTCTATCGCGACGCGCTGCTGGCACCGCCGCTCAACTGGGGCCACTGGGAGGTGAACCACGCCAACCCGCCGCCCGACCCCGACCGCTACCGCGACACCGCCGGCGTGCTGATGACGCATTGCATCAACCGGCTCTACACCGCCGCCGCGCCGCAGACCTTCGATCTTTTCCGCGGCCCCGCCGGGCTGGCCGTCGTGCGGCATTACGCACTGAACGAAAACATGCTCTTCGACCAGCGCGACCAGCCCAAGCTGGGTTACTTCGTCGCCGACATCGAGCGCGCCGGCCCCTACTGCATGCTGGCCGAGGCGCAGGCCGTGGCCAACGGCGACCCGACGCTGATCGGCTATCTGCTCGGCGGCAACTTGGGCCGCGGCTTCCCGCAATACGTCCGCGAATTCAATGTCAACTTCCTCGCCCTGCCCGCCCTGCCCAGCGAGCGCAGCGCCGACGCGTGCGCCGACCGCGAAGTCGCCGTGCGCGCAATCCGCACTCCGGAGCACGGCACCTGGCTCGCGGTGGTGAACACGGGCTTCGCGGCCAAGCCGCAGGTAAGTGTCCGGTTGCCGGTCGCCGGCGCCGTGACCGACGCCGTCACCGGCAAACCCCTGGCCGTGAAAGACGGTGCGATCGAACTGGCCCTCCACCCCTGCGAACTGCGCACCCTGCGCGTGCGGTAAAGTAGTCATCTCGCTCCGCGAGATGCTCCAGTTCTTTGCCTCACGCGGAGCGTGAGGACTACTTTGCCTGTATCGCGCCGAACGCGGCTGCCTCAGTCGATGTAGATGACGCCGGTGCGTTGCTGTGCGACGCGCTTGGGCTTGTCCGGCGGCACGGTCGGTGCGGGGCGGGCACCGCTGCCGGTCCGCTTGGTCAGGGAGTCACCCAGCTCCTCGCGACATTTTTCGGCGAGCGACTCCAGCCGCGCAACGATATCGGGATGCTGTGCAGCGACATTCGTCGCCTCACCGATGTCGGCGTCGAGGTCGTAGAGTTCTGCCTTCTCGACCTTGCGCGGCTCATATTTGACCGGAATCCCGTCGCGCCCGGCCGGCCGGCCGCCGAGCGTGCGATAGGTGTGCGGCAGCTGCAGCTTCCAGCGCCCGTCCCAGACGGCCTGCAGCTGGTTGTTCTCGTAGTACGTGAAGTAAGCCTCATGCGGGTTCTTTGCGCCGGGTGTGCTGACGATCACGGGCCAGCAATCGAGGCCGTCGATCTTGTGCGCCGGCGGTGTGGCGCCGATGCGTTGGGCGATGGTCGGGAGCAGGTCAATCGTCATCAGCGGTGCCGCGCTGACGGTGCCGCCGGGGATCTGGCCGGGCCAGCGCATGATGCACGGCGTGCGCGTGCCGCCGTCCCACGCGGTGCCCTTGCCCTCGCGCAACGGGCCGGTCGAGCCGGCGTGGTTGCCGTAGGAGAGCCAAGGCCCGTTGTCGCTCGTGAAGATGATCCAGGTGTTCTGCGCCACGCCGCAGCGCTCCAGCGCGGCCATGACCTCGCCGACCGACCAATCGATCTCCTCGATCACGTCGCCGTAGAGACCCTGCGCCGACTTGCCCTTGAACTTGTCGCTGACGTGCAGCGGGACATGCGGCATGTTGTGCGCGAGGTAGAAGAAGAACGGGTGCTCTTTATGCTTCTCGATAAACTGCACGGCGCGTTCGGTGTACCAGGTCGTGAGCTGGCACTGGTCGGCGTGCGTCACCTCCGCAATCTTGACGCGCTCGTTCTCGAACAGCGGCAGCGGCGGATAGGCGCCGGGCTTGGCCTCGGGATGCAGCGGCCACATGTCGTTGGAATAAGGCAGCCCGAGCCATTCGTCGAAGCCGTGGCGCGTGGGCAGATAGGGCGGCAGGTGGCCGAGGTGCCACTTGCCCGCCATGCCGGTCGCATAGCCGCGCTGCTTGACCAGCTCGGCGATGGTCATTTCCTCAGGGCCGATGCCGTGCCGCGTCTGGGGGCCGAGCGCACCGTGGATGCCGATGCGGTTGGGATAGCAGCCGGTCAGCAAACCCGCGCGCGACGCCGAACAGACCGGCTGCGCGACATGGAAATTCGTGAACCGGCAGCCCTCGCGCGCCAACCGGTCGAGGTTTGGCGTCGTGAACCCCTTCGCGCCGAAGCAGCCGACGTCCGCCCAGCCCTGGTCGTCGGTGAAAATGATGACGATATTGGGTAATGGGCCGGAAGACTTCTTGTCCGGCGAAACTTTGGCGAAGCCGGATTCCAAGGGTTGGAAACCCGGAGCAGCGGTTTTTCCAACCCTTGGAAAAACCAGTGCGCCGAGCGCGGCAGCCTGCAGGAACTCACGTCGCGTCGTGTGCTTTTTCATGGGCCTACCTTCCGCCCGCGGCGCGGGGTACGTCAAGCGCTTTTAGCTGGCCGTTTGCTACACTATCGCCGTCCATCATCCGTTGATTGCCGACAACAAGAGCAGGAGTAGCGAGCATGATGAAAGTGCGATTTTTTCTGGGCAGCTGGATGCTGTGTGCCTGTGCCTTCGCCGCGCCGGATTTTTCCAGTGGGCTGGTGGGGCACTGGAGCTTTGAGGGCTGCGACGGCAAGCTGGTCAAGGACCGGTCGGCCGGCGGAAACAATGGCGTGATCGTGTCCGGCGCCTTGCACAAGGAGCGCGCCACGACGTCGCTGGAGCTCGATGGGCTTGGCGGTCATGTGCTGCTTCCGCCCAAGGCCGGCGCCGGTTTCTCCAACGCGCTGACGGCGGCGCTGTGGGTCCGCGCGGCCGAGCTGCGCAACAATACCGTGCTGTTCGGCGTGCCCTACACCAATGCCAATTGGACCACGCCGATGTTCGGCATGTACCTCTCCGGCAAGCGCGTGATTTACGGCCTGTGGGGCGCGCGCGGCGGAGTGAAGTCGCTCGTGGAAAGTCCCGGCGAGCTGCCGCTGGACACCTGGACGTGGCTGGTCGGCACCTTCGATGGCACGACGGCGCGGCTCTACCTCAATGGCGCGCTGTGCGCCGAGCAACCGCGCACAGGCGCGATCGTGAACAACGGGCAGCCCCTGATCATCGGCAAGGGCCTCGGCCATCTCAAGCCGTCGCTCTCGGGCCGGGTCGGCGAGCTGCGGCTCTACTCGCGCTGTCTTTCGCCGGACGAAATCCACGCGCTTTATGCGCACACCTCGGTGGCCTTTGATCTCGCGGCGCCGCTTGCGAAGAAGTTCAAGGACGGCACCGTGATCGTCGAGACGCACGGCAGCAGCCCGGCCAGCGAAGCGCCGTGGCGGAAGAACCCGACGCGTCTGCTGGAGCAGCTTACCGGCTACACGCCGCGCGGCGACAGCGTGCAGGTCGACCGCTTCGGCGGCTGGGTGGATCGTCCGCAGGAAAAGGCGACCGGCTTCTTCCGCGTCCAAAAGATCGCCGGGCGGCAATGGCTGATCGATCCCGAGGGGCAGCGCTATTTCAACATCGGCATGAACACGGTGCAGGAGCCGCGCGGCGTGGAAAAACTTTTCGGCTCCGGCGAGAAATGGGCGGAGACCGTGACCGGCCAGCTCCGCGACGCCGGCTTCAACGGGCTGGGCAACGGCGGCGCGTCCCGGCTGAACAAGGTGGCCCAGCCGCTCGTCTGGGTGTTGCGCAAGAATTTCATGTTCACCTTCGCCAAGGAACTGGGCCTGACCGAGCCGGCCTCCGGCACGGTGGGCTTCCTCAACAAATGCATGCCGGTCTTCCATCCCGACTTCGAGGCCTTCTGCGACCGGTTCGGGCGCGACCTGGCCGATACCGCCAGCGATCCCCTCCTGCTCGGCATCATGACCGACAACGAATTGCAGTGCCCCGTGGATCTGCTCGACCGCCATCTCGCCCTTGACCCGGCCAACCCCAAGCTCAAGCCCGGTCGCGAGGCCGCCGCCGCGTGGTTGGCGGCGCGGCAGGGTGGTCGCAGTCCGGCAGAGATCACGCAGCGCGACCGGTACGCATTCATCGCCTTCGCCTTCGAGCAGTACTACCGCATCGTGGCGAAGACCGTGCGCAAATACGACCCGCACCATCTCTATCTCGGGTCGCGCATCAACTATCACCAGGGCGAGTTCGACAACCCCTTCTTCTGGAAAATGCTCGCGCCCTATCACGACGTGGTGTCGGTGAACTACTACAACCAGTGGGGCCCGGACGCCCGGCAGCTGGCGCAATGGGATGCGTGGGCGGGCCGGCCCATCCTGCTCACGGAATGGTATGCCAAGGCCATGGACGTCCCCGGGTTGGCCAACCTGCACGGCGCGGGCTGGCTGGTCCACACGCAGGAGGATCGCGCCCGCTACTATCAGCACTTCGCTCTCGCCGCGCTGGAAACCAAAAACATCGTCGGCTGGCACTGGTTCAAGTATCGCGACGATCCCAAGGAGTCCGTCGCGCTCGACGCGGCCGGCGGCGCAAACAAGGGCCTGTTCGATTTCGACGGCCGCGCCTATGACGTGCTCTATCAGCGCGCCCGCGCCGTGAACCGCGAAGCCTATCCGCTCATCCAGTTTTTCGATGCGCGTAATCGCGAATGAGTGACCCATGAAGAAACCCGTCCTCGTCCTGCTTATCTGCTGCGCACCGCTGCTCGCGGGCGCGTGGGGCGAACCGCACAAAGCGATCACGCAGGCGGCGCTCGCGGCGCTTCCGGCGGACGAGCAGGCGCTGCTCGGTGCCGAACTCGCCCCGCTCGGCAGCAGCTACTGCCTGATTCCCGACCGGGTTTATGAGGGCAAGGAGGTCGCCCGCTACGCGATGATGGACAGCCACCCCGGCATCACCTATCTCGTGAGCCTGCACCTGCCCGCGCAACAGCCGGAGAACTACGCCATCCTGCGCTTCTTCATGGGCAAGGCGGTCGCCGCGTTTCAGGCGGGCAACCTCGGCGACGCCGCGCGCTACGCCGGCACGGTCGCGCATGTGCTCGAGGACTGGAGCTGCCCGGCGCACGTCGTGCCGGGCGACAACATGTTCACGCTGTTCCAGCAGTTTCTCCCGCCGCCCGACGCCATGCGGAACAAGCTCCTGCACGGTCCGGTCGAGGCCGGGAAATTCGCTGTTACCATCGGCGACTTCAAGCCGACGCTGCTCGGCGCCACGGTGGACGAGGCGGCGTTCAACCTGCTCCAGCGGCTGAATGCCGCGACGATCCTCGCGCGAGCCCAGACCATCCCGATCATTCAGGCGCTCTACGCCGGCGACACCAACGCGGTCACCATCGCGCAGCTCAAGGCCGCGACCAGGGGCGCCACCGTGGTCGCTGACGCGCTCCACACCATCCTGTGCCTCGGCGCACAGCAGGTCGACGCCGGCGCACTCGCGCATCTCAACACCGTGGACCTCGCGCAGTGCTGGCCGTTGGAGGCAACCAATCTGTTCTTCTCGCAACAGACTTTTTTCAGCAAACCCTGCTGGGGCCACGCGTACATGGGCGGCGTGCTGGAGGGCGGCAGCAACGCGGTGCCGATCAAGCTGCGCGTCGAGGAGAACGGCGGCGTGGTCGTGAAGGAATTTGCGTCGGGCATCGGCACCGGCACGCGGAGTTCGCTGACCTACCTCGTGCCCGCGGGCGTCTACCGGCATTTCACGGTGTTTGCCGGGCTGCACCCCGAACTCGGCGCGAAAGGCGGCGTGGAATTCGCGATCTTCGGCGACGACAAGAAGCTCGCCAGCGTCGCACTCATCGGCGACCAGCCCGCGCACCGCTTCGACTGCGATCTCGCGGGCGTCACCAACCTCCAGCTCGTCGCCACCGGAAAAAGCGGCGACCCGAAAGCCAACTACGCCATCTGGGCCGAGCCGCGGCTGGTCAAAAGAACCGAGTAGCCCGATGGTCGGAGATCAGAGGATTTCTTCGCCTTCGGGGAGTTGTCCCGAGAGCAGGAAAGTTTTGATGAGTTCGCCTTCACCACAGACCGTCATGCCGGGAAATTGTTTGAACCACCGCCCTTCCGGCACCACGGGTTTGCAATCCAGCCACGTGGCCAGCAAGCCAAGTTGCGAAGCGGAGATGCTGCGCTGCTGAATACGGACAAGGAGATGGCGCAGAAGCGCTGGCGGGAGATTTGCGCGACGGATCTCAGGCATGGGTCTTACCACCGTAGAAACCGCGCTCGATTTCCTCGCGAATTCTCAGGGCTTCGACTGGGCTCGTGGTCTTCGTCATCTGCTCGGCAAGCGCGGACAATTCCGCCCCGGTCAACTTGCGCTCGGCGTCCAAGCGGTAGGCAAATCGCACCACCTTCGCCTGCTCTTCCGGCGGTAGTTCTTCGATTTCCCGTATAAGCTGGTTTGTCGTCATATGGACAAGTCCTGTATGAATCTACCGACGGAATCTTCCTGCCAGACAGCGCAGAGTCAAGTGCTATTTCGTTGGACCCAAGATGATCCAGCTGGTCCCTCTCGAAATCGGAGTCATTGGCTCAGCCCGCGCACCGCTTCGACTGCGATCTCGCGGGCGTCACCAACCTCCAGCTCGTCGCCACCGGAAAAAGCGGCGACCCGAAAGCCAACTACGCCATCTGGGCCGAGCCGCGGCTGGTCAAGACGGAGTCGCCAGCCCTTGGAGTGCGGTAGCTCGCTGCCGCCTTGTGTCGCGAAACTTGCTTCGCGAGTGTTGGGTTCATTTCCACCTGGCGGAGCAAGCTCCGCTCAGAAAGGCGCAAGCAAGCTTGCGCACTCCATGGAAGATCACTCCAGCGGCGCCTTCTCGAAGTCGGAGTCGTTGACCCAGCCGGCGCGGGGTTTCTCGCCGCGCATGTAGCGCTCGTAGAAGCCGCGATCCTTTTCGTTGGCGTAGGGGTAGGCATCGAACTGGGCGCCTTGGCCGGACATACGCGGGTCGGCCTGCTGCTTGAGCTCGTCGAAGAGTTGCTGCTTCATGGCCGCTTGCCGCGTGGCGTGCTCCGGTTTGCCGGCGAGGTTCGCGACGCAGTCGGGGTCGTGCTGGACGTTATAGAGTTCTTCCTGCGGGCGCTTGCCGAAGCAGGTGTCCCAGAAATGTTTCTGCTCCGGCACGAGCCGCGACTTGAGCACCTCGGTCTTCGTCGGGCCGCCGTCGCTGTCGAGGTAGCCAGTCTCGGGGTTGCAGGCGGGCCAGCGGGTGGGCTCGAAATTGTGCAGATAGAGCCAGCCGTCCTTGATGATCCCGCGCACCGGATAGGCCTGGTCGTGCGGCCTTCCGACGTCGTTGCGCTCGCGGCCGATCAGGACGTGGTCGCGCGCGGCGACCACGCGGCCGGATTGCTCGGTCGCAAAATATTCCGCCAGGCTGCGCCCGGTGATCGCCGCCATGCCGGTCTGCTCAGGCTGCAAGCCCGCGAGCTCGATGAACGTCGGCGCGAAATCGATGAAGCTGACGTGAGCCTCCACGGTGCGGCCCGGCTTGCGGATGCCGCGCGACCACATCATCGCGAGCGGGAGATGGTCGGAATCGTGGTAGGCATTGCCCTTGTCGTGCGGGAACGGCATGCCATTGTCGGCGGAGACGACGACCAGCGTGTTCTCCAGCAGCCCCCGCTTTTCCAGTTCCGCAAGCATTCTCCCGAGGTGGCGGTCGAAGTGCTCGACCTCGAACGCGTAGTCGAGCAGGTCGTTGCGCACCGTCTCGTTGTCCGGCCAGCAGGCGGGGACGCGGTCAATGTCGGACGTTTTCTTGCCGCCCTTCGCGACACCGGAGCCGAACTCATAGCCCCGGTGCGGCTCGACGCTGCCGTACCAGAAACTCCACGGCTGGTGCTTGGGCGCGGCGTCGAGGAAATCCGCGAAGTTGGCGGCGTAGTCGTTGTGGCTGATCTCCGGTGTCGGCGACGGCGCGGTGCGCTTGTTGAACGGCTGTCCGGTCATCTGCCGCGTTTTGCCGTTGGCATCCTTCGCGATGCCCGGCGCATAGCCCTTCAACGTCATGCCGGCGAAGTAGCCGTGTTCGCCGAGGGCCTCGAACACCGACTTGAACTCCGGCGGGAAAAACGGGACGTGGTTCGCCGCCGCCCCCAGCTGCCACGGATTGCGACCGGTGATGATGCACGCGCGCGACGGCGCGCATTTGCCGTCCGGCGTGTAGGCGCGCGTGAAGAGGAGGCCCTCGCGCGCGACGCGGTCGAACGCCGGAGTCTTGACCCACTTGCAGCCATACGCGCCCGCATGCCCGAAGCTCCAGTCATCGGCCAGTGCGAACAAGATATTCGGCCGGCCCTGACCGGGGGCTGGCGCGGCACCGTTTCCCGTACGGGGAAACCTCAGCGCCGCCGCGACCGCACCACCACCCGCCAGCTTCAGAAAGGATCTGCGCAACATGTGTTTTCTCCTCAACAAAAAGGATCGGACCGATCCGCCCGCCGGACTTTTCCAAGGCTTGGAAAAACCCGCCGCGCCGTTTCCAAGCCTTGGAAAAACATACGGGCGGTCACTTCCGATAACGTAGTGCGGCTCGGTTTGTTGTTGCGACTGCTAGGCGTAGCTGTGGTGGGGTGCGCCGGGTCGGTGACCCGGCCTACAGCAGCAGCCTCTGCGTGGTTGCGCAATGCGCCTTTTCCGGCTCGGTTGGGCGAGCGGACGCGCGGCCCGCGCACTGACTCAACGCTTTTCCCCTGTCGAAAGTTTTGCGCAAAACTCCCCCATTGGCCTACCGGTGAGTGTGTTCCGTCCAGCTGGGAACGACGGCTTTCCGCCGCCGTCAAAAGTTGGTTGCTCATCTGCCTGTAGATGTCGTTCCGGCTCGCGGGGTTGGCTTGCACCGGCGTAGTGCCGCACGAAGCCGTGACAATCCCGCCCACAAAGACCGGTTATTGCGGGGCGCGCTGGACGAGGCGCCCATGTGCCGCGCGGAAAGCGCTCGACTCGGCACCGCGCGTCGGCTTAGGCTGCGGTCATGAATATGAGCCGCCGAGCATTCCTGCAAACCACGGCCGGCTTGGCCGCAACGGCCTGCTGCGCGACGCCGGCAGCGCCGCGGCCGGCGAAGATCATCGACACCCACGTGCACTTCTTCGACCCCACGCGCCCACAGGACGTGCCGTGGCCGCCCAAGGACAACGCCCTGCTCTATCGCACCACGCTGCCGCAGCACTACCGCGCACTGCCGGTGCCGCAGCGGGTCGATGGCACCATCGTGGTCGAAGCCAGCACCTGGGTGGAGGACAACCAGTGGATCCTCGACCTGGCGGCGCGCGATCCGTTCATCGTCGGGCTGGTCGGCAACCTCCCGCCGGGCACGCCGGAGTTTGCGGGCTACCTGAAACGGTTCAGCGCCAACCCGCTGTTCCGCGGCGTCCGCATCCGCGACGGAAATTTCGCCAAGCTGCTGGACGAACCGGCGTTCATCAAGGACCTGCGGGACGTGGCAGAACGCGGGCTCGTTTTCGACGTCCACTCGACGCCGGCCTGGGTGGGCCAGGCCGACCGCCTCGCGTGGCAGATTCCAAACCTGCGCCTGATCATCAACCATGTGGCCAACGCCGAGGTCAATGGACGCGAACCGCCGGCGGCGTGGCTGGAGATGATGGAGAAGCTCGCGGCGCATCCGCAGGTTTATATGAAGGTCTCCGGCCTCGTCGAGGGCACCAAGCGTCGTAATGGCGATGCGCCCGCCGAACCGGAAATCTACCGGCCGGTGCTGGACATCCTCTGGAAATTGTTTGGCGCTGACCGCCTGCTCTACGGCAGCAACTGGCCGGTGAGCGGACACAACGCTCCCCTCGGCCGTGTGCAGCAGATCGCCTTGGACTTCTTCGCCGGCAAAGGCCAAGCGGCGCTCGACAAGGTCTTCTGGAAAAACGCACAAAGAGCATACGGAGTGAAAGCATGAAACCGTTTCCGCGGGTGATCCACCTTGCGACGCTTGGTTTCCTGTTGACGGCGTGCTTGAGCGCGGCGGAGCCAATTACCAAGGCGAGTCCAAAACAATTGGCAGGCTGGTTACGACAGTATCCGCAGGCTGACGCCAACGGCGATGGCACGCTCACCATCGAGGAGACCGGGGCCTACCGGCAGAAACTGGAGAAAGCGCAACGCGCGGCCCCGAAGACCACCCCCAACGGCACACGGGTCGAATACGCTTTCGCCACAATGTCCGATGGCACGAAGATCGCGCTGGCGGTCGGGTATCCCAAGGGGTTTGACCGCGCGGATCGGGTCCGCAAATGGCCGGCCATCTTCATCACCTGCGGCTACGCGCTCGCGACGACGCCTTGGAATCCCGGCGACTTCGACCACCGCTACGTGACGGTGATGGCGTCCGTCCGCGGCACCGGCGCGTCGGGCGGCGCGCTCAGTCCGTGGAAACCGCGGACGTGGCAGGACGGCTACGAGATCATCGAGAACTGGATCGTCAAGCAACCGTGGTCGAATGGCAGGGTCGGGATTCGCGGACATTCGTGGACGGGATTGATGGGGTTCCTGACCGCGAGCACGTGCCCGCCCTCGCTCAAGGTGGTTTGTGTCAGCGGTCTGGTGGACGATTTCTACCGTGGCCTCGCATGGGTCGGCGGAGTACGGAATTTTGGGTTCCCGGTGATGTGGGTCAACAATGACTACCGGCTCGACGGGCCTTTCGGCTCGGGCGACGCTGCGCGGAAGGCCCGCGGGTTGGATGCCGCCGCCTACGAGGCCATCGTCGCCTCGCGTCCGCCGCGCGACCTGACGGCGGACATGCTCTGGCTGATGCTTCACGAGCCGTTCGATGGGCCGAGGTGGCAGCAGAGGAGTCTGGCGGCGCAGGCGTCGAAGATTCGCGCGCCGATGCTCATCGGTCACACGTGGCAAGATGAGCAAACCGGCCCGTCCGGCTGGCAGCTCTGGAAACGGCTGCCAAGCGACACGCCGAAACGGCTCGTGCTCTCCAACGGCCACCACGGAGTTTACAGCTTGAGCCACGAGGAAAGGCTCGCCTGGTTTGATCACTACCTGCTCGACAAACGCGACGACAGCATCGCGTCCGCTGCCCCACGTGTGAAGTGCTACTTCGAGACCGCAAGCACCGGCGAGAGCCGGCCGAGCGTGGGCGGACCGTTTCTGGCCGCGAACGATTTTCCGTTGCCGGACACCCGATGGACCCGCTTCTACCTGCGCGCCGGCAACAAGCTCTCCATGACGGAACCCGGCCCGGCTGAAACGTCGGACAGCTACCAGGTCACTTTCCAAAACGTTCGATCATCCGCCGAACGGTTCATCTATCATCTCGAATTCCCCGAACCGACAGCCATCTGCGGGCCGGCGGTGTTGACTCTCTGGGCCAAGCTGACGAACCTCGACACGGACTTTTTCGTCTTGTTGAGCGACGTTGCGCCCGACGGAAAAAGCTACGGGCTGCAACGCGGCCTGCTGCGCGCCTCGCACCGGTCGCTCGACCCTGAACGCTCCGACCACGTCACCGTCGCCGGCCAGAAAGTCCTGATCCGACCTTATCATCCGCATGATCGCGCGGAGCCGGTCACGCCGCACGCCGCCTGCGAGTTCCAGATCGAAATCCCCGCGCTGGGACACGTATTCCGGCCCGGTCACAAGTTGGCCATGACGATTACGCGCCCGCCGCTGACGGATCCGATCGGTGTGACCAAATCGGGCAGCCCGAGTTATCAATACGATTCATATCCTCCTGCCGGCACCGTGAGCATCCTCCACGACGCGGAACATCCGTCGAGGTTGCTGCTGCCGGTGCTGCCACAACTTCCGCCCGTCCCATTCGAACCTGTGCCGCTCCCGCGGCACGCCGGTCTTCAAGAGGTCAAGTGAGCTTGATGAAAACGGCCCCTTCCAGTCTCAACCGCCTTGAGCGCGCCGTTCTGGCTGCTGTCCTGTTTGTGGCGTTGTCGCTGTTCATGCCCGCTTGGTCGCGCGCAGCCGACGGCGCGTTGAAGGATGGAATCCCGATCCTTGACACGTCGCAGGCATGGCCCACGCCGGCCTCGCAGGCGGAGGAGATCGCGATCAACCATCCGGATTTCACGCAAGCCGTGAGGATGACATCCAAGACGCGCGGCTCGGGAAACAAATGGTCTGCCAGTATGAGATGGATCACCAACAAAGCGGTCAAGACCGGCGACGTGCTGCTAATCGTCTTCAACATGCGCTGTGTGAAGTCGGCGGCGGCGGATGGAAAGGCAATGGCGACAGTCGCGTTCGGCACGACGACGGCGCCGGGGCAGAATTCCTACGTAACGCTGGCCAAATCCGATCAGGAATGGAAGAAATTCCAGTTCGCATTCATGTCCAAACTCGACCACCCACCCGGCCAGGGAAAGATTTCGTTCGGTTGTGGCATGGAAACCCAGACGCTAGAAATCGCTGGCGTCGAGGTCTTCAACTTTGGCTCCACGAAGCGCGTCAGCGACTTCCAGACTTCGGCCGGCTACAAGGGCATCGAGGACAACGCCCAATGGCGCAAGGACTGCCTGGCGCGCATCGAGCAAATCAGGAAGAGCAAGCTGGAGATTCTGGTCACCGACAAGAACGGGAAGCCGGTGGCGGACGCGGAGGTCCACGTCGCGATGAAGCGCCATGCGTTCCGATTCGGATCCTCGTTCAATCCCGGCATCTATGAATTCGAGAGCCGAAACCCTCAAGATGTTGAGGAGTATAGAAAGAGGTTTCTCGACTATTTCAACGCGGCCACACCCGAAGCGGTCATGAATTGGAAGGGCTGGGAAAGTCGAATGCCGCAGGGAAATCTGGACAAGGCACTCTCCTGGCTCGCCGCACACAATATCCCGGTCATCGGCCACCCGATGGTCTGGCAAGCGCCCAAGACGCTTCCCGACAGGATTCACGAACTCATCAAGAAGAAAGATTACACCGCCTATATCCGCGCGTGGAACGAGCATCTCACGGACAAAGTCAAAGCCACCAAAGGCCGGATGTGCCAGCACTTCGTGATCAACGAATTCGTGGACACCAATTTCCTGCCCGAGGAACTGACGGACGATGCCATCGTGCGCTGGTATCAAATCGTGAAGACGCTTGACCCAAACACGCGGCTCGCAATTCTCGACCACAAGATGATCGGTTACGGCGCAGTGGACACGGAGAAGACTCTCCCATGGTATGAAAAGAAGATCGAAATGCTGCTGCGGAATAAGATTCCACTGGAGATCATCGCGTTTCAGGGGCACTTCGCCGATGTCCTGACAGACCCGGAGCGAGTGCTGGAGATTCTGGACCGCTTCTCCCAATACGGCTTGGAACTCCAGGTGGCCGAGTTCGACGTGGACATGGACAATGAAGACCTGCAAGCGAAGTATCTCCGGGACTTCTTCATCGCCGTCTTCAGCCATCCGTCGGTGCAGGTGCTGCAACAGTGGGGGTTCTATGAACCCTCTCACTGGCGACCGCGCGCGGCGCTTTTCAGGAAGGACTGGTCGCCGAAGCCGAATGGCCGGGCGTTTCTCGACTTGGTTTTCAAGCAATGGTGGACCGACCAAAAAGGCGCGACCGACGGCCAGGGCCGATACGGCACGCGCGCATTTCACGGCAACTATGAAGTCACGGTGAAGAAGGGCGGCGCGACGAAGACCGTAACAACCGCCGTTGGGAAGTCAGGGGAACGAATAACAATTGACCTGTGACGGCCAGCCGAATTATTCAACAGCAACCATCACCAATCTATGAAAACACCCACTCAACCCACCTCAACCTCACGTCGCGAGTTCCTGAAAACCTCCGCTGCGATAGCGGGGATGATTCTGTTGGGGGATTACGCCTGGGGTGCGCAGGATGGGCCGCGCCGGACCATCCATCCTTATCCGAACAAGGTCGCATGGGGTGATGGCACGTTGCGCCTAAGCAAACGTGCGACGCTCACGGTGGGGCGCGACTGCGATGCGAGCGTCGTCGGGATGATGAAGGACATGTGGCAACGATTCACGTTCGGTGCGGTGAAACTGGATGTGACAAGCGATGCGGCGTTGAAGGCCAGCGAGTTCTCGCTGGCGGGCGTGCGACCACCACAACGTGAATCGAATGCCACCTACGCGCTCACCGCCACCGCAAGCGGGATTGGCGCCAGCGCGATGGATGCGGCGGCGATGCGTCACGCGTGGTATACGCTGCTCCAGCTGCTGCAAGCCGACGATACGTCCGGCGGGCTTGGTTTTGTCGTGCCCCACGTGGAGATCCAGGACTGGCCGGCGCTCAAATTCCGCGGGCTGCACCTGTGCATCTTCCACGAGACCACGCCGCTGATGATCGAGAAGGCGCTCCGGCTGGCGGCGTTCCTCAAGTTCAGCCACGTCGTGCTCGAGTTCTGGGGCATGCTGCGGCTCGATGCGCTGAAGGAACTCGCGTGGCCGGACGCGTGGAGCAAGGCCGCTGCGCACAAGCTCATTGACGTTGCCCGGGGCATGGGGCTGGAAATCATCCCGATGTTCAACTGCTGGGGGCACGCCGCCGCCTGCCGCATCAAGTACGGCCGCCATGTCGTGCTCGACCAGAATCCGAAGCTGGCGCCGTTGTTTGAGCCCGATGGCTGGACGTGGTGCCTGACCAATCCGCACACGCAGGCCCTGCTGCGGAAGGTGTGCGACGAGTTGATCGAGTTCGCCGGGCCGGGACAGTACTTCCACATCGGCTGCGACGAGGCCTATTCGCACGCCACCTGCGACCGGTGCCGACAAGGCGACCGCGTCAAACTCTTCGCCGACCATGTCAATGCGATGGCTGAA
>CAIWHP010000148.1 GCA_903912445.1 uncultured Lentisphaerota bacterium
CATCAGCGGTTTGAACATAGCTGGAGGAAACGGTGATGCTGTCGAGCCAACCGGCGGCGTCCCATGCCAAAACCTCAAGGCCGATGGCGAGGTTGGCTTGGACCGTGGGCAACACTCTGGCGCCAAGCTGAAGGTGCCGGCCGCGCGCCTGCCCTGCTTTATCCAACATCTCGCGGATGCGCTTGACGTGGGCCGTCATGATGGCCCTGCCGGCGTTCAGGTTGCTTTCGTGAAAGAAGCGCGGCGAGCGCTGGAAGTCGAGCTCAACGCCATCGACGTCGTAGCTCGTGCAGATTTCCTCGAGAACGGAAAAATAGAAATCACGCACCTGGGGGATGCTGTAGTTGAAGACGCCCAAGGAGCCCACGACGCGGAGGGTCTCGGGGTCCTTGCCAAGGCGGTATTCGGGGTGGTCCCGCCAAAAGTTGTTGTGGGTGGGAAACCGCTCCTGCTGAACGTAGTGGCTGTCGTTCATCCGGAAGCTCACGATGAAATGCTTCTGCTGCTTGCGGGCGAGCGCCAGAGCGTCCTTTAGGGGATCGCCGCCGGCAGCAAGGTTGTCCACCATCTTCTTCCAGCCGGAGTATAGCTGCAGGTCCCGTGGATGCTTGTCAGGCTCTTTCCAGGTGAGATCCACGCGCGAGGGATAGTTGTAGAACCGCCAGCCCATGGGGCAGCAGACGATGGTGTCCACCTGGGTGTTTTCGATGGGACCGAACTGGGAGGCGAGGGATTTGGCCGAAGTGAGCCCCAAAAGTTCAGTGAAATAGCGGCACTCCATGTTGGCGACTTTGGCCGGGGTGAGCGTGGGCGCGGTCTTGGTGGAGAAGCCATCGGCGGCGTGCAGCGCAGCCAGCGGAACGAACAGCAGGGCGGCGAGGACGAAGATGGGGATGGGTTTCATGTGTTCTTGCTCCTTATCTGGCTTTAACGCGCTGGGTGGGGAAAAAATGCCTGAGCTGTTGCGCCTGGCGTTGCTGTGTCGCAAGGTGCTCGGCCTTGCCGGCGAGATTGCGGAAACATTCGGGGTCAGCACCCAGATTGTAGAGTTCGTATTCGCCGACAGGCTGGCGCTCGATGTAGGCCCAATCTTTCGTGTAAACAGCGTGGCCGCCGCGCGCGTCGTCGGCAAAGGCCGCCGGTTTGCCAGCGCCCTGCGGCTCTTTCAGCAGGCGCATGAAACTCGTACCGTGCAGGCCCTCCGCTGATGGCAGGCCCGCCAGTTCGGTGAGCGTCGGGAACAGGTCGAGCAACTCGACGATGCCAGCCGCGCGCGCACCCGGCACAGCGGCTTTCGGATAGCGCACGATCAAGGGCACATGCAGGGTGCCGGGATACAATGAGTGCTTACACCAGAGCCCCCGGTAGCCGAGGTGATAGCCTTGGTCGGCGATGAAGATGACCAGCGTGTTGTCCAACAAGCTTTGCTCGCGCAGATAGTCGAGCACGTGAGTAACGACGCCATCCATCATCGAGACGGCGGCGTAATAGCCTTGGATGGCTTGGCGCTGTTTGTCGGCCGGCGGATGGAACGGAGGGAACGGCAGCGCGTGCGCCAAGGGCTGGGATGCGTCCACCGGCGTCATCGCCAGCGGCATCCGTGCGAGATCGTGCATGGCGATGTAACGCTGCTGGGTGTCGTACGGCAAATGTGGCGTGTGGAAACCGAGCGCGGCAAAGAAAGGTTTCTCCCGCTTCCACTCCTTCCGCCAGAAGCTCACCAACCGCTCGCCACGCACGATGTCCATCGTCGCCCCCGTGTCAGTCCGGGTGTCCACGGTTGCAAAATCCTGCGGTGCGTCGTCGGAGGCTTTGAGGAAGTTGCGGGTCTTGCCGCGATTGTCGCCCCCCTCCCCCGGCTCGCGAAGGTCCCAGCCTTGCGGGTCAATAAAATCCATCGTGTGCTCGATCTTGCCGATGCCGATCGTCTGATAGCCATGCTGCCGGAACCAGCGGCTGACGGTCATCGTTTCGGAATGGGCCTTCAGGTAGTTGTCGCTGCCCGCGCCAACCACTTTCGTGCTTAGGCCGGAGAGGAACGATTTGCGGCTTGGCGTGCAAACGACACCTTGAGCATAGGCCCGCTCGAACAGCACACCCTCGGCGGCGAGCCGGTCGAGGCCGGGCGTTTTGGCGAGGGCGTCGCCATAGCAGCCGAGCCGCACCGCGAGATCATCGGCAATGAGTAACAGGACATTGGGCCTGCCGGCCGTGGCAGGTTGCTCTGTGGCGTGCAACGCGGCCAAAGGCGTGATGAGTAAGGCGGTGAGAGCCGGGCGCAGCGGGAGGGCCCGCATGACTGTTTTCAAAAGTGTGCAGGCCACTGAGAGGGTGTGTTTCATGAGTGAGATGCTCCGCTATGGCGGCCTGGTGTTCCGCGGCTCTGGTCATTCCTGAGTAATTCCATCGGCGTCGTCGGCGAGTTGGAAGGTGGTGTAGGCGGTAAGGCTCTTTCCGGGTAGGATCACCGTGAAGTGCTGATCCGCAGGGCCCGCGTTGACTGTGCCCAGCGATGTCAGTGCGAACGATGGCTTGGTCACGTCGGCTTCGGTGACCTGATACCGGCGGCAGGACAGGGGTTCCGTCACGCCAGCCAGTTTCAGAGACACATCCCGCTGCTGCACCGATTTGTTGAGCAGATAGAGGGTGGTCTGTCCTCGGGGACTGCGCAGGGCCGCAACGATGACTTCCGGATCATCGCTGGAAACGCCCAAGACCGTGGAGTGCTTGGCGGC
>CAIWHP010000149.1 GCA_903912445.1 uncultured Lentisphaerota bacterium
GCCTGCCGGGGCGCCAGTTGCAGGCGACATTCAGCGATGAGTCCAGCGGACTGTTCGTGCACTGGCGCGCGGTCATGACCGACGGATCGAACACGCTCCGCCAGGAACTCAGACTCTCGACGACGACGAACTGGCCAGTGGTCATCGACCGCATCGAAATGATCCGCGCCACCCTGCCGGGCGCGCAGGTCACCGGCTATACCGATGGTTCGCCGATCACCACCGACAAGCTGTTTCTCGGCATCGAGCACCCGATGGCGCGCAACGCTGCGGAAAGCGGCGGCGGGTGGACCCCGGCGGAGATGCGGGCGAGACAATTCGACGTGCCATTGACCGGCCTAACCGCGGGCGAGTTGGGAGTTCGCTTCGATTACCAGCGCGGTAGTCACCGGATCGACATCACGAAAGTTTCGCTCATCGACGCTGGCGGCAAGGAACTCGCGGCGGATGCTCACGCCGGTTTCAGCGGCAACGCAGCGAAGGAGAACATATATCGGCTAAATGTTCCGACTGGAGTCACGGAGGCATCCCTGCGGGTGTCGATAGGGGGCGTACCCAGCGAGACCGACTCGTGGGGCAAGCTCACGGTGACCGGCGCAAGCATCGCGAAATCGGTCGCCGCCGTCTGTGACCTGCCGCGGCAATGCGCGTTGGAGCCCGACGCGGAATGGACGGTCTCGTCCGGCATCGGAGTCTATCCGACGGGTCAGTTGCGGCGGGCATTTCTCTATTATCTGGAACGGGAGCGCGCGCATCCCTACCGGCAGTATTGGCATTACAACTCATGGTATGATCTCAACATCGGTCGCAACGACAATCCCGATCCGCTCGTGCGGATGACCGAGGCGCAATGCCTGGACGTCATCAGCGCGTTCGGCCGGGAACTGCACGAAAAGCGCGGCGTCGGCCTGGATGGTTTCGTCTGGGACGATGGCTGGGACGATTGGAACTCGTTGTGGAAGTTCCATCCGGGATTTCCCAACGGCTTCACGAAGTTAAAGCAAGCGGCCGCCAAGCAGGGTGCCGGCATGGGCGCGTGGCTTTCGCCGTGGGGTGGATATGGAGCGTCGCACGACAGCCGGGTGAAGCTCGGCCGGCAGCAAGGCTATGAAACGAATGCCGGTGGCTTCTCGCTCGGCGGCCCGAAATACTATGCGGCGTTCCGCGACGTGTGCCTCAAGATGATTCGCGACTACAATCAGAACTATTTCAAGTTCGACGGCATCGGCGGCGGCATGTATGCGACCGGTGCGCCGTCGTCCATCGCGCCCGACCTCGATGGCTTGGTGCGCGTGCTGGCGGAACTCCGTCAAGCGAACCCCGAGGTGTTCATCAACTGCACCGTCGGCACCTGGGCCTCGCCCTACTGGACGTGGTTCGCCGACAGCGTTTGGCGGCAGGGCGAAGATTGTGCCTATGCCGGCGAGGGCAACGCCCGCGAGCGTTGGATCACCTATCGCGACGAACGGATTCACGCGCGCTTTGCCCAGCCCAGCCCATTGTATCCGCTCAACTCGCTGATGTATCACGGCTTGCTGGTGGGGGATCGCGCCACGCCCGCCGCGATGCCCAAGCCCGCGCAGGACCTCGAGTCCTTCCGGCACGAGTTGAACCTGTCAGTCGCGTGCGGCAGCGGCCTTGGAGAGCTATATGTCACTGACTCGCTGATGA
>CAIWHP010000150.1 GCA_903912445.1 uncultured Lentisphaerota bacterium
AGGATATCGAGCACGCGGTGGGTCAGGAAGGCGAAGACGACCACAGGCCATATGAAAGGCAGGCCGATCAGGGTCAGCGGGAAGGTCAGGTATTCATCGGCGACGACAACGTGCGGGTCCTTCACCCCGGCGGCCTTTTCGCCGGCGTCGCAAATCGGCACGGCGACCAGCGCCAGCGCGGCGCAGACGGCGGCCTGCCACGGCCACGGGAGATAGCTCAGGGCCCACGCCAGCGGGATGCCGGGCAGCGTGCCGACCGTGCCGGGCACGACCGGGCTGCGGCCCAGGCCGCCGCCGGTCGCGAAAAAGTTGAGGATGCGCGCGCCGTTCATGGGGCGGGAGCTTACCGGCGACCGGCCGCCGCGGCAATCAAATCCATCGGCAGCGCATTCTTGACGCGGGGTGGGGGATACCCTAGTTTACCGCCCGCCCCATGACGGATGGCGTTAACCATTGAAAGAGGATTCGGATGAAGTGCACAATTGAAGCAGTCGGTCCCTGTCGGAAGAAGCTGAACATCGAATTTACGGCGGAGGAGGTCGGCGCGGAACTGGATGGGGCGCTCAAAGCCTTCACCAAGAGCGCGCGCATCCCCGGCTTCCGGCCCGGCCGCGCGCCGGCGAACATGGTCCAGCGCCACTACAGCAAGGAGATCGCCGAGGAGATCCGCGACCGGCTCGTCGGGCGCGGCTATCACGAGGCGGTCCACGAGAACAAGCTTGAGGTGGCCGAATTGCTCGACGTGACCGAGGCGAAGTATGTCGCCGGCCAGCCGCTGGCCTACAGCGTCACCGTGGATGTCCCCCCGCAGTTCGACCTGCCGGATTACAAGGGCATCGCCCTCGCGGGCACCAAGGTCGCCGTGCGCGACGACGAGATCGAGGGGACCCTGAAGGGCATGCTGGAGCGGCAGGCGAAGTTCGAGGACGTGACCGGCCGCGCCGTGCAGAAGGGCGATCTCGTGCAGGTGGACTATGTCGGCACCTGCGCGGGCCAGCCGGTGGCGGAGCTCGCGCCGGGCGCCGCGGGCCTCGGCAAGATGGACGGCTACTGGATGCTCGTCGAGGACGAGCACGCGCTGCTGCCGGGCCTCGGCACCGCGCTCATCGGCGCGGCGGCCGGCGAGACGAAAACGGCCGTGGTCAACTTCCCCGCCGATTTCAGCCGCAAGGAACTCGCCGGCAAGACGGCGGATTACACGGTCGCCATCAAGGCGATCCGCGAGCGCAAGCTGCCCGCGAACTACGAGAGCCTGCTCAAGCCCTTCGGCGTCGCCGACGAGGCGGAGCTCCGCGAGCGCATCCGCAAGGACCTCGTCGTGCTCAAGCAGGACAACGAGCAGCGCAAGCGGCGCGATACCGCGGCGCAGTGGCTGCTGTCCAACGTGGTGTTCGATGTGCCCGAGTCGGTCGTGCAGCGCGAGACGCAGAACAACGTCTACGACGTGGTCAGCCAGAACGTGCGGCGCGGCATCGCCCAGACGGAGATCGAGGCGCACCGCGGCGAGATCTTCGAGGTGGCCAAGCGCACCGCGACGGGCGACCTCAAGCTGCGCTACATCCTGCACAAGATCGCCGACGCCGAGAGCCTGGAAGTCGGCGCGGCCGACGTGGACAGCGAGATCCAGAAGATCGCCGCCCAGTCGCGGATGACGCCGCAGCAGGCGCGCACCGCGCTGCAGAAGAACGGTCGCCTGGAAGGTCTCCGGGAGACGCTGCGCCGCGACAAGGCCCTTGATTTCGTGCTCGCGCAGGCGCAGGTAACCGAGACGGCCGAGCCGGAGAAAGCGACATGAGCGTGCAGAGCCAATTGATCCCGATGGTGGTCGAACAGAGCGGCCGCGGCGAGCGCGCCTACGACATCTTTTCGCGCCTGCTCAAGGACCGCATCGTGTTCATCGGCACGGCGATTGACGACGAGGTCAGCAACCTGATCATCGCCCAGCTGCTCTTCCTCCAAGGCGAAGACGCCGACAAGGACATCAGCTTCTACATCAACTCGCCCGGCGGCTCCGTGACGGCCGGGCTGGCGATCTACGACACGATGCAGTACCTCAAGTGCGACGTGGTGACCTACTGCGTCGGCCAGGCCGCCAGCATGGGGGCGGTCCTGCTGGCCGCCGGCACGCACGGCAAGCGCTTCGCCCTGCCGAATGCGCGCATCATGATCCACCAGCCCTGGGGCGGCGTCCAGGGCCAGGCCGCGGACATCAGCATCCAGGCCAAGGAAATCCTGCGCCTGCGCGACAACCTCAACGGCATCCTCGCGCACCACACCGGCAAAACGCTGGAAGCCATCTCGCACGACACCGACCGCGATTTCTTCATGTCCGCCGCGGAAGCCAGCGCCTATGGCCTGGTGGACCAGGTCGTCGCCAGCCGCAAGCTGAGCCCGGCGCCCGTGAAGGGGAGCTAAACCATGGCGGCCCGAAAAGAAGTCATGCGGTGTTCGTTCTGCGGCCGTTCCGCGGCGCAGGTCGGGCAGCTCGTGCCCGGCCCCGGCGTGAACATATGCGACCAATGCGTCGAGATCTGCCGGCAGATGCTGGTGCAGGTCGCGGCCCCGGCGCAGGCGGCGCCCGCCGCCCCGGACGCGGCCGCGCCCGCAGGCGCCATGCCCCTGACGCTCAAGCCGCACGAGATCAAGAAGCGGCTCGATGAATACGTCATCGGCCAGGAGCACGCCAAGAAGGTCTTGAGCGTCGCCGTCCACAACCACTACAAGCGGCTGCAGCACAAGAGCGACCGCGGCGCCAGCGAGGTCGAGATCGAGAAGAGCAACGTCCTGCTCCTCGGGCCGACCGGCAGCGGCAAGACGCTGCTCGCCCGCACCCTCGCGCGCATCCTCGACGTGCCCTTCAGCATCGCCGACGCGACCACGGTCACCGAGGCCGGCTACGTCGGCGAAGACGTCGAGAACATCCTGCTGCGCCTGATCCAGGCGGCCGACGGCAACGTCGCGCGCGCCGAGCGCGGCATCATCTACATCGACGAGATCGACAAGATCGCGCGCAAGACCGAGAACGTCTCCATCACGCGCGACGTCTCCGGCGAGGGCGTGCAGCAGGCCCTGCTCAAGATCCTTGAGGGCACGATCTCCAACGTCCCGCCGCACGGCGGCCGCAAGCACCCGCAGCAGGAATATCTCAAGATCAACACCGAGAACATCCTCTTCATCTGCGGCGGCGCGTTCGTCGGCCTTGACGACATCATCCGCCGGCGCCTCGGCAAGGGCGCGCTCGGCTTCGGCGCGAAGCTGCCGGTCAGCACCAAGGAGCGCCGCCAGGTGCTGCACAAGGTCGAGCCGGAAGACCTGCTCAAGTATGGCCTGATCCCGGAATTCATCGGCCGCCTGCCGGTCGTCTCCGATCTCAATCCGCTCGACGCGGCCGACCTCGTCCGCATCCTGACCGAACCGCGCAACGCGATGACCAAGCAGTACCAGCAGCTCTTCGCGATGGAAGGCGTCAAGCTGACCTTCACCCCCGAGGCGCTGCAGGCGCTGGCCCTCGCCGCCGTCCAGAAGGGCACCGGTGCCCGCGGCCTGCGCTCGATGCTCGAGGAAGTGATGCTCGACATCATGTACGAGGTGCCGCAGCGCGCCAACCTCCACGAGTTCGCCGTCACCGCCGACCTCATCAGCCAGCGCCGCGCCGTCGCCGACGATATCGAGCCGGACCTCGCCAGCGCCTGAATCCATTGACGGCGTGACCGTGCGGTGCTAAACCTTGCAGCCGTAGGGAGTTTTCCAAGGCGGAAACCATCTTCCGATGGCTTTCCACAGCCTTGGGAAAAAGGTTGCAGAGCGAGGCGGGCAGCATGAGGAACGCAGCGGCCATTTCCAAGGTCTGGAAAAAGCGGCAGCTCCATCTTCCAACCCTTGGAAAACTGCTGCTTGTGCTGGGGCTGGCGGCGGCGTGCGCCGGCGCGCGCGAGGTGCCGCTGACGATCCTCTACACCACCGACCTCCACGGCCACCTCGTGGGCGTGCCGACCAAAAAAGAGCCGCGCGGCACGGGCGGGCTGCTGCGCTGCGCGACGCTCATTGAGCAGGTCCGCGCGCAGGAGAAATATGTGCTCCTCCTCGACGCCGGCGACACCTGCCAAGGCGCCGCCGAAAGCTGGCTGACGGGCGGCCGCAGCGTGACGCGCGCGATGGAACTGCTGCGCTATGACGCGTGGTGCCTGGGCAACCATGACTTCGACTGGGGCACGACCAACCTGCTGCAGCTGCTGGCCAAGACCAAGCTGGACGTCCTCGCCGCCAACCTCGAGCCGGCGTTGCCGGGCGTCCGGCCCTATCTGATCAAGGAGCTCCACGGTGTCCGCATCGCCATCATCGGCCTGACGAACCCGCTCATCCCCAAGTGGACGCGCCCGGAGTTGCTGGGCGAGCACCGCGTCGCCGGCACCGTCGAAACCCTGGCGCGGCTGTTGCCCGCCGTGCGCGCGGAGAAACCGGACGTGCTCCTGCTGCTGATCCATGAAGGCTACCATCCCGCCGGCGACAACGGCGCGAACGAGATCCGCGCCATTGCCAAGCGCTTCCCGGAATTCGATGCGATTTTCGGCGGGCACCTGCACGAGGTCGTGCTCGCGCCGCCCGGCTTGGGCGTGCTCTATGTCGAGGCGGGCTGCCACGGCGGCGCCGTCGGCCGCGTGGACCTCGTGGTCGAGACCGACCGGCACAAGGTGCTCCGGCGCGCCGCGTCCGTGCTGGTCGCCGGCAGCGCCGTCCCGGAAGCGGCGGAGCTGCGCCGGCATCTGGCCCGCGACCTGGCGCACGCCGAACGCTATCTGGCGGAACCGGTCGGTGCAGCCGCCGGGCCGGTGGCGGCAACCGGCGCGGTGCGCGGCCAATCGCCCCTGCAACAGCTGCTGTGCGCGGCCATCGCCGAAAAGGTGCAGGCGGCGGTTGTGCTCCACGGCGCGTTTTCTGCGTCCGGCCTCGCCGCCGGACCGATCACCATGCGCGACCTCTGGCGCATCGTCCCCTATGAAAATCGCATCGGCGTCGCGCAGCTGACCCTGCAGGAGATCCACGCGATCCTCGAGGAGAATGCGACCGCGACGGGCGAGCATTTCCTGGGCGTGTGGGGTCTCGCCTATGACCTGCATCCGGCCGCCGCGCCCGGCCAGCGCGTCCAGAATCTGCGGCTGGCCGATGGCACCCGGCCGCATGCGCGCAAACGCTTGGCGGTCGCCCTCAACAGCCACACCCTCGCCTCCGGCGGCGGCCGCTTCCCGGCGGTGCCGCAGATCGTCGCCCGGCCGCAGGCGCGCTTCGTGCTGACCACCAACGACACCCGCACCGCCGTCGCCGACTATGTCCGCCAGCACGCGCCGTTGCAGGGCGCCAACCCGCCGCTGGTCAGGGTGGTCGAATAGTGGCGGCGCCAGGGGTCTCCGCACCTTGGAGCCGGGCAGGAGCACCAGTGGCCGGGGGAAGGCGCAGAAATAGCGGGTGAGAAATAAATTGCCACGCTACCCCGTTTAGGGCTGAATACGCGGGTTGCGATGAGTGCGAAGAAAAACAAGAAAATCGGCCTCGTGGTCCCGGCCCGGCCGCTGACGTGGCCTGAGCAGGTCGAACTGCTCAACGAGATGAGCCGCATGGCCAAGGTCGGCGGCTGGGAATTCGATCCGGCCACGGGGCAGGGCAGCTGGACCGACGAGGTGGCGCGGATCCACGACCTCGACCCCGGCCAGCCGGGCAATATGCAGTTCAGCCTGGACTGTTATACCGGCGAGTCACGCACGCGCATGGAGCAGGCGCTGCGGGACGTCGTCGAACAAGGCAAGCCCTACGACCTCGAACTGGCGTTCCGCTCGGCCAAGGGCATCCTGAAATGGGTGCGCACCACCGGACGGCCCGTGCTGGAGGGCGGCCGCGTCGTCAAGGTCTGGGGCACGTTGCAGGACATCACCGAACGCAAGCAGGCAGAACAGAAGCTGCGCCTTTCCGAGGAGAAGTTTTCCAAGATCTTCGATTCCAGCCCGGAGTCCATCATGCTGACCGAGCTGGATACGGGCCGCTTTGTGGAGGTCAACGAAAGCTTCGAGAAGCTGAGCGGCTATACGCGCGCCGAGGTGCTGGGGCGCAGCTCCGTCGAGATCGGCCTGGTCACCGCGGCGGAACGCCAGCGCTTTGCCGACTTGCTGCGGCAGCAAGGCCATATCCGCGAGGGCGAGTTTTGCCAGCACTACAAGGCGGGGCGGCAGGGGCAGGTTTTGCTCTCGGCGGAACTGCTTCTCATCGATGGGCGGCAGCATATCCTCAGCTCGTTCCACGACATCACCGCGCGCCAGCAGATGGAGCAGGCGCTGCAGGAGGAACAGCTGTTGCTGCGGACGTTGATGGACCACCTGCCGGACCATATTTATTTCAAGGACGCCGCCAGCCGTTTCATCCGCGTCAACCAGGCGATGGCCCGCCTGTTTGGCGTGAGCGACCCGGCGCAGCTCATCGGCAAATCGGATGCCGATTTCTTTTCCGCCGAACATGCCCAACAGGCCTGGGCCGATGAACAGGCCATCATGCAGCAGGGCCGGCCGCTCCTGCATAGCGAAGAGAAAGAAACCTGGCCGGATGGCCATGAGAGTTGGGTGTCGACTTCCAAGGTGCCGCTGCGCGACCTGGCCGGCAACATCATGGGCACTTGCGGCATCTCCAGCGACATCACCGAGCGCAAGCGGATCGAGGCGGCGCTGCGGGAAAGCGAGGAGCACTATCGCCTGCTGGCCGACAACGCCGAGGACTTTGTCTTCCTTAACGATGTTGAGGGCCACCGCCGCTACGTCAGTCCTTCCTACTATCGCATGACGGGCTGGACGCCGGAAGAGAGCGAGTCCGCGGACTGGAGCGCGCGCCTGCACCCGGATGATCTCCCGCTCATCGAGCGCACCCGCGTGGCCAACCTGGCGGGCCAGCCCACCTCCATCGAGCACCGGATCCGCTGCCGGGACGGCGCCTGGCTCTGGGTGGAGACGCGCTGCAAGCCGGTGCTGGACTGCGCGGGCCAGGTCGAGCACCTGCTGCTCTGGGCCTGCGACATCACCCGCCGCAGGCAGGCCGAGGAAAAGTCGCTGCGCCTCGCCACCGCCGTCGAGCAGGCGGCCGAGTGCATTGTCATCACCGACCCCGCCGGCAGCATCCAATACGCCAACCCCGCCTTCGAGCGCATCACCGGCTATGCCTGTGCCGAGGTGCTCGGCCAGAACCCGCGCGTGCTCAAGAGCGGTTCGCACGACGCGGCGTTTTACCAGCAGATGTGGGCCACGCTGCACCGGGGCGAAGTCTGGAGCGGGCATTTCATCAACCGGCGCAAGGATGGCGCGCTCTACGAGGAGGAGGGCACCATCTCGCCCGTCCGCAATCCCGCCGGCGTGGTCACCCACTACGTGGCCATCAAGCGTGATGTCACCGCCGAGATGAACCTGCAGCGCCAGCTGACCCAGGCGCAGAAGATGGAGACCGTGGGCCAGCTCGCCGGCGGGGTGGCCCACGACTTCAACAACATCCTCCAGACCATCCTCGGGTATTGCGAGCTGCTCCTCAAGAACACGCCCGCCAGCGACGAGCGCCATCACGACCTGGTGGAAATCCAGCGCAGCGGCGAGCGCGCCGCCGAGCTGACCCGGCAGCTGCTCGCCTTCAGCCGCAAGCAGATGCTGATGCCCCGCGTCCACGACCTCAACGACCTCATCGTCAACCTGACCAAGATGCTCACCCGCCTGATCGGCGAAGAGATCCAGCTCAAGCTGGAGCTGGGGGGCAGCCTCCAGCAAGTGAAAGTGGATGCCGGGCAGATGGACCAGATGCTGATCAACCTCGCCATCAACGCGCGGGATGCCATGCCCCAGGGCGGCCTGCTGTGCCTCCGCACCGCCAACGTGCACCTGGACGAAGACGACCTGCCGCTGCACCCGGACGGCCGCGCCGGCAGCTTTGTCTGCCTCTCCATCACCGACAACGGCTCGGGCATGACCCGGGACATCCAAGCCCACATTTTCGAACCGTTCTTCACCACCAAGGGGCAGGGCAAGGGCACCGGCCTGGGCCTCTCCACCGTCTATGGCCTCATCAAGCAGCACGACGGCTGGATCACGGTCTATAGCGAGCCCGGCCAAGGCACCACCTTCCGGGTTTATCTGCCCGCCGTGGACGCCGCGACGGCGGCCCCCCACGTCGCTGTCCCCGCGGTGGCCCCGCCTGGCGAGGGTCACGGCGAGCGCGTCCTGATCGTCGAGGATGATGCGCTGGTCCGCCGCATGACGCAGCAGATGTTGAACCGGCATGGCTATCGCGCCATGGCCGTCGGCTCCTGTACCGAGGCGCAGGCCACCTACAACGGGCTGATTGACCTCGTGCTGAGCGATGTCATCCTGCCCGACGGCAATGGCCTCGACCTGGCCCGGCAGTTCCAGCAACGGCGCCCCGGGCTGCGCTGCATCCTGACCAGCGGCTATGCCGACATCCACGAGCGCTGGCCGGAGATCGAGCAGCATCACTGGCCCTTCCTCATCAAGCCCTACAGCCAGGCCGAGCTGCTCCGGGCCATCGCCACCGCCCTGGCGCGCGCCTGAGTTTGTCCAAGGGTTGGAAACCGAAACCGGCTTTTTTCCAGACCTTGGAAACGTTCGCCCCCCCCCCAAAAAAAGCAGCGGCCCGCTTCCAAGGCTGGAAACGGGCCGCTAGACGGACGGTTTTCGTTACGGTGCTTGCTTATCGGCCTGATCGCTCCACGGACCTTGGCCCGCCGCCCCGATGGCCGCGACGCGGAACCAATAGTGCTGGCCGCTCGTCAGCCCCGTCACCGTGCAACTGCTCTTGGTGCTGATGGCCGCCTGCTGCCAACTGCCGGGCGTGTCCGGCGTCTGCGATTTTTGGACAAGGTAGCTGCCCGCGCCCCGCACCCGGTCCACCGCTACATCCACCGAGCCCTCGAAGTCGCCCAAGGTGACGACGAGAT
>CAIWHP010000151.1 GCA_903912445.1 uncultured Lentisphaerota bacterium
GCCGGCCTGCACTTCTCGCACGAGCTGTTGGAGTCACTCGACAAACTCGGTGTGAGGCGGACGTTCGTGACGCTGCACGTGGGGCCGGGCACCTTTAAGCCGGTCAAGACAGCCCGGGTGGAGGATCATACGATGGACGCGGAGCGATATGTTGTGAGTGAGACGGCCGCCGCTGAAATCAGGACCTGCCGCGAGCGGGGCGGGCGGGTGGTGGCCGTCGGCAGCACCACGGTGCGAACGCTGGAGTCTATCTCGGCGGAGAAGGGACGCGTGGAAGCGGGCTCCGGGCGAAGCCGCCTCTTTATTCGCCCGCCGTTCGACTTCAAAGTCGTGGACATCATGCTCACAAATTTTCACCTGCCGAAGTCAACCCTGCTGATGATGATCAGCGCATTTGTCGGCCAGCGTGAAGGCCGTGACAATGGGCATGGCCGTGAAGCCATTATGGGGGCCTATCGCGAGGCCATCGCGCGACAGTATCGTTTCTTCAGCTACGGCGACTGCATGCTGCTGCTGTAAGCCAAAAAAAGAGTCGCCGCACCGTGAGGTGGGCGACTCTTGAGAGTACGCGTATCGCGAACGACCTAGCGCTTCGAGAACTGGAAGCGTTTGCGGGCGCCCGGCTGACCGGATTTCTTGCGTTCCTTCATACGGGAATCGCGCGTGAGGCAGCCGCTCTGCTTGAGGACTTCGCGCAGGGACGCGTTGGCCAGAATCAGCGCGCGGGCAATGGCATGACGCAGCGCACCGGCCTGGCCGGATACTCCGCCGCCCTTGGCTGTGCAGGTGATATCAAATTTACCCAGCGTGTTGGTCAGGGTCAGCGGCTGTTCGATATACTTCCACAGCGCCTCTCGGGGAAAGTATTCTTTCAAGCCACGTCCATTGATAGACCATTTGCCGGTGCCCGGAACCATGTTGGCTCGAACGGTTGATTCCTTGCGCCGGCCGGTTGCACTGTTGATGCTAGCTTTCTCTGCCACTTTTCTTCTCCCTGCCGCGTGGGCGGCAACAGTTACAGTAAGTCGATTTTCTTGAGGTTTTGGGCCACATGGGGGTGTTTGTCGCCGGCATAAACCTTCAGGCGCTTGAAGACCCAACGGCTGAGGTTGTTCTTCGGGAGCATGCGCTCGATGGCCAACTTCAACATCCATTCCGGATGGGTCTTCCGCATGACATTGGCCGTTGTCAGCTTGAGGCCATTACGGAAACCGGAGTAGGTTTGATAAACCTTCTTGGTCTCTTTGTCGCCGGTCAGCTTGACCTTGTCCGCGTTGATAATCACCACAAAATCGCCGGTATCGTGGCCCGGGCAGTACGTTACCTTGTTCTTGCCACGGAGGATATTCGCGACCTCGACCGCCAAACGACCCAGCACTTTGTCCTGGGCGTCAACCAGCAGCCAGTCGCGCTTGAGTTCTGAAACATTCACTAGCGAAGTCTTCATCTAACGTTCCTTTTCCCTTTTTCTACAAGGGCGCGGAGGCTAATGTTCGCTCCGCACCTTGTCAATAGTATTTTGATGGAATCACGGCGATGTTTTCGACGCATCGGGTTTTGGCTGTGATACATTTTCCATTCTCCAACGCTCTTCCTGGCCCTGAATGAAGTCCCTCGTGGAGGCGTCGGGCGGAGCAGGCTTTGTCGAGGCGGCTTCCGGGACAGGGCCCGCTGTTTCCACCGTCGTCTCCGGGACCGCGGGTGTGACCGTCGGGCCGGGTACGGAGGGGATGGTTGTCGGTGCAACAGCCGCGGGTGCCGTTTCGGGGATCCGCTCTGCTTGTGGCGCCGGCAAAGGCTGCTTCGGCTCCTGCGCGGGATCCGGCAAAGGCGTCTTCATGGCGGCCGCCCGGGCGGTCGCTTCCGCCTCTTTCTTCTCAAGCTCGACCTTGACGCGCGCTTCTTCCTTCTCCTGTTGCGTCTTCAGTTTGATGGCCTTGCGCTCCAGGCGAGTCCGCTCCTTTTCCTCCTGCTGTTTCTGATACAGCTCGCGGCGGGTTGGATCGGCCATCTTGCTGTCGGACCAACCGCGGGGCCATAATTCGCCTACCCCGACCGCATTCTTGATCTGGGTCGCATTCTTCGCCACCTCCTCGGGCGTGTCGAGAACGCGGGGCGTGATGAAGACCACCAACTCGCTTCGCTCGTCGGATTCCGTTGTGTAGCTGAACAGTTCGCCGAGGAGAGGAAGGTCGCCCAGGAATGGAATTTTGCTGTGGGACCGCTCCTTTGTGTTGCTCTGCATACCGCCAAGTACAATCGTCTCGTCGCTGCGCACCGCCACGGAAGCCGTCAGTTCTGCCGCGTAGATGGTCGGCCACAAAGTGGCGCCGCCAGCCCCGCTGATCTGCTGTTTCGGTCCATCTCCTTCGATGGATTGCTGAATCTCAAGAACAACAAATTTCTTCTGGTTGATGCGCGGGGTGAACGTCAGCTTGATACCGACTTTCTTCATTTCGACGTCATCCACCC
>CAIWHP010000152.1 GCA_903912445.1 uncultured Lentisphaerota bacterium
ACCGCGGGGGGCCAGTTGCAGTTCATCTCGCGCGCGTGGGCGGCGGACCCGGACGCCGGGGCGCGGGTCGAGGCGACGGTGCGCGTCGTGCGCTGCAGCACGAACGCCGGGGTCGTGATGCTGGCGGCCAACGGCCGGCGTGAGGCGGCGTTGACGCTCTTCCCTGACCGGCTTGGAGAACACCACCAGGGTCTCTCGGTACCGGTCCGGCTGGACGGCGGATTTCACCGCGTTGTCCTGTCCCTGCGCGGCGACGATCTTCGCGTCGAGGTCGACGGGAAGATGGCGATCGACCGGACCGGCACATGGACGAACGCCGCACACGAGGGGCGCAACATCGTCGGGTTTGGAAGCCTCAGCAGCGCGGCGACCGGCGAAGCGTTCTGGAGGTCCGTCCGGGCGACGACGACCTATCCGGACGTGAAGGAGCTTCCCGGTGCGGAACACGTCATCGTCTACCGGAAGCCCGGCGTCTACGCCTGCTTCCCTTCGGTCGCCCGGACGCCCGAGGGCTGGATCGTCGCGCGGTTCGGCACGCGCGCGCTGCGCAGTCACATCGACCCGACCGGCGGCCGGGCCGCGCGGATCTCGAAGGACGGCGGCCGCATGTGGGCCGATGCACCGGAGATGGAGGGCCTCCACGCCGCTGACACGCTGCGCGCCGACGGGAATCACGCGCTCGCCGGGGCCGTCGCTTGGCGGCACGTCCCCGAGTCGCGGCGCGCCGAACTCGAGGCTCGTGGACTTGAGGTGCGGGCCGGCATGACCGGCAAGGTGGCGTACGCGGCCGGCGCGCGGTTCTGCGTGCGGAAGCCCGACGGCGCCACCTTCGTGAAGCCCTGGACGGAGATCGCGACGCCACCGCACCGGCTGATGATGGCCTACAACCAGGCGGCCACGCTGAACCTCGGCGACGGCACGCGGCTCGTCGCGGTCTACAGCGAGACGCCGGAGCGCTGCCGCGATGCGCAGGTGCTGCGAACGCTGGATGACGGCGCCACGTGGTCGTGCCTGCCGCTGGCCCGCGGCGCGCCGGACCTGGGCTTCAACGAACCCGCACTCGGAACCAACGCGGCGGGGCATGTGATCGCGCTGTTGCGCACGGCCGAGACGACACGAGACCGCGGTTTCCTGTACCAGTCCGTCTCCGCCGACCGCGGCGCCACGTGGTCCGCCCCGCGCAACACCGGCATGTGGGGCTTCCCTGCCCACATCCTGACGCTGCCCGACGGCCGACTGCTTGCGACCTACGGTCACCGCCGAGCGCCGAAGGGGATCCGCGCGACGTTCAGCAACGACGGCGGGCGGACATGGGCCACCAATGCCACCGTTGTGCTCCGCGCCGACGGCCATGGCAACGGCAGCGACCTCGGCTATCCCCTCACCGTGCCCGTCGAGGACGGCGTCCTGCTGACCGTATATTACTTCAACGACGCGGAGAACGTGACCCACATCGCCGCCACCCGCTGGCGGCCGGAGCCCTGACACCGGAGAGTGCACGCGGAGACGCAGCGGACGCAGACGGAAGAGGCACGCGAAGACGCGAAGAGCGGAGAGAGCAGCGCGGCAGGCGCGACGCCTGTCGCCCCAAGGGCGTACCCGAATCGGATGCCAAGCAAAAAACTCGCGCGGGGAAAGGACTTGCTTTTGCGGGGCGCCGCGTAAAAATCCACGCGTGATTTTTCTGCGTCATCTTGCGGTCGTACAGCGGCGCGCCCCAGAGGCTATAACGCCAAAGCTCATTGAACCCTGACACTGGGCTGTTAATCATGAAATCAAGAAAACCGACCGCGGCTGGCGACGTCTTCGCGGCCCTTGACTTTGAGACCGCCGATTATGGCCGGGACAGCGCCTGTGCGCTGTCTATTGTCCGCGCCAACGCGACCGGCATTCAGGAGCAAAAGACGTTCTTGATTCGGCCCCCGCGCAGGGAGTTTGTCTTCACCTATATTCACGGCATCACCTGGTCCGATGTCGCTACGATGCCGAATTTCAAGGGACATTGGCCGGAAATCTTTAAAATGTTCGAGGGGGTTTCCTTCCTCGCTGCCCACAACGCCGCCTTCGACCGCGGTGTCATGGCGGCATGTTGCAGGCAGGCCGGTGTTCAGGGACTGGAACACCCGTATCTGTGTACGGTTAAACTGGCCCGCAGGGTCTGGAACCTGCGTCCCGCCAAACTCCCGGATGTATGCCGCCATCTCCGGATCCCGCTGAACCATCACGATGCCACGTCTGACGCCCTCGCTTGCGCCAGCATTGTGTTGGCGGCGATCCAGAACGGAACCGATATCGACGCGCATTTGGGGTAGCTGCGTTTGTCAGGGCGCGGTGGGGTTGGGTTCGCGGGGTTGGAAACACCGCCCACGAAGAAGCGCGTTGCTCTCATTGTAGCCGCGTTCGTGAGAACGCGGCCGGCCCTCATCGCAACGTCAGCGCCCCAGCTTGCCGAAGGCGTCGTTGAACGGATTGCTGTTGAACCCGCCACCGCCACCGCCGCGCGGCGGGGTGCCGCGTTGCGGAGCGCCGCGCGGGTCGGGTTGTTGAGGCCGCGCCTGGCCGGGCGGCGGGCGCGGGCCGAGTTCGGGTTTGGATTTCATCGAGAGCGCGATCCGTTTCCGGTCGAGGTCGACTTCCAACACCGTGGCCTGGACCCGCTGGCCCACCTTCACCACGTCGCCCGCGTCCTTCACGAAGGTGTCGGAGAGCTGGCTGATGTGGACGAGGCCGTCCTGGTGCACGCCGATGTCGACGAACGCGCCGAACGCCGTGACGTTGGTCACGATGCCGGGCAATTTCATGCCGGCCTTGAGATCGGTCAGTTTGGACACGCCGTCGGCAAACTTGAACACTTCGAACTGCTGGCGCGGGTCGCGGCCGGGCTTGGCCAGTTCGGCGACGATGTCCTGCAGCGTCGGCAGGCCGACGGTGTCGGTGACGTAGGACTCCGGCTTGATCTTGGCGCGCAGGGTGGCGTCGCGCGTCAGGTCGGCGACCGTACACGCGAGGTCGCGCGCCATGGTCTGGACAACCGGGTAGCTCTCCGGGTGGACCGCGCTGGCGTCGAGCGGATTCTTGGCGCCGCGGATGCGCAGGAAGCCGGCGGCCTGCTCGAAGGTCTTTTCGCCGAGCCGCGGCACTTTCTTGAGTTCGGCGCGCGATTTGAACGGGCCGTTCTCGTTGCGCCAAGTGACGATATTATCGGCGATCGTGGCATTGAGGCCCGAGACGTAGCTCAGGAGCTGTTTGCTGGCGGTATTGACCTCGACCCCGACCCGGTTTACGCACGAGACCACGACGTCGTCGAGCGCGTGCTTCAACAGGAACTGGTCCACATCGTGCTGGTATTGGCCGACGCCGATGCTCTTCGGGTCGATCTTGACCAGCTCGGCCAGCGGGTCCATCACCCGCCGCCCGATCGAGACCGCGCCGCGCACGGTGATGTCCTTGTCGGGAAACTCCTCGCGAGCCACATCGCTGGCAGAGTAAATCGAGGCCCCGCTTTCGTTGACCGAGAGCACGATAATCGTTTTCGGCAGGCGGCACGCCTGGATGAACGCTTCCGTCTCGCGGCCGGCGGTGCCGTTGCCGATGGCGATGGCTTCGATGCCAAAATGCGCGACGAGCTTCGTCACCTTCTCGGCCGCCTGCTTGATCTGCGCATCGGAACCGGCCGTCGGGTAGATCACGTCGTCGCACAACAATTTGCCCTGCGCGTCGAGCACCGCGAGTTTACAGCCGGTACGGAAACCGGGATCGATGGCGAGCACCTTCTTCTGGCCGAGCGGCGCGGCCAGCAGCAGCTCGCGCATGTTCTCGACGAACACGCGGATCGCTTCCAGGTCGGCGGCTTTCTTCGAGGCCAGGCGCGAGTCGGTTTCCATGGCCGAGGCGAGCAGCCGCTGGTAGCCGTCCTCGCATGCCAGTGCCACCTGGTGCGCCGCGGCGCCGTTGCCGCTGACGAACAGCTGCTTCAGCATCCCCACGGCCTTGTCCGCGTCCACGGTGACGCGGAGCAGCAGCGGGCCCTCGGCCTCGCCGCGGCGCATTGCCAGCAGCCGGTGCGAGGGCACGGTGGTCAGCGGCTCCGACCACGCAAAGTAATCGCGGAATTTCGCGGCTTCCGGTTTCGTGTCTTGGCCGGTCATCACCTTCGACGTGATGACCGCTTCTTTTTCGTATAAGGCCCGCATCATCCGGCGCGCTTCCGGTTCGTCCGTGAAACGTTCCGCCAAAATATCGCGCGCCCCGGCCAGCGCCTCTTCGGTCGTCGGCACGGCTTTGTCCTTGTCGTCGCTTTCCACGACGTATTTCACCGCCTCGGTGACGGGGTCAGCCTGCGTGGTCTGCTGCGCCAGAAGCCATTCGGCCAGTGGCTCCAAACCTTTTTCCTTGGCCATCGTCGCCCGCGTCCGGCGCTTCGGGCGGTAGGGGGCGAAGGCGTCTTCCAGTGCGGTCATCGTTTCGGCCGTGGCCACTTCCTTGATCAGCGCCGGCGTCAGCAGCTTGCGCTCTTCCAGTGATTTCAGGATCGCGCCGCGGCGCGCTTCGAGCTCGAGCAGTTGCGCCATGCGGTCGCGGATGCCGGTGATGGCGACCTCGTCGAGGGTGCCGGTGATTTCCTTGCGGTAGCGCGCGATGAACGGCACCGTCGCGCCCTCCGCCAGCAGCTTGGCGGTGGCGGCGACGTTGCGCGGCGCGAGGTTGAGTTCCGCGGCGATCTTGGCGACGAACGACGCGCCGGTGTCGGGGTTGGCCAGGTCTGAAGTTTTTGTGCTCATAAATTCGCGGGTGCATCTACACTTTTCCGCCCGGGAAACCAACAGGGAAAGCATTTTGAACGACAATTTATCGCTTGCCAGAGTTCGCGGGGCCGTGGAACCTCAGTTTTCTCGTGGCGCGCCAAACACTTGCCATCTCTGCCCGCCGCCTCTACTGTCGCGCCGATGCAAACCGAGCTTGATCTCCTTGCTCCCTTGAAGCGCTATTTCGGCTTCACATCGTTCCGGCCGTTGCAGGAAGAAATCATCCGTGACTCGCTGGCGGGGCGGGATGTTTTTGCACTGCTGCCGACGGGCGGCGGGAAGTCGCTGTGTTTCCAGCTGCCGGCGCTGGTGCGCGAGGGCCTGACCCTGGTGGTGTCGCCGCTGATCGCGCTGATGAAGGACCAGGTGGATGCGTTGCAAGCCGCGGGCATCGCGGCGACGTTTCTGAATTCGTCGCTCACCTCCGAGGAGTCACGCAAGCGCCTGCGCGGGCTGCACGCGGGCGAGTACCGCCTGCTCTACGTCGCGCCGGAACGGCTGTTGCTGTCCGGGTTTCTCGAGGACCTGCAGCGCTGGAACGTGCGGCTGATCGCGGTGGACGAGGCGCACTGCATCAGCGAGTGGGGGCATGATTTTCGTCCCGAATATCGCCAGCTCGCCGAGGTGCGCGCGCTGTTCCCGGCCGTGCCCTGCATGGCGCTGACGGCGACGGCCACCGAGCGCGTGCGCGCGGACATCGTCACGCACCTCCACCTCCACGCGGCGCGGTCCTATGTCGCGAGCTTCAACCGGCCGAACCTCGCGTACCGCGTGCTCGCGAAACATGCGCCCTACGACCAGCTCCTCGCCTTCCTGCGCGAGCGCCCGCAGGAGGGCGGCATCGTCTACTGCATGGCGCGGAAGACCACGGAGCGGGTTGCGGCCAACCTGACGGCGGACGGCGTGCCGGCGCGGGCCTACCACGCGGGGCTGACGCCGGAGGAACGCTCGCGGCACCAGGAGCTGTTCCTGCGCGACGAGGTGCGCGTGGTCTGCGCGACCATCGCCTTCGGCATGGGCATCAACAAGCCGAACGTCCGCTACGTGGTGCACTACGACCTGCCCAAGAACATCGAGGGCTACTACCAGGAAACCGGCCGCGCCGGCCGCGACGGCCTGCCGGGCGAGTGCGTCCTGCTCTTCAGCCCCGGCGACGTGGTGAAGCAGCAGGTGTTCATCAACGAAAAGCCCGGCGAGCAGGAGCAGCTCGTCGCGCGCGAGCAGCTGCAGCAGATGGTCCACTACGCCGAGTCGCGCGTCTGTCGGCGCGCCGAGCTGCTGCGCTACTTCTCCGAAATATATCCCGAGGACAACTGCGGCGCGTGCGACAACTGCCTCTCGCCGCGGGAGACGTTCGACGGCACCATCCCCGCCCAAAAGCTGCTCTCCTGCGTCTATCGCATCCGCGAGCGGTCGGGCTTTGCGGTTGGCCTCAACCATGTCGTCGAGGTGCTGACCGGCGCGGCCACGGAGAAGGTGCTCAAGTGGGGCCACTACCAGCTCTCCACCTACGGCATCGGCGCCGAGCATCACCGCCCCGAGTGGGCCGCCATCGGGCGCGAGCTGATCCGGCTCGGCTATCTCCGGCAGAACGCGGCCAAGTTCAACGTGATCGAATTGACGGACGAGGGGCTCGCGGTGCTCAAGTCCCGCGCCCCGATCACCCTCACCAAGCCCGCCACCGCACCCGCGAAGAAAGCGCACAGGAGCGGCGATATCGCCTGCGACGAAATGCTGTTCGCCCGGCTGCGCGAGCTGCGCAAACGCCTCGCCGACGAGCGCGATGTGCCCGCCTACATCATCTTCTCCGACGTGTCGCTCCGCCAGATGGCGCGCGCCTACCCGACGGACGAGCGCGCCTTCGCGCAGATCAGCGGCGTGGGCGAGCGCAAGCTGCGCGAGTTCGGGGCGAGCTGCATGGCCGAGGTCGTCGCGCATCTGGAGGGCCATGCGCGTCAGTCCTTCGCCGAGGAAGCGGTTGCGCCGCCCGCGCGCCCGCCCAAGCGCGGCCTGGGCGATTCAGCGCGCGAGAGCCTGCGGCAGTTTCGCTCCGGCAATACCGTGGACCAGATCGCCGCCGAGCGCGGGCTGGTAGCCGGGACCATTGCCGCACACCTGACGGAGTGCATCGAACAGGGCGAAACGCTTGAGCTCGACCGGCTGCTCACCGCCGACGAGCAGCAACAAATTGCCGCCGCCTTCGAGCGCTGCGGGTGGGGCAACATCGGCGGGGCGGTCGAGTTTTGTGGCGGCGCGCTGGACCACGGCAAGTTCCGTATCTACCGCGCCGTGATGAACCGTCGCGCAGCGCTTGAAAAGACGTGACGGCATCCGCAGCCGGCACCATTCCCCTCCTGCGCCTTTGCAATGCTTGGAAACCGAACGGGTCTGTTTATCCAAGGGTTGGAAACTTTCACGCTGACCTTTTCCAAGGCCTGGAAAAGTCGCTGTTTCGGGCGGAATTCGCTTGAAGCCCCGGCATGAGCCGTCAGAATGCGCGCGATTTTTTGAGCGCAGGCCAGGGCGGCCACACGGCGCATCTCCGGCGGGTGTACTGACGAGCAGGAGCAACATGACTAGACGATATGCTGGTTTTTATGGGGCTGTAGCGGCGGTCGCTTTTGCGTGCTGCGCCCCCGTCGCTCCGGCGGCGGACGACGCGGCCGCCTTGCAGGCGCAAAACGACGCGCTGCGTTTGCGGGTGGACAAGCTCAGCAGCGAGTTGGAGCAGATCAAGGCCACGCTCGCGGAGCAGGGCAAGGTGGGCACCGCGAAAAGCGACAAGCCCAAGTCCCTCGACGTACAATTCTATGCCACCATCAAGCTCGACGCAGCCCGGGACGACTCGCGCACCGCGGTCGGCAACTTCGCGCGCTGGGCGGAATCAGAAGGCGCGCACAACAATGACGACCAGTTCAGCATGACCGCCAACCAGACGCGCTTGGGCGTACTGGTGAACGGGCCGACCAACACCAGCCTCAAGACTTCCGGCCAGGTGGAGATCGATTTCTACGGGAACGGGGCCGCGGAAAACAAACCTGATCCCATGTTGCGGCATGCGTTCCTGAAAGCGGATTGGACCGATTTGAATTTCAGCATCCTGGCAGGCCAGACCTTCGACATCATCTCGCCGCTGGTGATGCCCACCGTGAACTACACCGTGGGCTGGTGGCAGGGCAACATTGGGTACCGGCGCCCGCAAATCCGCCTAACCCAGGGCCTCAAGCTGGCCGACGATGTGGAATTGAAGTTGGAAGGCGGCCCGACCCGCACCATCACGGACCGCAAGTTCGTCTATACCGGTGCGACGGATGTGGATAGCGGCGCTGATGCCGGTTGGCCCACGCTGCAGGGGCGCGCCAGCCTGAGTTTCCCCTCGTTCACCGGCAAGCCCGCCACCCTCGGCGTGTCCGGTCACTGGGGGCGCGAGGAGCAGCACCTGACCAATACCCTTGCCGTGGTCGATGGCGACCATGAGAACGACACCTGGTCCGGTAATGTGGATGTGCGCTTGCCTGTGACGGACTGGCTCCTTCTCCAAGGGGAAGGTTTTGTTGGCAAGAACTTGAGCTCCTACCTGGGCGGCATCGGTCAGGGATTCGATGCCACGCGGAACGAGGGCATCGCCGCCAAGGGGGGCTGGGCGGCGGCCACGCTCGGTCCGTGGGGTAAATGGCAGTTCAACCTCGGGGCCGGCATGGACGAGGTGGACGAGGCCGATGTGAGCGCGAACGCCAAAGCCCCGCCGCGGCTCACCAATCTCGTATGTTTTGGCAACGGCAGCTATGCGTTGACGGCCAACCTGCAGGTGGCGCTCGAAATTTCGCACCTGAAGACGACCTACAAGAATGCCCCGGACGGGGATGACTGGCGCCAGCAACTGGCCGCGATCTACAAGTTCTAGCGGTCTTTTGACGGTAGCCGCGTTCGTGAGAACGCGGCCGTTTCGTCCACGGTGTTGAATTTCGTCGGATGCCGTTTGAGGGCGGAGCCGTGTGGCTGCGATTGCCCGGCTGTTGCGCTTGCTTGCGTTGGGTGCGCCGGGTCGGAGCCCCGGCCTACAGCGCAAACTGCCTTACTTCGAAACTCTGAATTCTCCATGCCCTGCTGATGAGTAACCGCGTTCGTGAGAACGCGGCCGGCTTGGCGTTTGCGCGGTGGCTGTTCACGATCTGCCGGGCGAGACGCCCGGTTCACCGGCAGGCGGGACGCCTGCCTCCACCTGGGCGCCTTCTCCTGGCGCCTTTGCGCGGGCTCAGCCGGCGAAGGTGTAGTCGTAGGGCTTGCGCATTTCGCGGGCGATGAGCTTGCTGGCCTCGGCGGCGCCGGCGCCGGTGAACGCTTCCTTGGCGGGGTCCCATTGCAGCTTGAGGCCGGTGCGCAGCGCGATGATGATCAAGTGCCCGATGCTGGCGGAGCGGTGCGCTTCCTCGACGCTGGCGATGGGATCCTTGCGCGACGCGATACAGTTGAAGAAATTCGTCATGTGATCTTTGCTGGCTTCCAGTTTGATCGCCGAATCCGGCAGCGGCGTGAGGAGGAGCTGCTTGTCGCTCGCGGTGAGTTCCTCGCGGTTGACCCAGATCCAGCCGGTGGTGCCGACAAACTTGAGGCCGTTGCGCTGGCCGTCGGGCTTGAGGTGCGCGCCGAAGGGGCTGTCGTCGAGCGTGGTCTTGACGAATTGTTTCACGCCGTTGGCCCAGGTGAGCGTCGCCTCGAATTCGCTCGGCGTGGTGTAGCCCACGGGCAGCGGCGGCGTGACGACGCGCGCCTCGATGCCGACGGGACCGGCGAGCCCGATGGCCCAGCGCGCGATGTCGTTGTGGTGCGCGCCCCAGTCGGTGACGGGGCCGCCGGCGTAGTCGTACCACCAGCGGAACGTGCGGTGACAGCGCTCGGTGAAATATTCCGCCTGCGGGGCCTGGCCGAGCCAGAAATCGTAGTTCAACTCTTCCGGCACGGGCACGCTCTTGAATGGGCCGCCGAGAATGCCGCCGGGGACGAACACATGCACTTCCTTGAGCATGCCGATGCGTCCGTTGCGCACAAGCTCGCAGGTGAGCTGGAACCGCTTGCTGCTGCGCTGCTGCGTGCCGTTCTGGAAAACGACCTTGTTTTCGCGCACGGCCTTGATCACATGCCGGCCTTCGTCAAGCGTGAGCGTGAGCGGCTTCTCGCCGTAGACATCCTTCTTAGCCTTGGCCGCGGCGATGTTGATGAGCGTGTGCCAGTGGTCGGGCGTCGCCTGCACGACGGCGCTGATATCGCCGCGCTCGAGCAGCTTGCGGAAATCGCCGTAGACCGTGGGCGTCTTGCCGTCTTTGGCAAGCTTTTTTGCAGCGGCCTCGGCATGTTTCCGGTCTACGTCGCAGACCGCGAGGATGTCGCCGAAGCGCGCGGCATTGCCGGCATCGCCCATGCCCATGCCGCCGCAGCCGATCAAGCCGAGCCCCGGCCGGGCGTTGGGGCTGGTGCTGGGGTGGGGCGCCTCCGCGGCGGCGAGGTCGCGTTCGACGAACCACAGCGGCAGACCGGAAGCCGCGGCGACCACCGAGCAACGCTGCAGGAAGGAACGGCGCGAGATCTGCAATGATTTGTTCATGCCGCAGCTTTAGCAGAGCGGGTTTGCTTTTCAAGCGCAAAGGCGGGCCTTGCACGATGGATTGCGAGCAACACCGCACACCCGCCCCCGCGCGGGAGATGGTCCCGCAACGGGAGGTTTGACAAATCAAACTGAAATATGGTTTAATTAATTTAAGCCCCAATAGGGGGCCCATTTCAATGAAAGGGCGATAGCGTGACAACAAAGTTTTTCGGCAAGGTGTGGATGATGCGGGTTGTGTTCAGCACGGTATTTGGACTGTTGGTAGCCGGCTGTGAACCGTATGTCGTTGATGAAAAGGTTGATGCTATTAAGACGACTCCTGAGGCGGCCATTGAAGCGCCTACCAATGCGCCTAGCGTGGTGGTGGCAGGGCCGACCAATACACCTAGCGTGGTAGTGGCGGCGCCGAACAACACGGTCAGTACGGTGCTGAATGACGATGCGGGCTGTGAGCTGGTGGTCAAGTATCAGCACCGTAACATCGTTAATGAGGGTCAGGTTCGCTATGCGAATCGGGTCCTTACCTCTAATCCCTTCGGGTCGGCAAATCCGGTTTGCGTTCAATACAATGACACTCAGAGCGGAGAGGTGACGGTGTGGAAGGACTCCTCAAGCAGGGGCCAACGGGTCGACAGGCTGCCCAGTGACCGCGGCATCAACAAAATCGTCGTGTGGTACGAATAGCATCTGGCAGTTCCAGGCCTCATGCTCACGGCCGGCGCGGCCAACAGCTCGTCTCCCGTGATTTCCTCGGCGTGGCGGGCATCCTGAACGGTCTGATGGGTGGTTAACACGCGCGATGCGTCCGGTGCCTTGGCTCTCCTCGCGCTGGAGCGTTGTGCGGGATGACCGATTTCCCTCCCGAAGGGCGATTACGCCGTCATCATTGCCGCGCAACACCCCGCTCGCTTCATCGGATAAGTCAACGCGCGTTCACCGGCCGGGTATGCGAGGTTGATCCGCTCCTCTGCCCGCGGTGCGGCGCTCCGGTTGAAGTATGCGAGCCGCCACGCCCGTAGCTGCGTTCGTGAGAATGCGGCGGGCCTGCGGTCACCGCATTCTGACGAATGCGGCTACCTCTGGGAGGAATTCCGCTGCGGTAGCGGGGCCTTCACCCGTCGGCACGGCCTCCGAACTGTGCAACGAGGCCACATCCGCTGCAGGGGAGTCAAATAACCAAGATGCCACCGCAGATGAACAGGTTCCCCGGACTTCGAGCGGTATGATCCAGGCCGACAGTCACTTAAAAGTCACCTTCAAGTCGTCGAAATCGATCTGCCCGGGACAACGACCATTGACCAATTGCAACTCAGCCGTTGTCACACCCTTGAGAAACGCACCATCGCTTTGAATGCTCTTCCACCCGCCATTCTTCATGCCCCATCTTGCAACAATATAGGAGAGAGACTTTCCCGCCTCGTTCTTGAATTGCACTTGAATCAGAGGAACGTTTGGCGATTCCGTTGCGCACTTGACGCAGCCCGTTGTCCGCAGTCTTCCAGAAACATAGATTTTCTTGGCTCCTGCTGAGATGCTCAAATTCTGACAAATCATGACCAGGCTTGCAGAGCCATCCTTATTAGAAGCTTCTTTTTCAATCCGAAGGAATGCGTTGCCATTCTCCCGTTCAATGGTCGCGCCTTTCGCGTGAGGCCAGCCCTCCGGTTCACCATCCACGACCTTCTCGAAATCCCCGTTCACGACCACATTCTTGCCGGGCGAGGCCTTCGTATTCGCACTCCCACCAATTCCTCCTCCTGAGACCGACGTACTGTCTGCCAACAGCCTGGCCTTCTCGGCTGCAACCTGCTTGGCGAGTTCGGGGGTGGCCTTGGCCTGCAGCGTAGCGAGCGCCTTGAGGTAGTCGGCGTCGGCCTGCTTGTGCCGCTTGGCGAAGTCGGCGTTGACCTGCTCAACCTTCGCCTGTAACGCCTTGCGCGAGGCCTGTAGTTTGGCTTTGGGCAGCGTGGTGGGCAGGTCAGGTTCCAGCGCCCCGGCGACCACCGCCTCGCGCTCCTTCACGATAGCTGCCACCAGGTCGATTTCGCCCTTGGCCGTGGCCGTACGCTCGACCCCATCCAGCACGGACACATAGGGCTGCGCCGCCTTAGTCACCGCCTCACCGCGCAATCGCTCCACCTCCGCCACGGCGGCGGTGTGCTTCCCCGCCCATACCGCCAGTTCGGGTAGCAGTTCCTGGGCATGCGAAGCAGCAGCCCCTACACCCACCAGCAAGACCGTTATAATCGACCGCATATAGCCCTCCACATTTGATGTAAAGGTGTGTACGCCCCTGCGGTTTGCAGGTCAACCGGATTCACACACTTGGGCATTGGACGTTCGGCTTTCAGCGTTCCTCTATCCGCGGTACGGCGCTCCGGTTGCAGCTTGCGCGCCGCCGCTTCTGTAGCCGTGTTCGTGAGAACGCGGCGGGCCTGCGATCACTGCAATCTGGCGAATGTGGCTGCAGGAGGAAAAGGAGGGGTTGGGCAACACGCCGTTAACGGACCAATGGAAACAGCTATTGGTCCATACTGCCACGGACCCTTTGACATAAAGTGGTTAGCAGTGCTTTGCGAATACTGCGAATTAAACCTCAAGGCGTTTTGGGCGGCACCAGTTCCGGCTTGGCGAAAGCTTCTTTCATCTGCGTGGGCAAGATGCGGACGTTGCCTGCCTTGTCGCAGAAATAGAGGTGTGACCCGGAGGGCTCGCGGGCGTGGCCGTCGGCCCAGATGGCGTAGAAGTCAGGATGCGCATCGACGGGGCGGCGGCAGTAACCGTGGTTAACTTTGCTGCCGGCGGTCAGCTGCTTGATCTTGGTCCACGAGGTGCCGCGGTCGGTGCTGGTCCACATGGCGATCTCGCCGCTGGTGTTATAGGCTTGGGGCCCGTTTTCGGTGGGGCCGATGATCCGCCACAGGTCGTCGCGTTCGAGATAGAGCGAGCCCATGTCGTAATTGTTGTCGGAATGGATGGTGCCGCGCAGCTCCCACTCGCGGCCGTTCCACGCGGCCGTGGTCCAGGTGCGCGGGTCGTTGACCGGGCCGGACTCGTAGCCGCCGCTGGTGGTGTAGAGCACCACAGGGCGGCCGGCGGAGTCGAAATTCAAGTCCTGCACATACACGTTGCGCTTCTCCGAGCGGTAGTCATGGACGAGCGCCGGGTTGTTGGTGGTGGTGAGGGGGAGCTGGAGCGTTTCGCCCTGGATGTTTTGCCAGGTGCGGCCGAAGTCGGAGGTCTCCATATAATACAGGTTGCTGCGCCAGTTCAGGCCCTGCGGCTTGGGGTGGAAGTTGAAGGCGCAGGCGACTTTCTTGCCGTTGCACCAGCTCACCTGGTAATGGCCCATCTCGATGGCCCCGTAGAGGAAAGGCTCGGTCCACTTCACGCCGTCGGGGCTGGTTTGGTAGTGCAGCATCCGCCCGCCGCGATACAACGTCTGCAAGAACAGAAAGCCGTGCTCCGGCAGATACCACGGCTGGGTATACGAGAAATTGGTCACCAGGATGTTTTCGAACTTGTCGATCTCATAGGGCTTGACGCTCTTCCAGATGTAGGAGGGCCGCGTCGTGCCGTGGGAACTGGAAAAGATCCAGATGTATCCGGCCTTGTCGATCGACATCACGGGGTTGTCGTGGGCGTCGTCGGTGCGCTTGTTCATCACGATGGTCGGACGCGGCACCAGGCCGGTCTTGTGGTCGTAGTAGGAGACCATATGCAATAACTCGACCTTGTCTTTCACCGTCCCGCCGTAACAGAAGAACGTCTTCTGGACCTCCGGCCGATAGACGGCGAACGGGTTGTGGCTGGAACAATAGGTCCCGAGGCCGCCGCTATACTTGTACACGTACTCGTCGTTCTGTTTCTGATTCGAATACCAGATGCCGCGATAACCATCGTCCTTGACCGAGGTGTATTCGTCGTTGGGCGCTTCCTTGCTGAATATCTTCGGCGCTTTGGCCGTGGTCTTGGAGGCTGGCTGGGCTTTCAGCGTGACCCATTCCGCCGGCAGTTCCGCTTGGGCCAGGCTCTTCCAGTGCTTGTCCGCCTGCGATTGGCTGGTCCAACGGCCGACCAAGGTGGGGCTGGCTTCCTTGGGCTCCGCCAGCAACGCGGGCATGGCGACGTCGGCCAAGGCTTGGTTATAAAAGCGGATATCCTCCAGCCGCCCAACCAGATTGCGCTCACCGGCTGCCATGCCGCCGAGAACCAGGGGCGCATCGGACTTGGGCACGCGACCTTCGGCTTGAGCTGTGGCGGCGAGCTTGCCGTTGACGAAGAGTTTGATCAGCTTGCCGTCGTAGGTGCCTGCGTAATGAGTCCACACGCCGGGCTTCGGCAGGGGGATGTTCGCGTGGGCGTACGTGCCGCCCGCGAACTCCACCAGCATCCGCACGCGATTGTTATAGAAGTAGAGCGTGAACTGCTGGTTGGCCGCGCCGCGTCCGGCGAGGACTTGCGATTCTGTGGTGCTCTGCGGATTCACCCACAGGGCGACGGTAAACGCTTCGGCGTCGAATGCTTTCCCGGCCTTGACCACCGCCACGGTCCCTTGCCCCTTGAACTCCACGCCAGGGCCCGGCGGTTCGGCGGCTCCGACCACGGTTGCCAAGACGAAGCCGACGATGAAAGATGTGTGTTTCATAATGTGACGGCATCATAGTCGCGGCTGGTGCGAGCGCAAGCACTACCAAACCGGGCGTGACGACTGCCTGTTAGCGGATGCTCAGGTCAATCAACCGCGCCGGCATTGCGGTCCGTGGCATCCGCGGCGCAGCGCTCCGGTTGAAGCCTGAAGCCTGAAGCCTGAAGCCGTCGCTTCTGTAGCCGCATTCGTGAGAATGCGGCCGGCCCAAGGTGTTGAGTTTTTCGGCGGTGGGTTGGTGGGAGGGTCACTTCAGTGGCGCGACGTCATGCAACAGGCGGGATATACCGACGGCGCGGATGCGTTCATGAAGCGGAAAGGTCCGGTCACCGGCGTAGATTACATCGAGGGTGTCGAGCTTCAGGTCGTGCAAGGCCGAACGCATGGAGGGGGTGACGGTCGGAGCGCTGGTGCGTTTGATCTCGAAGGCCCGACGGATGGTGCCCCGGGCGACGAGCAGATCCAACTCGGCGCCGTTGTGCGTGGCCCAGTAGAAGCATTCGTCCGGATCGGCTCCCAAATGCGCGAGCAACTGTTCGATTACGAAGCCTTCCCAGGAGGCTCCCAACTTGGGGTGGCCTTCGAGGTCATCCTGTGTGACGAGGTTCAGCAAGCCGTGGAGCAGTCCGCTGTCGGCGATATAAACCTTGGGCGCTTTGACCTGGCGTTTGGCGATATTGGCGTGCCAGGGTTGCAGTTGGCGGGTTACCAGTGTGGCGGTCAGGATATCCAGGTAATGCCGAACCGTGGTGTCGGCTACGCCAAAAGAGCGTGCGAACTCAGAGGCGTTCCACGTCTGACCGTGATAGTGGGCCAGCATTGTCCAGAAACGCCGCATGGTGGTGGCCGGCACCCGCATGCCGAACTGTGCCAGATCGCGTTCCAAAAAGGTTCTGATGAAACTGCGGCGCCACTCCAGGCTGGCGTTCGCGCTCTCGGCCAGAAAAGCTTTAGGGAAGCCTCCGCGCAACCAAAGTGAGTCGCACGCTTGCATGCCGGCTTCGCTGAGTGTGAAGCCGCCCAGCGTGTGGTAGACGATGCGTCCTGCAAGCGTTTCGGAAGACTGGCGCAGCAACGCGGGTGCCGCACTTCCCAGGACGAGAAAACGGCACGGACACCCCGGCCTGTCCGCCAGTACCCGCAAAGCAGGAAAAATGTCCGGTCGGCGTTGGATCTCATCCAGAATGACGAGTCCCGACACGGGGCGTAAAGCGAGCATGGGGTCGGTCAGGCGTGCCAGATCAGAGTCATCCTCCAGGTCAAAGCTTGTCACGGCACCTTTAAAGGCGTCCGCGATCATGCGAGCCAGTGTAGATTTGCCGACCTGTCGTGCGCCGATCAGCGCGACCACAGGGTGGCGCCGCAGTAGGCCGATGACCGTTTGGACGGACTCTTCTCGCTTCAGCATGCGTTTATGCTACCATGATATATCGGTGATGACAACAGGATTATCATGGTTGCATCTTGCCTCGCGCGCGTACGCGTCACGCCACCGCCCGCGCGCGCATCCGTACGAGGCCATCGCCGAAAAGTTTTTACCGCGCCGGCTTGCGGCCCGTGACGTCTGCGACGTGGCGGAAACTGATCACGCGGGTGAAGGAGGTTGCTCCGCTTTTTGCCTGCGGTGCGGCGCTCCGGTTGAATCCAGAAGCCGCCGCTACCGTAGCCGCGTTCGTGAGAACGCGGCCGGCCGGCCGAGGATATTAAATTTGGACGAATGCGCTTGGGGGGAGTTGCGCGGAAGGCATAGCCAGGTTCGAGCGCAAGTTCGGTCGGGGTGCGCCGGGTCGGAGGCCCGGCCTACGGCGAGTTTCGCGGCCGCGATAGAACTTGACTCGCCTGTGCACTCGCGGAAAATGCGCGCGCCGTTGCGGGCGAAAACGCATGGCCGCGTTGGGGCGAAAGGATTGAGGTATGAAGAAGATATTCAAGTTGGCGCTGTGTTTGTGGGTGTGTGGAATGATCGTCGGCGCAACATCTGCGCAGAATGCGGGTGACAAGGAGAAGAAGCCCGCACAACCACCGAAGGTCGCGGAACAGGCCAAGCCTTGCACGCCGGAGGTGACGGCGACAGCGGCCAATCTGCAAATCGAGATCAGCTTGTCGGTCGTCAGCTTCGACAAGAAAGATTTGGAAGACGTGGCGCGGAAGTCGCCGGGCGCCAGCGTGCAGGCGGCGGATGTACTCGCGCTCTGGCGCGCGGGCAAAGGCCGGTTGGTGACGACCGTGACCGGCAGAACTGCCAACAGCGAACAGTTCACGATCAAGGACATCGTGGAACTGCGCTATCCGCAGGCCTATGAAGCCTATCCAATACCGGCGAGTCATGGAACGAACGGAGCCTCAACTGTCGCGGGACCAAGCAACATTCCTCTTATTCCAGCAGATTATCAGACTCGTGAGATTGGAATGATTTTCGTCTGTACTCCCTATTGGGACGGCGAGAGTAAGGTAATCCAACTGACGATGACACCAGAAAATTCGGCAAAAATAGACGCGGAGACCGCAACGTATAAGTTCGTTACGCCCAACCTCACCAACACGCATTATTTTTCGCAGCCGACAGTTCAGAACAAAACCATCCAGATCAAAACCGCCTGTGCCGATGGCGAGACGGTGGTCTATAGCAGTGACATCCTGAATCAGGGCTACAAGGAAATGTCCTATCTGCTGATCACGCCGCATCTGCTCCGACCGTAAGCAGGAGCCCGGCCCGTCTCCTCCTGTAGCCGCGTTCGTGAGAACGCGGCTGGCCGACCGTGATATTTAATTTTGACGAATGCGACGGGGGGCAGTTGCGCAGAAGGCGACAGTCTGGAAGGTTCTCAGCATTCAGGAAAGTGCTTGTTCCGTGGCGAGGCGCAGTTCGCGGAACAGATCCGCCAGGTCCTGCAGCCCAAAATGCGCGTTCAATCCGCTGGGGTTGGGCAGCACCCAGACCACGCTCTGCGCGATGGGTTCGGGCTGGCGGCCCAGGACCGCATCCGGTTTTCCGAAGGCGCTCCGGTAAGCTCCGATGCCCAACACGGCCAGGAAGCCCGGTCGGTATACTGCAGTTTTTTCCAGCAGACGCCGGCCGCCCGCAGACAGTTCGGTCGCAGTCAGCTCGGCTGCACCCGCGGTGGCCCGCGCCACCACATTGGTGATGCCATATCCATGCCGCAGCAGTTCACGCTCTTCGTAAGGGCTCAACAGGCGCGGCGTGAAGCCTGCCAGTTGCAGGGTGGGCCAGAAGCGGTTGCCCGGCCGGCCAAAGTGGTGGCCAATAGCCGCGGTATATAAACTTGGATTGATCCCGCAGAAGAGCAGCTTGAGCCGCGGAGCGATCACATCCGCAACGGTCTTCCCGGCCGCCGCCTGCAGTTCGGCCCGCGTCGGGCGCTGGCGCGTCTCGGTCATGTCAGGCTGCCCTCCGGGTAGGCCGGTTCTCGCCATACACATCCTTTTTGGCCTTGGCAGCGGCGTGGCATGAACGGCCGGTGCGAGGCTGCATCGATTTGCACATGCGTGATGCTCTAGCAGGGCGGGTGGGCTTTTCAAGCGCAAAGGCGCCGCGCGCGGCGCGCGCCACAGAGGACAGAGGTCAGCGGTCAGATTGAGAAGATTGCGCGATTGAAAACGAAGCCGCGCTGCCGTAGCCGCGCTCGTGAGAACGCGCCTGGCCGTGGATATTTAATTTTGACGAATTGCGGAGCAAGTTGTCCTTGACTCTCCGCTGGCTGCGCTGACAATCCGCGCGTGATTTCACCACGACCAAAAGAGGGAGCGCTAATGAAGAAGCTGCTGTTGGGTTTGCTCGTGCTGGTGCCATGGTCTGGTTTGGCGCAGACCGGACAGGTGTCGGTTGCGGCGGACGTGTGTGTGTATGCGGCCACGCCGTCGGGGATTCTCGCAGCCGTGGCCGTCAAACGGGCGGGGCACTCCGTGGTCGTGGTCGAGCCCAGCCGCTGGGTGGGTGGCGTGCTGGGCGCGGGCCTGAAGCCGATGCAGGACTGCCCCAACTACAACGCCACCGGCGGGCTGACCAAGGAGCTGCTGCGCACCTTGGGCCATCCCCAATGGTCGGGCGGCGAAGTGGGCGATGGGAAACCCGCCCTGTCCAAAATGAATCCCAAGGACGTGCGCGACGACTTTGCCGCTCTGTTGAAAAAGTGGGACGTGCGCGTCATCCACGAGCACCGCATTTCACGTTGCGAGAAGAGCGGCGCGACAATCTCGACGGCGGTTTTCGATCTCGCTCCGTTCGATGCGCTGGGCTGCCCGGTGGCCGAGCCCGCCGTACGCGGTGATCTGCGGGTCACGGCACGGATATTCATCGATGCCAGCTACGAAGGCGACCTGATGGCCAAGGCCGGCGTATCCTACCGCGTCGGCCGTGAAGCCGCCGCCGAATACGGCGAAGAGCACGCCGGCGTGCAGCCGCCGATGGAAGAGGCGCCGATCGACCCGTTCGTGGTGCCCGGTCATCCGGAGAGCGGCCTGCTCAAGTGGGTCGAGAAGGATGACGGGAAACCGGTGGGTGCGGCGGACGCCCACACCCAAGCCTACAATTACCGCTACTACACCACATCCGATCCGACGAATCGCCTGCCGCTCACCCCGCCGGACGGCTATGACCCCAAGGACTTCGAACTGGTCGGCCGGTATGTGGCCTGTTTGACGCAAGCGACGAAGGATCCGGTCGAACTCCACAAGCGGCTGGAGGGAATTTTCCCCGGCTGGAAAAACTCGGGCGAATGGAACTACCAGCGCAGCTCTTTGTTCTCCATGTCCCCGGTCGGCATCAGCCACCTGTACGCGGATGGCGATGCCGCCGCGCAGGCCCGCGTCTGGAAGCAGCACCAGGACTATCTGCGCGGGCTGCACGCCTTCATGAGTAGCGATGCGCGCGTGCCGGAGTCCTACCGCAAGGAGATGGCCGCGCTGGGGCTCGACCGCCGTCCGCATCCGGAGACGCAGGGCTGGCCGCATCAGCTCTATGTGCGCGTGACGCGCCGCATGACCGGCCGCTATACGGTCACCGCGCACGACGTGCACAACCGGACGCAGGTCGATGATCCCGTCTGCCTCGCGCAGTACGGCATCGACACCTATCCCGCGCGTCGCATCTGGTTCGAGCGCGACGGCAAGGTCTGGGTCGGCCTCGAGGGCAAGATGTTCCTCGGCGGGTCGCGCGGTCCGACGAATATTCCGTATCCGATTCCCTATCGCGCCCTCACGCCGAAGCCGGGGGAGTGCGACAACCTCCTGGTGCCGATCTGCTTCTCGGCTTCGCATCTGGGCTACGCCTCGGCCCGCATGGAGCCGGTGTTCATGATCTGCGGCGAGTCGGCCGGCATCGCCGCCGGCCGCGCGCTGGCGGAGAAGACCACGGTGCAGGGGATCGACCAGGCCGGCTATCGCGAGGCGCTGGAGAAGGCGGGGCAGAAGCTGGTGTGGAATCCGGCGCAGGATGTTGGGCCAGTGGTGGAAGCCGGCTACTCGATGAAGCATCTCCTCAAAGAGTGCGACAGCGACGGCGACAAACTCGTCTCGCAGGCCGAATGGGAAGCGGCGAAGAAAAGCTGGGCGTGGCTCTTCCCGATCATCGACACCGATCACGACGGCCGCATCACCGAGGCGGAATACAAGGCGTTTCAGAATTACAAAACGAAACACCCGGACTGGCAGAAGCAGCGCCCGAACTAGCGTGCGTTCTTGTATGGGCATGTTGCATAGGGTCAGCACAATTTTTTCATGGGGGAAACTATGATGATGACACGATGGATGGGCCTTCTGGTTTGGGGGCTGACAGTCGGAACGGGCTGGGCAGAACGCACGGCGCCGGCCACGTTTTATGTGGACAGCGACAAGGGGCGTGATGCCGCCAGCGGCACGCAAGAGAGCGCGGCTTGGCAGAGCTTGGAACGGGTCAACGCCGCAGAACTGATCCCCGGCGACGCGGTGCTCTTCAAGCGCGGCGGACTGTGGCGCGGTCAGTTATTCCCGCAAAGCGGCTCCAATGGCACGCGCATCGTCTACGGCGCGTATGGCGCAGGCGAGAAGCCCGTTCTGCAGGGCTCGGTGGCGCGCAGCCGTCCCGAGGAATGGAGCGAGATCAAGCCCGGCCTCTGGGCCACCCAGGCGTTTGAGCCCAAGGTCTTGGACCAACTCATGGACCTGACGGATGCGCGCTGGTCACCTTCTTTCCAGGAGCAAGCCAAAGGCACGCTCACAAGGGTCCAAGAGGATGGGCACGCCTTCACACGCATCACCTGTAAAACGGCCGCGGACAAGCGCAACCTGATCCAGATCTGGGGCCCCCAAGTCAAAAAACTCGAGCCGTGTCTCCTGCTGCGGCTGCGCGTGCGTTCGACACTGCCGTTCAAAATGGACACGGTCGAGGCCATGTTGAACCGTCTGCCCTACACCTGCGCCCTGCGCGGGACGGCCGGCAAGAAAGAGATCGGCCCTGCGTGGCAGACCGTTGACGTGTTGCTGCTCGAACAGCAGAAGATGGAGGCTGCCTACCTGCATTTTAATCTCGGCGGAATGATCCCTGCCGGTGCGGTGTTCGACTTCGAGCCGCTGGGCCTCTGGCGTGCGAGCATCGACCATTGCACACCCCTCACCCGCGACGTCGGCATTTTGATTCTCAACCACGGCGAGAAGTGGGGCGTCAAAAAATGGACGCTGGAAGATCTCAAGGCTCCGCTCGACTACTGGTATGACAAGGAGGGCAAGCGTGTCTTCGTCGCCTGCGATGCCAACCCTGCGAAGAAATTCAAAAGCGTCGAGCTGGCGCTGACCCAGCACATCGTCATGGAGGGCGGCAAACACGACGTCACCTATGACGGTCTCGCGGTCCGCTACGGCGCCGCTCACGGCTTCGGCGGCGGCAGCACCCAGCGCATTACCATCCGCAACTGCGACGTGTACTGGATCGGCGGCGGTCTGCAGCACTGGCAAAAAACAAAGGACGGGAAAAAGGAATACCCCGTCCGGTTCGGCAACGGCATTGAATTCTGGGGCAACGCCGCCGACAACCTGGTGGAGCGCAACCGGCTGTGGGAGATCTACGATGCCGCCCTCACCAATCAGGGCCGGGACGACGAGGAGGTCAACATCACGTACCGCGACAACGTGATCTGGAATGCCGAATACAGCTTCGAGTATTGGAACGCCCGGAAGACGGCGCACATCCTGTTCGAACACAACACCTGTGTGGACGCGGGCACTTGCTGGTCTCACAACCAGCGGCCCAATCCCAACGGCGCGCATCTGATGTTCTATCGGAATCCCGCGGCCACCACGAACTTTGTGATCCGCAACAACATCTTCGTCAGCTCCACCGAGGTCTGCACGCGCATGGAGAACGACTGGCGGGCGGGCCTGACGCTGAACAACAACCTCTATTACCAGGCCGAGAAGCCGATCTTCCGCTGGCTCAGCAAGACTTTCTTTGCCGCCACCGAGTTCGCGCGCTACCAAGCGGAGCTAGGCATGGACAAGGGGTCGCTCTTTTTCGCACCGCAGTTCGTCGATCCCGCCGCGCGGGATTACCGCCTGAAGCCCGGCTCTCCCGGCACGACGCTGGCCACCGACGGCGGCCCGGTCGGCGCCAGGCTGGACGCGCACCCATGAAACGGCCGGGCCTGAGCTGCGGCGTGTTTGGTTCTGTGGGCAGTTTGCTCCGCGCATCTTGGAGCCGTGGTCTTGAAAAATGAACCTGCAAACGGCTTGACTTGGCGGCGCGGCGCGTGAGAATGCGCGCATGAAATTACAAAGACAGGCCGCGTCCGCAAAGCTGTGCGCCACCGGTGGGAGTGCCTTGGCGCGTTCTGCTCTGATCTTGGGTGCATGGCTGGTCGGGCTGGCGACGGCCTTGGCGGGCGATGTGCAGCCGCTCATGGTGCAACGGGGCGCGTGCTGGCTGGACGAGTCGTTCGCCGGCGGTCTCGACACCAACACGTGGAAAGTGGCCATTGGCGCATGGAAAATTGAGAGCGGCGCGCTCGTTGGCACCGAACGTCCCGAAGATCACCATTCCGCAGTGATCAAAACGCCGTTCACCAATATCACGGCGGTGGTGCAGTTCTCCTTCATGCTCAAGGGCGCCGCCCGTCTGCACTTCGGCCTCAACGACGCCGGTGGCCACAACAGTTCCATCCAGATACGCCCCGACGCGGTGGTCATGAACAAGAATGCCGACCGCAAGAATCCCCGCACCTACGCGCCCATCCTCGACGAAACCGGCGCCGCGCTTGCACCGGACGTCTGGCACACGATGATTGTGGAACTCAACGGCGCGGACATGCTGGCCCGCGTGGATGACAAGCTCTTTGTGTGCGGCGCGCATCCCGGCATCAACAAGGTGAAAACAGATCTGGCTCTCGCGGTGAGTGGGGCCGCGTTGTTCCGTAACGTGAAGCTGTGGCATGCCACACCCAGTCCGGACTGGCCGGCGGAGAAGAGTAAACTCCTCGCGCGCCTGTCCGCGCGGCCCGTCCTTGACCGCTCGGGTAATCTGCAAGAAGCGTATATGGCTGTCGAGGTGAAGGCCCGCGACCGGCTCATGAAGTCAGACGAAAAGTTTGTCGCGCTCGTGGACGTGCGCGCCTGCGCCATGGAAGCCCTCGCGAAAGCGTTCCCGGTCGTCAATCGCAAAGGCGAGAAGGCGGATGCGGAAAAGAAGCGGCTCGCCCAAGAAGATGCGAAATACAAACAACTCCAGAAGACCGTGCAGACGGCGCAAAAGAACGAACGCGATTATCTGCTCGCCCAGTCGCCGGCGGCCACGACAGCTTGGGCCGCCTTGATGGCTGCGAATCAGGCCAAAGCCAAAGCTGCCGCGGCTGCGAAAAAATAACCGTGATCCTTGGCACCCGGTGGCGCTGACCCTCCGCGCGTGCTTTCACTGCAAGCAAAAGAGGGAATGTTCATGAAGAAATTATTGTTGGGTTTGTGTGCGCTGCTGCCCGCGCTGGCGCTGGCGCAGTCGGTAGAGATCGTGGCGGATCACTCGAACGCGGTGTATGCGTGCGGCGCGCCGGCGACGTTCACGGTGCGCGTGGTGGGCGCGGATCAGCAGTCGGTCAAGGCCGGCCATCTGGCGGTGAACCTTTCCAACTTCGGTCCGCAGGTGATCACGAACGCGGTCTTCGACCTCGCCAAGGGCAACCCGGTGACCTGCACGGGCAAGCTGGCGCAGCCCGGCATCCTCAAGTGCGTGGCGTCCGTCAAGATTGGCACGAACAACTGTCGCAATGTTTTCGGCGCTGCCTATAGCCCGGAGAAGATCGTCGCCGGCTCCCAGCGCCCGGCCGACTTCGACGCCTTCTGGGATGCGGCGGTCAAGAAGCTCGACGCCGAGGTGCCGCCCGACGCGCGCGTGGAGCGCCTCGACAAGCAAAGCACCGACAAGGTGGATGCTTTCCGGGTCAGCTTCGCGACGTTTGACAACCTGCGTGTCTACGGCTTCCTCTCGGTGCCGAAAGGCAAAGGGCCGTTCGGCGTGCTGGTTAATGTGCCGGGCGCCGGGCCGGGCGTGACGGGGCCCAACACCAGCCTGGCCGCGCGCGGCCTCATCCACCTCGTCATGAACGTGCATCCCTTCGAGCCCGCGGCGAATGCCGATGGACAGAAGCAGCTCTACGATGCGCAGGACAAGCGTCTCAACGCGCAATATGGCGCGCCGCGCTACTGCCAGTCCGGCGCGGCCAGCCGCGAAACCTATTTCTACTATCGCATCATCTTGGGCATCAACCGCGCGGTCAACTTCGTCGCGGCGCGGCCGGACGTGGAGAAAATGCGTTTCTTCTACAGTGGCACCAGCCAGGGCGGCGGCTTCGGGTTCATCCTCTGCGGGCTCAACAAGCACTTCACGCGCGGCGCAATTTACGTGCCGGCGATCACCGACCTGCTGGGCTTCCAGCAGGGCCGCGACTCCGGCTGGCCGAAGCTGACCGAAAATGTGAAGCCCGAGGACAAGGCCGCCGCAATCAAGGTCGCGCCCTATTTCGACGGCGCGCACTTCGCCGCCCGCATCACCTTCCCGGTGCGCGTCGCGGTCGGCTTCAGCGACGAGACCTGCCCGCCCGCCGCCGTATACGCCGGCTACAACGCCGTGCGCTCGCACGACAAGGCGATCGTCCACGGCCTCGGCATGCCGCACAAGGTCTATCCCGCGATCTACGACCAGATTGACAACAAGTGGCTGTTCGCAAAATAGGCGCGATGCAGAAAGAGCCCTCCAGTTCCGCGTCCCCGCTCTATCTGGCGCTGTGCAAGCTCAGCGGCGTGGCCCGCGGCGCGGCGCAGGAGTTGATCGAGACGGGACAGATCACCGTGAACGGGGCGGTGTGCCGCGATCCCGGGCGCATGGTGCATCCGGCGACGGCGGAAATCCTGCAGCAAGGCCAGCCGGTGGTCCGCGCGCCGCGCACGGTCATCATGCTCTACAAGCCGCGCAGCATCATCACCAGCACCAAGGACGAGCAGCACCGGCCCACGGTGTACTCGCTGTTGCCGCCGGCACTGCACAGGTTGCATTGCGTGGGCCGGCTCGACTTCGCCACCTCCGGCCTGCTGCTGCTGACCAACGACTCACGGCTCTCGCACTGGCTTACCGAGCCGGCCAACGCGGTGCCGCGCGTCTACACCGTCACCGTGCGCGGGGAAATGACGGAGACCGACGCCGACAAGATGCGCGGCGGCATTGTGGATGACGATGAAACGTTGCGCGCCGCGAGCGTGCTGGTGCGGAAAGCCAGCGGACGCGAATCGCATCTCGTGTTGACCTTGCAGCAGGGGAAGAACCGCGAGATCCGCCGGCTCTGCAAAGCGCTCGGCCACGAGGTGACCCGCCTCAAGCGCGTCGCCTACGGCGGCCTCACGCTCGGCAACCTGCAGCCTGGCGAATTCCGCCCGCTCACCGACGAGGAATTGCGCGCCGCCTTCCCCGGTGCGCCGCGGTAAGCTTTCCAAAGACTGGAAAAGAGAAGGTCCGGTTTTTCCAAGCTTTGGAAGATTTCACCGCCACTTTTCCAAGGCTTGGAAAAAGGTCTCTGGGGTTGCGGCGTTCACGCCTGCGGTGAGCCTGTCGAACCGCCGAACGCGTCGCTCGATAACGCAGCCTGGACCGGATGGTGGGACGTGATTCCGAAAAGGGCTTGCTTTCACTTTGCTGTGCATGAAAATACACCTATGGGAATTAGGCCACAAGCCAGGCAGGACCTGCCGCGCATGCTTTATTGCTGTGCCGTCGTCACGGCCGGCTGTCTTCTATTGCTCCCGGGTGTGGCGTGGGCTGCGCCGGCGGTCGAGGCTGCAACGCTGCAGAATCACGAACAGCGGCTGCGGGATATGGAGCGGGAACTCCAGCAACTGCGCGCGGAGCACACCAATGTGGCCCAGCGCGTCGAGGCGGCGAATCAACGGGTGGTGGAGATTCGCCATTATGTGGACCAGATGTTCACGCCCTCCACGGAAAGCCGTACCCGGCCGGTAATCGGCGAGGATGACCAGTTGCGCTCGCGCCTGGAGCAGGTGTTGACGGAGTTCGTTGATTTTGGCGGCTATTTTCGTGCCGGCTATGGCCGTGATGACCGCGGTGGCGTCCAGCCTGCCTTCCGGGCACCGGGCGCGCCCGCCAAATACCGGTTGGGCAATGAGACCGAGGAATACGGCGAAATCATACTGGGGCATAATTGGTACAAGCCGGGTGCGTTCTCGCTGAAGCCGGGTGACAACAACAGGCCGTTCTCCGGACCGGTGGCCCGCGCGCAATTGCGTCTGGCGATGCAACACCCCTACAACGCCGGCGGCACCGATTTCTCGCTTGCCGAGGCGTGGGCCATGCTTGGTAATGTTTTACCAAACGCCGAGGATACGAAGTTCTGGGCCGGTCAACGGTTCTACCGGCGTCACGACATCAATATTAATGATTTCTACTTTCTCGACATGTCCGGCAGTGGCGGCGGCGTGGAGGATATGGTCACGCCGGTGGGTAAGCTGGCAGTGGCGTGGCTGGGCAACTCCTCGGGCACCGCTAGCTACGGTGACATCATCCACCCCTCCCCAGTGAACAAGGAGGGCTTCTCAAAGTCCAGTTGGGACGTACGGCTCTACGACGTGGATCTGCCGCTAGGACACGGCGAGTTTGCGTTGGTTTATGCGAACAGCGAAGGCGGTAAGGATATAAGCGGACAACCTGTGGGTGGCGCTAGCGGTTTTGCTGGAACGTTCATCCACACCGCTGAGAAATTCACCGACGACAACAGCGTGAACAAGTTCTCCGTAGGCTACGGCCGCGGCGCAGCCAAAACCTTCACTTCCTCTTTTGAGACCTTCACAGGGCATGATGGCAAGACCTACATCTCGCCCGACGAGTCAGGCTCGTGGCGCGTGCGGGTCACCGAGCATTTCATCGTGCAGCCCTCCGATTGCTTTTCCATCGGCCCGGCCGTTGTCTACCAGTACACGGACTACGGTTCACTCCAAGGCCAGCGGCAGTGGGTCTCCGCGGGCCTCCGGCCGATTTACCACGCGACCCGCAACGTGAGCGTGGCCCTGGAGCCGGGCATGGACTACGTGCGCGACACCGAGCAGCAGACGGGCGATTACCTGCTGAAAATCACGCTTGCGCCTCAAGTCTCGCTGGACCGTTATTTCATGAGCCGGCCCGTGCTGCGCCTCTTTGTGACCTATGCTCAATGGGGCAGTGACTTTCGCGGCAAGGTGGGCGGACCGGATTATGCCGAGGCCACCCACGGCTGGTCCGGCGGCGTCCAGATGGAACTCTGGTGGTGATCCCAAGCCTGTGAAAAAATGTGTTGTGAATGGCCTGCCGCTTCTCCGGACTTTGCGCCCACCCAAGGCGAGCAAGGCTTCGCGGTTTCCCTGTCCGTTTCTCTGCGCTGGAGGTCGCTCTTGACTCAATCCACGAACTGGAAACGCGCTTCGGTTTCGGCGATTTCGCGGGTGCGGCGGGCGGCGTCCCAGCCGAGTTCGCGCGCCATGAGGTCGGCGCAGGCGGCGAGCGCGGCGGCGCTGGGCTGGCCCTTGGTGCCGAGGTCGGTGCGGCGCAGGACCACGTCTTCCAGCTTGCGCGCGCTCTCGGCGCGGATGGCGTAGAGAATTTCCGCGACGATCACTTCGTCGGCGCCGGGCACGAGCGCGGCGGCGCCCGGTTCGCGCGCGCCGAGGTCGAGCACGAGTTGGCTGTCGGTGCCGTAGCTGCGGGCGAGGTGGCGCATGGTGGCGGCGCTGAGGCCGCTGGGCGCGGCGGCGAGCGTGCGGCGCTCGAAGTCCGCCCACACGCCGGTCTTGCCGCCGGCGAGCGGCGTCTCCAGCGTGACGCAGCGCGGCGCGGCCTTGCCGAGCTTCTGGAACGCGACATCCACCACCTGCTCGCCGAGGAAGCGCGCGGTGGTGTACTTGACGCCGATGACGCTGACCAGCCCGCCGATCTTCAGATCTTTTGCGTGGTCGTAGATTTCGTATTTGCGCGCGACGGTCGAGCCGGTGTCGATGTTTTTCTCGGTGATCGGGCGCAGGCCGCCGAACGCGAACGGCACCTGCTCGCGCGTGAGCTTGGCGCTGGGCAGCGACTGGTTGATCTCGGTGACGAAGTCGCGGATGTCGCGGTCGGTGATGCGGAAGTCGTCGGGGTCGCCCTTAAAGACGGTGTCGGTGGTGCCGATGAGCGAGGTGCCGCGCCACGGCGTGATGAAGAAGTTGCGCGTGCCGCGCGAGAGGACGGCGTCGGGATCCACGTAGGCGCTGGGCACGGCGACGGCGACTTTTTCGTAGAGCTGCGGTGCGACGATCTGGATGCCCTTCGAGCGCACGACCTGTCGCGGCGGATCGGGCCGCTCCAACAGGCCGAGCACGATATCGGACCACGGCCCGCTCATGTTCGCGGTCAGCGTGGCGCGCACATCGAATTCCGCGCCGGTCTCCAGATCGCGGCAGCGCGCGCCCGTCACCTGGTCGCCGGCGCGCAGCAGGCGGACGGCGCCGACATAATTCGCCAGTTGCGCGCCCGCGACGGCGGCGGAGAGCGCGAAGCTGAACGTCAACCGCTCGGAGTTGTACATCTGGCCGTCGCAGAAGATCACGCCACCGGTCAGCCCTTTTTCGCTGATGCCCGGCGCGAGGTCGAGCGTCGCGCGCTTGGAAAGATATTGTCCGCCCGGCAGCCGCCGTTCGGGATCGCTCTGGTCGCGGTTGCGGTCGCAGCTGATCAGGTCGTTCATGAACATCGCCGCGGCCATAACCTCCATGCCCTGCATCAGGTGGCCGTAGGTCGGGACCAGGAACGGCATCGGGCTGGAGAGGTGTGGCGCAAGGCGCAGCAGCGCGCTGCGTTCGCGGATGCTCTCGCGCATCCGGCGGAAGTCGAGGTGCTGGAGGTAGCGCAGACCGCCGTGGATGATCTTGAGCGTCGCGGCAGAGGTCTGTCCGCCGAAGTCGGCCTTCTCCACAAGCGCCACCTTCAGCCCGCGCAGCGCGGCGTCCCACGCCGTCGCCAGGCCGTTGACGCCGCCGCCGATGATCAGGAGGTCAAAAGTTTCGTCCGCCAGCCGTTTTAAATCGCGTTGCATGGAGCTCGGAATAGACACTCGCGCCGGAAAAAGCAACGCCAAACGGGGCCGCAGGGGCGGGCGTCGAGGGGCGGGGGGCGAGTGTCGAGTGAGGAGGGCGGGTGACATTGCGCCTTGGAAAATTCCCGTTTTGTTTTCCCAATCCGTGGGGAAACGGTTAAGCTGGCGCAGGAGATTTTCGGCATGGTCTGGCTCATCAGCGGAGGTTTGTGGCTGTTGCTGGCGGTGGCGCTTTGGCGTGCCGTCCGCGGTCTGGCGGACGATCCGGCGCGTACCCGTGCCGGCCGGTGGGCGATCCTGGTCCTGTTCCTCCTGGCGGTGCCGCTTTATTTCCGTCCGCACGAGGAGCTGCAGGGCGGCGAGGATCCCGGCTCTTATATCAATTCAGCCGCGACCTTCGCGCGCACCGGCCAGCTCTGCCACACCGACCCCCTGCTCGCACAGGTTCCGTCGGCGGAGCGCAAAGCATTTCTTTACGGACACGCGGGGTTTAACCAGACGAAGGATGCCTGCCTCTGGGTGAAAAACTTGGAGCAGGCGGAGGTCGGGCCGTGGTTCCAGCCGGCGTATGCGGTGCTGCTGAGCCTGCCGCTGACCTGCCTGCCCGGCTGGTGCGCGCTCTTCGGGGCGCCGCTGCTGGCGCTGCTGTCTGCGCTCGCGCTGGCGGCGCTGGGCGCGCAGCTCTTCGGGCGGCGGCGCGGCGGCTTGCTGGCGCTGCTGTTCTTCCTGCTGCTGCCGGTGGTGCTGTGGAACGGCCGCAGCCCGCGCGCCGAGTGGGGCGCCGTGCTGTTCTTCTGGCTGGCTCTCGCCCTGCTGGCGCGCGCCTGGCGCGCGCCCGGCGGGCGGTGCGTCCTCGACTTCACGCTGGGCATGGTGTGCCTCTGCCTCGCGCCGTTCTTCCACATCACCGCCTGGTTCGGCGTGATCCCCGTCTTGTTCCTGCTGCTGGTCCAGGCGGCGCGCGGGCGGCGGCTGTTCCTCCTGACCGTGCCCATCGCGACGCTGGGCGCGCTGGGGTTCGTGGCGCATATCCTCTATGTCACCGATTGTTACTATCTGGTGCAGCGCTTCCCGGCCGTGCTGCGGCATCCCCTGACCATCCTCGGCACGGCGGCGGCCGTGATGCTGCTGCTGCTCGTGCTGAACCGGAAACGCACGCTGCCGGCGCCGCTCTCGGACCGGGCCGCGCGCAACTGGGCGCTGGCGCTGTGGGTGCTGCTGCTGCTCGCTGGCGTCGCGACGTGGCTGGGCCGCGACGCGCATGGCCGTCTGCCGCTGCTCTCGCGCGCGTCGGCCGACTATTTCAGCCTGACCGACCTGCAAGGGCTGGGGGGGCTCGTCTCGCGGTTTGCGCTGCTGGCCGGGCTGGCGGGGTGGGGTGCGTGGCTGTGGCGGCGCGGGCCGCACGTCGGTCTGCGGCTCGGCTTGGCCGCCGCACTGCTGCCGGGTTTGCTGCTGACCGGCTGGATGAACAACTACATGATGGAAACGCGCCGCATGTTGCTGTTCCCGGCGCCGATTCTGGCGCTCGCCCTGGCCGCGCTGGTGCTCTGGCTCTGGGAGCTCCGCGGCCGGTGGCCACGCGCCGCCGCCCTGGCGTTGAGCCTGGCGCTGCTTGTGGGGATGTGGCGCGGGCGCACGCACCTGGCGACGCATACCGATGCCGCCGGCTTCCACCGCAGCTTGGCCGCCCTGGCGGCCACGATCCAAAAAGAAAACGGCTGGCTGTTCGCCGAATATTCGCAGACCGCCGCGCCGATGGAGCACCTCTTCGGCATCCCGACCCTCGCGCTCGACAGCGACTATCACGCGTCCTCCGCGCCGAAGGCCGAGCGGGCGTGGAGCGCGTTGCTGGCGGCGCATCCGCAGCGCGCGATTTTTTTCATGACGCCCTTCGGCCCGCCGCGCAGCGCGCTGCTCGCCTTCACGCCGGTGCAGCGCGTCACCTATCACGGATCCGTCCTGCGGCGCGAACTGGGCCAGCTCCCGCGGCAGATCGACCGCGAGGAGCTGACGCTGTCGCTCTACCGCGTGGCGCGCCGCACGCCGGAGAGCGTCGCCCGCGAGGCGGTGGCGTTTCCGCAGACCTTCGCGCCCGAAGCAAGCAGCATCGGCCTGACCGGCTTCGCCAATCAGCGCACGGAGACCTGGTCCATCCGCGGGCTGCCCCTCCCGGGCGGCGCGAGCGCCAGCGTGGGGCTGGTCGGCGATGCCGCGGCGCGCAGCGGCGACGAGCTGGTGTTCATCTTGAACGGCGCACAGCTGGCGTCGAACGCGCCCCCGCGGATCGTCACGGGTGTCGAGGGTGTGCAGGGTACGCGCTGGCTCAGCCTGGGTGAGGGCTGGTGGGCCTTTTCCGTGCGGGGTGCCTCCCTGCAAGCGGACCGGGCGGTGCAGCTGGAATGTTCTGCGGCCGCGCTGCTGACCGAGGTTCTGTTGCATCGCGAGACGGCCTTCCACTCGTTGGCGGGTGGCTGGCTGGACGATCAGCTTCGCAAACAAACGTTGGCGCCGGTGCGCGCGCGCTGGATGCTGCCCTTGGGCTCGTTCATGCTACCCGCGCCGCAAGGCCTGGCGGGCGATCTCTATCTCTTCATGATCGCCCCCGATGCCCTGGGCGCCTTCATGCCCTTGCGCGTCGGAAAGAAGGGCAACCCGCACACGTTGGTCACGACAGCGGCGCCGCGCTGGTACCTTTTCCGTGCCGTCGACATCGGCTACAGCTCGGAGCAACCTGTGGTGACACTGGCCACCAAACAGCCGTGGCGTCTGAGCATCTCCGGCTTCCCGCCGGAGCTGGGCGTATTGTTCGTCCGCGCCGTCGCCGCAGAGTGAGCCTCTCAAGGCCGGCTGCCGAAGATCGGCCCGGTTTCCCCCCCATGTGCCAAAGCCCCGGTGTTTACCGTCACGGACGCGCAGGTTCGAGGATCAGCAGCGTGAGTTCCGGCGGCGCACCGAGGCGGAAGGGCGGCCCCCAGGTGCCCGTGCCGCGCGTGATGTAGAGCTGGGTGCGGGCGTCAAGCCGATGCAGGCCGGCGAGCAGGGGATAGCGGGCGCGGACGACGGTATGGAAAGGGAAGACCTGTCCGGCGTGGGTATGCCCGGAGAGGATCAGGTCGGCGGGCAACGGACCCGTGAAGTGCGGTTCGTGCTTGAGCAGGAGGACGCAGGCGTCGGCGGGTACTGCGGCCAGCGCGGTGCGCTCGTCATCAAAGCACGGTTGCCGGAAGTGCCGGCCGGCGCTGTTATCCACGCCCGCGAGCCAGAGGCCGGGCGCGAGTTCGACCGCGCGCTGGCGCAGCAACGTCAGGCCGGCCCGCGCGTGGAAAGCGAGGGCGGTAGGGAGGCCGAGGTAGTACTCGTGGTTGCCGAGCACGGCAAATTTTCCCAGCGGCGCAGAGAGCGCGGCGAACTGCTCGGCATCGGGCAGGCAATGGGGCGAGTCCACCAGGTCGCCGCCGCTCAGGATCAGGTCAGGCTGCAGGGCGCGGAGCCGCTCGGCAACCTGGGCGAGCAGGCGGTGGTTGCGGTGCAGGTCCAGGTGGAGGTCGCTGAACAGCGCGATGCGGAGACCGGCCTGGCCGGGCGGCAGGTGCGCGCAGGCGACGTGAACTTCCTCGACGCGCAGGGCATGCGACTCGCGCCAGCCGATGACCCCGAGGATGAGCACGGAGAGCACGCACGTGTAGAAGACGCGCTGCGCACTGCAGGCGGCGGCGCCCGCGGGCCAGCGCCGCGCGAGGCGGCGCACCGGCCAGCAGGCCAGCCAGAGCAGGCAGAACCACAGCAGGCCGCACATCCAAAAATAACCCGGCAGGCCGATCAGCAGGGCGATCCGCTCGTGCGCGACGCGGTCGAGCAGCCGGGTGATGAGCGGCGCGCAGAACAGGCCGGCGAGGGCGACCGCAAGCAGGAGCCGCAGCCACCGCGGCGGCGCAAAAGCGGCGCGCACGGCGCGATAGAAAACGACATGCAGGGCGGCGTAGCCCGCGATCAGGAAGAGCAGCAGCGGGAACATTACAGCTCCGGCGGCTCTGCTTTGTGCGCTGTTTCGCTGGGCGGCGGCCAGGGGTTTTCAGCGGTGGAGACGTGCCCGGTGCCCTGGCGCATCCGGATATAGCGGTCGTTGAGGTCGCGGAAAGACCGCAGCAACTGGAGATGGTCCTCCTCGAGCAGCAGCGCGCGCTTGCGGGCACGGTCGGCGTCCTCGCGCTCCTTGCGCATGTTGGCCTCGACCGTCTGGATGCGCAGGTCGGCCTCTTCCTTGATCCGCTGCTGGCTCTGCTCCAGGCCTTCCAGTTCGCTGGACTTGGCATTGAGCTGCGCCATCAGCGCATCGCAGCGGCCCGACAGCTCGTTGTAGGCGTCGAGCACGGCGGAGCGCTGGGCGGAGGCGGCATCGGCGGCGGTGGGGAAGACCGTGACGTCGTTAATCTGCTTGATGGTTTTCTGCAGTTTTTGCAGGCTGATCTGCGTCTGCTCCAGTTGCGTGCGTGCGGCGAGTTCCTCGCGGCGCAGATGTTCGGCCCGCTCGGCCAGCTCCTGCTCGCGCTTGGCGCTGGAAGCTTGGAGGTCGGCATAGAGGCGTTTCCAGCGTTGCGCCTCCTTCTCGAAATGGTCGCGCTTGCCGGCCATCTCCTTCCACTCGGCGTTGCGGGACGGCGTCGGGGGCACCAGGAGCGCCGGAGCCGCGGCGAGCGGTTCGCTGACCGGTGCGGCCTCTGCGGGCGCTGGCGCGGGCGGCGAAGTCGCGGCGGCGGGTTCCTCTGGAACCGCCACCGCGGGTGCTGGTGGCGCGCTGGCCGGTGCCGCCGCCTCGGGCTCCGGTGCCGGGGCGGGTGCCGCTGCCTCGGGCGCGGGTGCGGCGGTCGCCGGCTCCAGCGGGGGCGCCAGCTTGATGCTTTCGAGCTCCGCCTGCGCGGATTCCAAGGCGAGGCGCAATTCCTGCGCCGTGGCGGCGAGCCGCGTGTTCTGTTCGAGCACGACCAGCAGCAGGGCCTCGTGTAAGATATGCCGTTCGCCGGTGACGCGGTGGAAGATCGGAGCGGCGGACGGCACGCTGCTCTCGCGGATCAGATCGCCCAGCGCGAGCAGATGGAAGGGTCCATAGACTTGTTCGGGGCCGAGCTCCACCATCCAGTCGAGGCCAAGATCCGGCAGGTCGACCGCGGGCATCCACGTCTCCTGGTCGGTGGAAAGTTGGTCATCGGGCGCGATGCGGCCGCTCGCCGCCCATTGCCGCAAGGCGGCCGTGGCCACGGGCCCGAAGACATCCCCGCTCGCTTTTTTTAGATACCATTCCATGCGCATTCCTGGCGCCGCGTTCCACAGCGCGTTACTTCGGGATCACCAGTTTTTGTCCCGCCCGCAGCTGATTGTCCTTCTTGATGCCATTGGCGTCCCGCAGCGCACTGATGGCGACTCCGTAGGTGCTGGCGATGCCGGAGAGCGTGTCGCCGGATTTGACGAGGTAATCGCCGCCCCCGCCCGCGCCGGTCTTGCTGCCGCTGCGTTTCCGGCCCGGGTCCGCCGGCGCGCCGCCGCCCATGATCTGGGAAATTTTCTTGCTCAGCACGTCGACGAGTTCCTGCTTGTCCTTGTCGCGCGAGGCCTCGAGCGCGTGCATCCGCTGCTCCAAGTTGCCCAGCGTCGCGCGCAGGGCCTGGGTATCGGCCGCGCCCGAGGCGGCGCGGGCCTGCGCGGCGCGCACCGCGTCCACGTCGGCGCGCAGCTTCGCGGTGTCCAGTTCGACGCTCTCGAGGCGGCCGGCCAGCTTGCTGCCCTGCTCCTGCAGCAGCCGCTGGTTCTCCTGCGCCCGCGCGTCCATGCGCGCCTGATAATCCTGCGCCGTGACGCACCCCGCGAGCCAGCCCGCGGCCAGCGCGGGCGCAAACAGAAACATTTTTTTGTACGGATGAAAATTCATCGCGCACTTGTTATCCTATCCAACATGTTCTCACAAGCAAAACATACACCATCCGCGCCGGACGAGCTGCTGATTCACAACGCCTGCGTCTGGCCCGCCGCCGACCAGGCCCCGATCCCCGACGGCCGCGTGCTGGTCCGCGGCGGCCGTATTGCGCGCATCGGCAAATTCCACGCCCGGGCCGCCTATGAGCTCGACGCCGGCGGCGGCCTCGTCCTGCCCGGCCTGATCCAGGCGCACGTCCACCTCGCGCAGACGCTGTTCCGCGGCCTGGCCGAGGACCTGCCGCTGCTGACCTGGTTGCGCCGCCATATCTGGCCGCTTGAGGCGGCGCACGACGGCGCATCGCTCTATGCCTCGGCCCTGCTGGCCTGCGCCGAGATGCTGCGCGGCGGCGTCACCGCCTTCCTTTCGATGGAAACCACACGGCACACCGCCGCCGCCTTCGCGGCCGTCGAGCAGAGCGGGCTCATGGGCGCCATCGGCCATTGCCTGATGGACGAGACCGGCAACTACCCACCGCTGGCCGTGCCGCTCGACGACGCGCTGGCCGACTGCGACCTCCTCCGCCAGAAGCTGCGCGGCAACGACCGCCTGGCCCTCGCCATCGCGCCGCGCTTTGCCCTGAGCTGCGCGCCGGAGTTGCTGCGCGAGGCCGCGGCCTACGCGCGCGAGCACCACCTGCGCCTGCATACGCACGCGGCCGAGCAGGAGCAGGAAGTCCGCCTGGTCCGGAAGCTGACCGGCCGCGGCAACATCGAGTTCCTCCACGACGTGGGGCTGACCGGTCCGGACGTGGCTATCGCGCACTGCGTCCACGCGACGCGCGAGGAGTGGGACATACTCGCCGCCACGCAGACCAGCGTCCTGCATTGCCCGACGGCGAACCTCAAGCTCGGCTCCGGCCTCGCGCCGGTCCCCGAACTGCTGGCGCGCGGCATCAACGTGGCGCTCGGCTCCGATGGCGCCGCCTGCAACAACCGGCTCGACCTGTTCCAGGAAATGCGGCTGGCCGCGCTGCTGCAAAAAGGGCTGCATGGCCCGGAGGCGATGCCTGCCCAGACCGTCCTGCGGCTGGCGACCGAGGGTGGGGCGCGGGCGCTCGGCTGGGAAAAGGAGATGGGCACGCTCGCCGAGGGCAAGCGCGCCAACCTGATCATCGTCAACCCCGACAAGCTGCACGTGGTGCCTTCGACCCAGCCTGCCGCCAACCTCATCTTCGCGCACGAGCCGGGCGATGTTGACCTGACCATGGTCAACGGCGAGATCCTGTATCACAACGGCGCATGCACCCGCCTCGACCTCGCGCAGGTGCGCGACCTCGCGCGCACCGAGCGCGGCAAGCTGCTCCAGCGTGCCGGGCTCGCCGGCTGACCGCCGCGCGACCTGGCCCGCGGAAGGTCATGGATAACGTGGCCACACGCCGTGGGTGCAGCTTGAGCGGTCCCACGGGAGTTGTTTCGTCACGTTGGAGAAAACACCGCAGCCCTTCCCGGACAGGCAAGGAGCGGCGTGATTTTTCCTATGCTTGGAAAACCTCAGGCCGGGGGTGTCCAAGCCTTGGAAACGGAAGGCGCGGGAACCTAGGCGCCGGCGAGCCGGACACGGCCTTCGATGAGGCCGGCGCCGAGGGCGTAGTGGGTGAGGCTGGCGGTATCGTAGAGCTTGAGCTTGTGCGTGAGGCTGCCGCGATGCTTTTCAACGGTCCGGGTGCTGATGCCGAGCTCGGACGCAATCTGTTTGTTGGGCCGGCCCTCGGCGACAAGCTGGAGAATTTCCACCTCACGTTCGGTCAGGCAGACCGGATGATAGGAGCAGTCCCCGCAGTGCGCCGCGCACTGCTGGGGGAGGCGGCAGGCCACGCTGGGGCTGAAGGCTTTCTTGCCCGTATGGACATCCCGGATCGCGGAGCACAGCGCCTGTGCAGAGATCTCCTTGAGCAGATAGCCCGCCACGCCCAGTGCGGTCATTTGCTGGATGTAGCGCTCTTCGCTGCGGGAGGTCAGTACCAGCACCACGGTCGCGGGACAGAGCTGCCGGATTTGCCGGGTGGCTTCTATGCCGTTGAGCCGCGGCATGAGGATATCCATGATGACGACCGCGGGCCGGAGCTGCTGCGTCAGGCTCACGGCTTCGCGGCCATCGGCGGCTTCGCCGACGACTTCGATATCGCGCTCGGCAGCCAGCAAGGCACGCAGCCCTTCGCGGACGACGGTGTGATCGTCCGCCAATAGTACCTTGATGCGTCCTGCGGCCATATTCATCCGTCCCCCGTGCGACCCCCTGCTCGTAGAACCGGCTACAAACTCGAAAGTGTAGCCGTGTTCCTTTGGATGTCAAATGATCGGCAGGTGGTACTTCCCCTCATGGTGGCGTGCGGCTGACGGGGTAAACTCAGAGCGTCATGAAAACAGAAACACCGGCAATGAAGAGCAATCAACCCAACGGGCTGCACGTACTGATCACGGGCGGTGCGGGGTTCATCGGTTCGAACCTGGCCGAACACCACCTGAACAAGGGCGACAAGGTGCATGTGGTGGACGATCTGAGCACCGGGGCGCTGGGCAACATCGAGGCGTTTCGGAGCCACCCGCTTTTCCGGTTTACCCAGGCCGACATCCTGACGTGGGACGATCTCTATAAATCGGTTACCTGGGCCGACAGGATCTACCACATGGCGGCCGTTGTGGGCGTCCACAAGGTGCTGGCGGAGCCCATCCACTGTCTGGCCACAAACATTGCGGGCTGCGAGCGGGTGCTGCGGGCGGCCAGCGCCAACGGATGGAAGCCACAGATTGTGATCCCCTCGACGGCGGAGGTCTATGGCGAGGCGACCGCCGGCGGTGCGCTGTCGGTGGCGGCGGTCTTCTCCGGGTACCGCGAAGACGCGGAACTGGTGGTGGGCTCCACGGCAATCAAGCGGTGGAACTACCCCATCAGCAAGATCACCAACGAGGCGCTCGGGTTGTCCTACGGGCAGGCCTTTGGGATGGCGGTCGTCGTCGCCCGGCTGTTCAACAGCGTCGGGCCGCGCCAGACCGGGCGCTACGGGATGGTGCTGCCGCGGTTCGTGAAGCAGGCGGTGGCGGGCGAGCCGATCACGGTGTATGGCGACGGCACGCAGACGCGCAGCTTCTGCGATGTGCGGGACACGGTGGCGCTGCTGGATTCCCTGGCGGGCTGTCCGGACAGCGCCGGGGAGATCATCAACGTGGGCAACAACCGCGAGATCAGCATCCATGCGCTGGCCGAACTGGTCAAGGATCTGGCGCAAAGCGCGTCGCCGATCGTGCGCATCCCCTACCGCGAAGCCTATGGCGAGGGGAACGTGGAAACCTATCGGCGCAAGCCGGACCTCGCCAAGCTGTTCGCGCATACGGCCTATCGGCATCAGTGGTCGCTGGAGGCGACGGTTCGGGAACTGGTCGAGCGGGAAAAAACCAACACGGAAGACGCGAAACTGACGGATTGGCGGCCAGAGGATCTGCGCGTCTTCCAGGAGTGCATGGTCACATGAAAGCTACACGATATGCATGCGCGGGGCTGGCGGTGCTCTGGCTGGCCGGCGTGGCCTGGGCCAATGAAGTGAAAACCTATCGCGAGATCAAGGACTGGACGCCCTACTTCGGGGGCGAGGTGGACCACGTCTATGTGGCGGGCAGTTACGAATACAGCAGCGTGCACCTGTCCCAGACCCGCCAGGTGGATTGGTTTGCCTCGGCCGTGCAGCTCTCGCTGCCCCTCAAGCAAGCCACGCCCTATGTCGATGTGGCTTATTATCAGCGCGACACCATCGGCGACTACGCCCTGACCGCCGGTTCCTATTTCAAGCTCGGGACGGATATCCTGCAGGTGGAAGCCGGCGCCGGCTTGAACATCGACTTTATCTATCAATTCCAGACGACCGCGGAATATCAATACCGGCTGGCCAACAACCTCTACGGCAAAGTGCGGGCGCGGTATATGCGCTATGAAACGGCGGGCGACGTCTGGATCGGGTCGCCGGTCGGGCTGATCTATTATTTCGGCGACAACTATGTGACGGCCGACTACGACCTGTCCTCGACCGCCGGGCGCGGCACGGCGCAGTGGGGTTCGCTCAAGGCCGACTTCACGTTGAATCCGCGCTGGGGGCTCTACGTCGGCGCTGCTGTGGGCGAACGGCTCTTTGACATGAACGAGTTGCCCGCGTCCCGGGAGAACGGCTTCATCCTGTTTACGGGCGGCCGCTTCCGGCTCCTGCAGAATGCGCAGCTGTCCGCCGGGTTTTCCTATTCCGAAGAACAACCGACTTTCATACAAAGGAGTATCGATGTCTCGCTGTCGATAAAGCTATGAACTCAAACTATGCAGAGATTGTCTGGGTGCTGAATGCGGTACTGATCGCCTGTGTCGTGCTGCTGGGCGCGGGCGGGTTGCTCCATGCCCTGGCCACCGCCGCCCTGCAGCGGCGGCGGCAGCCGGCCGATCTGGCGCTGACCGAGCGGGTCCGCAAGCTGGCGGGAAAACCGGCGCTGACCATCGCGCAACAGCTGGCCGCGCAGTGCAGCACCGTCACCACCGAGCGGTGGCTCCGGCTGATCAACCGGCACGAGACGTTGGTGCCCGAGAACGTCTGGCCGCAACTGCAGGGCCACCTGTTCACCACGCCGGTCGTTGCCGCGATCGAGCGGCAGGCCGGCCCCGGCAACAACAAGTGGCGGAGGATCGAGGCGATGAAGGGCCTCGGCCATCTTCACACTCCGCTGGCGCTGACGCTGCTCGAGCAGGCCCTGGAAGAGGACGACAAGGATCTCCGTTACTTCGCCCTGCTCTCGCTGGCGCACATGCGCACGGTGCCGGCGGCGCACGTGATGCTGGATCAGCTCCAGCGCCATGCGTTCAACGGGCACAAGATCGTGGCCCTGCTGGAAGCGTTTCCGCCCGCCGTGGTGCCCGCGGTGTACGCCGCCCTGCAGAAGAGCGACGCGCCGGCCCGGTTCTGGCTGCTCAAGCTGCTGGCCCGGTTCAAGGTGGATGTCGAGCTGTCCGCCGTCGACGGTTTTACGCGCGACCTGTCGCCCGACGTGCGCGCGGTCGCGTGCGAGTGCCTGGGCTTTGCGTCCCGGCCCGAGGCTTGCGAGCCGGTCGCACAATGCCTGCAGGACCCGGTCTGGTATGTGCGGCTGCAGGCGGTGCGGGCGCTGTCGCGGATCGAGGGCTCGGCCTGCCTGCCGCGGCTGGCAAGGTTGATGGCCGCCGAAACCTCTCCGCTGGTGCAGGAGAGCATCAAGAACGTCATGCTGCGCGACCCCGCCGGCGCGCTGCCCGCGACGGAACGTTTCCTGGATCACCCAGACCAGGCGGTGAAGGCCTGGTGCGTCAACGCCTTGGTGGATTCCAACAGCGTGGTCAAGCTACTGACCCTCTGTCTGGCGGAGCCGGGCGGGGTGCGCGAGCATGCGCGCGATGTGCTGAAGAAGCTGATCGCCTCGAACATCCATTTCGGCCTCAAGCAGGCGCTGGATCAGCTCCAGGCGGGTGCGCGCCGCCGGATTCTGGATTTTGTGGCCGGTGTGGACGTCCTGCTGGCCCGCCGCATGGAGCCGCAAGCAGTGAAAGGAGCCTGATATGGAAACGCTTACCCATCAGATGTTTGTAGCTGCATTTTTCATCTTTCTCGGCTATTACGTCCTGCTGGCGGTGTATTACCTCGTGCTGGGCCTCGTCGGCTTCACGGTGGGACATCAGCGTGGCGAGGAAGATGCCGGAGAGGATTACCAGCTGCTGGCCGCCTCTAGCTTTACGCTGCCCGTGAGTATCGTCTTGCCGGCGCACAACGAAGAGGCTTGGATCGCCGACTCGCTGCAAAGCCTACTGAACCTGAATTATCCGGAATTCGAGGTCGTGATCGTAGACGACTGTTCCACGGACCGGACGCTGGAGATCCTGAAGGAGCGGCTGGAACTGGTGGCGGTCCACAACCCCTATACCGACAATTTCCAGTCCGGGCGCATCCGCGGGCTGTACAAGTCTGTGCGGCACCCGCACGTCACCGTGCTCAGCAAGGAGAGCGGGCAGAAAAAGGCCGGCGCCGTAAATGCCGGCCTGAACCTGGCGCGCTACAAGTATGTCTGTGTCGTGGATGCGGACACGGTGCTGGAGCCCGATGCCTTGATGCGCGTTATGGCCCAGGTCGAGAAGGACCCCGAAAAGATCATCGGCGTGGGCAGCTACTTCGGCCTGGTGAACGGGTTTGAGGTCGAGAACGGCCGCGTGGTCGGGAAGAACTTCCTGCGCACGCCGCTGGTGGCCTACCAGGAGCTCGAGTATCTCCGCAGCTTCATCGGCAACCGTCTGTCGTGGAGCCAGTGGAATGCGATGCCCAACATCGCGGGCGGCTTTGGCGTCTGGCGCCGGGACGTGCTGATGGAACTGGGCGGCTTCAGCTCCGAGGTCAGCTGCGAGGACATTGAGTTGACCTTCCGCGCCCACGAGTACATCGCCCAGCACCGGGAGGCGGGCTATAGGATTGTGATGCTGCCCTATGTGGTCGGCTGGACCGAAGGCCCGCACACCATCCGCAACCTGATCGGCCAGCGGAACCGGTGGCACCGGGCCACGATCGAGACCACCTGGAAATTCCGGCACATGCTGTGCAACCCCCGCTACGGGAAGTTTGGCTTTGTCACGCTGCCCTACTTCTTCCTGTATGAGGTCCTCGGGATCTTTTTCGAACTCGGGAGCATTGCGGTGACGGTCCTGGGCTTTCTCTCAGGGGTATTCGATCTCAAGCTGCTGGTGGGATTCCTGGTGTTCATGACCCTGTTCCAGGCGTTCACCTCGCTGCTGCCGCTGGTGGCCTTCCACCGCGAGCAGAAGCTCTTCCGGCCGTCGGAGTTTGTCTACCTGGCGCTGCTGAGCCTGATCGAGTTCGCCGTTTATCGCTGGATCATTGTGGTCGCGCGGGTCACGGGGACCATCGACTACTTCCGCGGCGTCCGCACCTACGAGGGTGTGCCGCGCGCCAAGCAGCGGGCCGCCGGCCCGACCGCTGCGGCGCCCCTGGGTCTGCAACAAGCCAAGGTTTGATTAACAAAAAGGACGGGCCATGATTGTTGTAGAAACCCTGCTGCCCGAGATGTTTTGCGCTGAGAGCGAGATCGGACGGCTGGAGCCGATCCTGTCCGGCCGCGCTCCGGCGCTGGATCAGGTTTCCGCCTATGCCGGGGATCGGTTGCTGACGGACGACGAGCAGGCCTTCTTCGTCCGGGTGCAGCAGCAGCGGGGGGAACAGTTTTATCCCGACCTGCTCTATGCGGTTACCCACCAGGTTTTCCCGCCTGCGGTCGCCCGCGATCTTTGGAGCGCGATCCTGAGGCATAAATACGAGCTGTCGGAGCTGCTCAAGCGGAACATCCGGATCACCGTTGCCGCGCTCGACTATCTCGGCAACCTTAAGGGTGCGTTGTCCTCGGCTACGGTGATCGCCGAGGAGCGCATGACCGACATGGTGCGCCTGACCCAGCACGACAGCCTGACCAAGCTGTTCAACCACGCCAGCTTTTTCCAACAGCTTGAGCAGGAGCTTCGCTGCTACGGCAAGTGCCGCCGGGTGGTCACGATCATGATGATCGACGTGGACGATTTTAAAAAGATCAACGACCGCTTTGGACATCCTGCCGGAGATCTGGTCCTGGCGGACCTGGGGGCGGGCCTCAAGGATTCCGTGCGGGCCGCGGATATTTGCTGCCGTTATGGCGGCGAGGAATTTGCCGTCATCCTGCCTGCCACCGGGGTTGCGGAAGGTGGTCTGCTGGCCGGACGTTTGCTGGCGAGGCTGGCGCAAGCCAGGCCGGGTGGCCAGGCCGTGACCGTCAGCATCGGCGTGGCTGTCTGTGGCGAAGACGTGCACACGCCCCACGTACTTGTGGCGAAAGCCGATGCGGCCCTCTATGCGGCCAAACGGCAGGGAAAGAATCGAGTGGTTGTGGATACCCTGTGAGCCTGCCGCGCTTCTCTCCGGGCGGGGCGCCCCTTGAGCCGGCTCCTGTCAGCACCGCGGGAACCTGCGCGGATCGCGCGCGCTCCCTCTTGGGAGGCCACGGCTAAAAGGTTGTATCGAAGGGGGGGGGGCGGCGGTTTGTAACCCAAGGTCCTGTCGTAAGCCCAAGGGGTGGTAACGCGGCGGACGTCGGTTTTCCGGTGATTAAGCCGGCGTGCGGCGTTTTCCAGTGCTTGGAAAAGAGACCTCACCGGTCTTCCAAGCCCACCTGAGGCGGGTAAACTTTGGAAAGCCGGGGTGAGCTACACCGGGGCTGAGTGCGTCAGGCCTTGGGTGCTGCCGCAGCGGGCTTGGCCGCGGGTTTGGCCTTCTTGACCGCTGCTTTCAGACGTTTGATCCGCCGTATGCGGGCGGCCCGTTTTACTCTGACTCGAAGTTGTTGTCCCATAGGCGAGTTCTATAGCGTAGCGCCGCCGCCGTCAAGCACGAACCTCCAAACCCCGCGCAGGAGCGCCGCCGCCGACGGGTCATTTTCCGCGACCGGGCGGGACGGCGCCGGCAAACCGCGGCCTGCCGGCGCACTATTTCCTTGGCACAGGGTTGTCCTGCATGGTAGTTTGCCCTGAATTTTTGGCCGGAGAAAAACTGAATTTATGAGTACTGAGAAAAAATCCATCGTGGTGGCAGGGGCGCGCGAGCATAACCTGAAGAACATCACGGTCACCATTCCGCGCAACAGCCTGACGGTGGTCACGGGCCTGAGCGGTTCGGGCAAGTCGTCGCTGGCGTTCGATACGATCTATGCGGAGGGGCAGCGCAAGTACGTGGAGAGCCTCTCGGCCTATGCGCGGCAGTTCCTCGAACAGATGCAGAAGCCGGACGTGGACTACATCGAGGGGCTGTCCCCGGCGATCGCCATCGAGCAGCGGACGGCGGGCGCGAATCCGCGCTCGATCGTGGCGACGACGACGGAGATCCACGACTATCTGCGGCTGATGTTCGCGAGCATCGGGCGGGTGCACTGCTATCAGTGCGGCAAGCCGATCGCCCAGCAGAGCGCGGACGAGATCGTGGACCGGCTGATGCAGCTGCCGAACTTGATGAAGCTGATGATCCTCGCGCCGGTGGTGCGCGGGCGCAAGGTCGAGCACGAGGAGATCCTGCAGGGGCTGCGCAAGCAGGGCTTTGTCCGCGTGCGGATGGACGGCGAGCTCTATGACCTGGACGCGATGCCGAAGCTGGAAAAAAACAAGAAGCACACGATCGAGGTGGTCGTGGACCGGCTGGTCATCACCAACAAGGTGCGCACGCGCCTGACCGATTCGGTGGAGCTGGCGCTCAAGCATGGCGAAGGTTTGATGATGGCGGTGGCGCCGGAGCCGGAAGGTGCGCCCTGGACGGAAAAGCTGTTCTCCGAGAAGAACGCCTGCCCGGACTGCGGGATCAGCTTCGACACGCTCACCCCGCGGCATTTCTCGTTCAACAGCCCCTACGGCGCCTGCCCGACGTGCCTCGGCCTCGGCACCATGATGGTGTTCGACGAGGACCTGATGATCCCCGACAAGACGCTTTCCCTGGAGGATGGGGCGATCCATCCCTGGAAGCGCGGTGGGCGGCGGATGATCATCTACCTGAAAGGCCTGCTGCGCGCCGTCGTCCAGCACTATGGCGCGAACATGGAAACCCCGTGGGAGGATCTGCCCGAGGACTTCAAGAAGACCGTGATGAACGGCTCCGGCGACCAGGAGCTGCAGTTCGGTTTCTGGCGCGGCGGGAAATATCACAAGTATTCCAAGGTGTTCGAGGGTGTCGTGGCCAACCTCAAGCGCCGCTACGAGGAGACGGACAGCGACTATATGCGCCAGAAGCTGGCGGAGTATATGAGCCGCCAGCCGTGCACCTCGTGCGACGGCTCGCGCATGCGGCCGGAGACCCTGGCGTGCCGCGTCGGCGGCAAGAACATCGTCGAGGTGACGCGGCTGTCGGTGAAACTGGCGATCGACTATTTCGCCAAGCTCGATATTTCGGAGCAGGAGGCGAAGATCGCCCACGAGGTCATCAAGGAGATCCGGCAGCGCCTGTCGTTCCTGGCGAATGTCGGCCTCGACTACCTGACGCTCGACCGCGAGAGCGGCTCGCTCTCCGGCGGCGAGGCCCAGCGCATCCGGCTGGCGACGCAGATCGGCGCGGGCCTCGTCGGCGTGCTCTACGTGCTCGACGAGCCGTCCATCGGCCTGCACCAGCGCGACAACGAGAAGCTGATCGCCACCCTCAAGGGCCTGCGCGACATCGGCAACACCGTCGTCGTGGTCGAGCACGACGACCAGACGATCCGCGAGGCGGACTATGTGATCGACCTCGGCCCCGGCGCCGGCCGCAACGGCGGCTACGTGGTGCACGCGGGCACGGTGCCGGAGCTGCTGGCGAACAGCAAGTCGCTGACGGCGCGCTACCTCAACGGCGAGATGGAGGTCACGCTGCCCGAGAAGCGCAAGGAGGGGCATGGCAACATGCTTGAGATCCTGGGCGCCTCCGAAAACAACCTCAAGAACATCAACGTCAAGATCCCGCTCGGTTGCATGGTCTGCATCACGGGCGTCTCCGGCAGCGGCAAGAGCACGCTGCTCGACGAGATCCTGCGGCGCGCGCTGTTCCGTCACTTCTTCACGTCGAAGGAGAAGCCCGGCAAGCACAAGAAGATCACCGGGCTGGAGCACCTCGATAAGGTGATCGTCATCGACCAGTCGCCGATCGGCCGCACGCCGCGGTCGAACCCCTCGACCTACACCGGCGCGTTCTCGGTGATCCGCGACCTGTTCGCGCAGCTCCCCGGCTCGCGCGTCCGCGGCTACGGCCCGGGCCGCTACAGCTTCAACGTCAAGGGCGGCCGCTGCGAGCGCTGCAAGGGCGACGGCATCCTGAAGATCGAGATGCAGTTCCTGCCCGACGTCTACGTGACGTGCGAGCAGTGCCGCGGCCAGCGCTACAACCGCGAGACGCTCGAGGTGCGCTACGCCGGCCGCAACATCGCCGACGTGCTCAACATGACCATCGACGAGGCGCTGGAGTTCTTCCGCGCCGTGCCCGCGATGGAGCGCAAGCTGCGCACGCTCTCCGATGTCGGCCTCGGCTACCTGCAGCTCGGCCAGCCGGCGACGACGCTCTCCGGCGGCGAGGCGCAGCGGGTCAAGCTGTCGTCGGAGCTGAGCAAGAGCGACACCGGCCGCACCATCTACCTGCTGGACGAGCCGACCACCGGCCTGCATTTTGCCGACGTCCACAAGCTGCTGCACGTCCTGCAGCAGCTCCGCGACGCCGGCAACACGCTGGTGATCATCGAGCACAACCTCGATGTGATCAAGACGGCGGACTACATCATCGACCTCGGCCCCGAGGGCGGCGACAACGGCGGCCGCATTGTGGCGCAAGGGACCCCGGAGGAAGTGGCGGCCAACCCGAAGTCCTTCACCGGCCACTACCTCAAGCCGTTCCTGGTGCGCAAGCCCGAGGCGTGAGCATGGCACCAAGCCGTCAGAACCGCCCGGGTGCGTGGCGGGGGGCGCTGGGCGCGCTCCTGGCCGCCGGGGCGGTGTGGGCGCAGGCCGCGGCCTCCGCGCCGCTCGTGCCGGTGGACCCGCTGGCGGCCGGCCGCGCGGCCTTCGAGGATGGCTTCTACGAGGTGGCCAGCCGCACCTTCGAGCAGGCGGCCCAGATTTACAGCGAGCCGGCGCAGCGCCTGGAGGCGCGGCTCTGGCAGGCGCGCGCGCAGCTCGCCCTGCAGCGCGCGGCGGAAGCGCGGGCGCTGCTGGCCGCATGCCAGGCCGAGGCGCGCGGCGGCGGCAGCGAGGCGGCGTGGATCTATCTTTCCGCGCTGGCCCATTTCGAGGAGGGCCAGTTCGCCGAGGCCGGCCTGCTGGTGCGCGATTTCGAGGCGCGGTATCCGCAGAGCCCGGAGACCGTCCGCGCGCTGCGGCTCGCGGCGAACATCCTGCTCAAGCAGGGCCAGCCGGAGCCGGCGCTGGCCCTCTTCGCGCAGGTGTACAAGCGGTACGCATCAGCGCCGGAGGCCGCGGAGAATTTGTGGCAGTGGGCGGAGGCGCTGCGCGCGCTCAACCGCGCCGAGGCGGCGCGGGTGGCGTACGAGAAGCTGGTGGCCGAACGGCCGGAGACGCTGTTCGCCGACCAGGCGCGGCTGCGGCTGGCGGAGCTGTTCGGCAAGGCGCAGCAGTGGGAGCAGGGCGAGCAGGCGCTGAAGACGCTGGCCGCGCGCGCCAAGGCGCGGCCCGATCTGCGGCTGACGGCGTGGGAGCAGCTGGCGCGGCTCTACGAAGCGCAGACCAACCTGGCCGCGGCCGTCCAGGCGCTGGCGCAATCGGCGGCGCTCAAGACCGAGCCGGCGGCGAAGCTGCGCACCGAACTGCTCCAGGCCCAGCTGCTGTTCCGGCTGAACCGCGACGACGAGGGCGCCAAGGTCCTGCGCAGCATCGTCCGGCAGCCGAACGCGGGCGCGCTCGCGGCGGAGGCGCAGATCGAACTCGCCGACCAGCTGCTCCAGCACCAGCGCCACGCGCAGGCGCTCGACGAATTCCAGGCCTATGTCGAGGCCTTCGCCGAGCCGGCGGGCCAACGGCGCGCGCTGATGGGCAAAGGCTGGTGCCTGTGGCATCTCGGCCGTTTTGATGAGGCCGCCGGCGCGTTCGGCAAGGCGGGTGATGCCTCCGGCACGCCCACCGCCATCGCCGAGGCGCGCTTCAAGGAGGCCGACGCCTGGTTTGCGGCACAACAGTTCCGCCGCGCCCTGCCGCTGTACCTGACGCTGACCAACGCGCTGGTGGGCTTCCCGCAGGCTGCGCAGGCGCTCTATCAGTCCGGCCTCTGCCACGCGCGCCTCGGCCAGCCGGCCGAGGCCGAGCGGCTGTTCGCCACGCTGGCGGGCGTGCAGACCAATGGCGCGGACGCCGCGCGCGCCTGGCTCGGCCTCGCGCTGGTGCGCGAGGATCAGGGGCGCTGGGACCAGGCCGTCGCCGCCTACGACCGCGCCGCGGCCGCCGCGACCGGCACGACGTGGCAGGCCCAAGCCTTGAGCGGCCGCGGCCTCCTGCTCTACCGCACCGGCCAGTTCGAGCCCGCGCTCGCGACTTTCGACGAGCTGCTGCTGCAGGCCGCCGGCAGCCGCCTCGCGGAACAGGCCTTCTACATGCGCGGCTGGTGCCTGTACCTGCTGCGGAAGGAGGCCCAGGCGCTCCAGATTGCGCGCGAGTTCATCGCCAAGTATCCCCAGTCGGCGTGGGCGCCCGATGTGCTCTTCTGGCTGGGCGAGTATCTCTTCAACCACGGCGACTACGCCGGCGCCGAGCGCCAGTTTGTCGGCCTGGCCCAGGACCATCCGAAGAGCGAGCTCGCCGACAAGGCGCTGTTCTGGGCCGGCCGCGCCGCCGCCGCCGCCGGGCAGCACCTGCGCGCGCTCGTCCACTACAACCAGCTCGCCAAGCTCTATCCCGACAGCGTCAAGCTGGCCGAGACGCGCTTCGCGCAGGGCGATGCGTTGAGCGAGCTGGGCAAGTTTGCCGACGCGATCCTCGTCTTCGAGGAGGTCGTCAAGAAGTACCCGCACAGCTACCTCGCCAACCTCGCGCGCGGCCGCCGCGGCGACTGCGCGTTCACGCTGGCCAGCGAGGACAAGGCGCGCTTCGCCGACGCCTTGAGCGACTACCGCAGCGTGCTCGACAGCCCGACCGCCGACCGCGACCTCAAGTGGCAGGCGGAGTTCAAGCTCGGCCGCGTCCTCGAGAAGCAGGGCAAGGCCGCCGCGGCGCTGGAGCGCTACCTGGCGGTCGTCTACTCGTTCCTGGCGGAGCGCCAGAAGGGGCAGCACGGCGACCCGCTCTGGTTCACCCGCGCCGCGTTCAACGCCGCCGAGATCCAAGAGAAGGCGGGCGACTGGCGCAAGGCCGTGCAGGTCTATCAGCGGGTCGTCGAGGCCGGCGTGCCCGCCGCGCAGGAAGCGCTGCAGCGGTTGCAGCGCATCAAGCTGGAGCACTGGATGCTGTTCTAAGCATGCGAAGAAGGGAGTGCGGGAGTGTTGGAGTATTGGAAAATTTTGTTGGGCCGCACGGGCATGACGAAAACCTCGTGCTCGTCCTTCGTCCGCGAAAAATTCCGCGATAGCGGAACGAGGACGAAGACGGCAACGAGGACGATGAGTCGCCTGTGCGCCGCCGTTTTCCAAGGTCTGGAAACTTTTTCCAAACCTTGGAACTTTTCGCGCTTATCTTTTCCAACGCTTGGAACAACCGCCGCTTTCTGTTTCCAATCCTTGAAAAACGCCTCCCTGCAATCTGTCCCCGGCAATCATCAATCGGCCCTGCTTGGAGGGCCACGCTCCGGCGTGGCCGGTCACCGGAAAAACGTTTCATCTTTCACCCGTTTTCAATCTCAAAGGTCCGGTTTCCAGTCAACAATCGGCACTCAACAGGCGGCAATTTTCGGAGGCTTTCTTTATGGTTGAAGTCATGCATCAAGGCGGGCCGATCATGGTCGTGTTGTTGGTCATCGGGTTTCTCGCCATCGCGATCTTCCTGGAGCGGCTCTTCCAGCTGCACCGCGCCCAGATCCGCTGGCGCGATTTCCTGCAGGGGCTGTTCGTGATCCTCAAGCGCGGCAACGTCGCCGAGGCCGTCAGCCTGTGCGAGGAGGCCTCCGGGCCGGTGCCGATGGTCATCCGTGCGGCGATCCTGCACCACGACGAGGGCGCCGAGCAGATGCGGGAGGCGATGCGCGAGGCCGGGCTGCAGGAAATCCCGCGCATCGAGAAGAATATGCCGCTCCTGGCGACGCTGGCGCACATCGCGCCGATGCTCGGCCTGCTCGGCACGATCCTCGGGCTGATGCAGATGCTGATTGCCATCCAGCAGCGCGCGCCGCTGGTCCATGCCGGCGACCTCGCGGCGGGCCTGTGGGCGGCGCTGCTCGTCAGCGCGGCCGGCCTCGCCGTCTCGATCCCGGCCTACGCGGGCTATAACATGCTCGTCGGCCGCGTCGAGTCGCTGACGCTCGACATGGAGCGCGCGGCGGCGGAGATCCTCAATTTCTTTGCGCAGAACAAGGTCGGCGACGCCGTGCTCAAGGAGAAGAAGGCGTGAAGAAGTCCGCACCCGCACCGGCGTTGCTGTCGATCCTGCAGCGCCAGTTCCGGCCGCGCGTCCAGCGCGTCTGCAGGCTGATCGAGCCGGCGGCGTTCCTCAACGGCCTCGTGCTGGCGGTGGCGGCGTTCCTCGTCACCGCGCGCTTCATCCTGCAGCCGGGCGTCTCGGTCACGCTGCCGGAGGCGCCGTTTCACGAGGGCGCGCCCTACGGCGCCCTGGTCGTCACGCTGTCGCAGGAGGGCTTCGTCTTCTTCAACGATACGCGGATGACGCTCGACGACCTGCGCGCCGCGTTCGCCCAGGCGCGGCACGACCAGCCGGCCGCGGCGCTGGTCATCGAGGCCGATGCGCGCGTCAGTTCCGGGACGCTGGTCAACATCTACAACATGGCGCGCGCTGCCGGCATCCAGCAAGTGCTGATCGCGTCGCGGCTGCCCGCGCCGGTCGAGGTGAAGCCGTGAATCCGGCCGCGGTTTCCGCCGCGGCGCAGCGTGCGCCGCCCCCTTGGTCGTTGCGGCGCCTCTGGCTGCTGACCGTGCCGCTCTCCGCCGGCTGGTTTGCCTTCTGGGGCCTGCTCTGGCAGCCGGAAACCTTCACCGCGCCGCGCGAGACGCCCGCCTTCACGCCGCATGCGCGCTTCCTCCCGGTGCGCGCGCCGGCCGACGGCGGCGAACCGCAGAGCGACCTGCGTGTGATGTGGTCGCCCGTGCTCTTTGCGCTGCCGACGCCGATGGGGTTCAGCCGCGCGCCCGCGGCGGGCGACGGTCACGACCGGCCCCGCGTCCAGCGGCCGAACCTCGAACCGCTGCTCATGCCGCCGGCGCCGGCCGCGCAACGGGCCGCTCTGGTGCCGGCACCCAGGCTGCCGGCGCTGCACGACGGCGCCACGTTCCGGCTCGACGGCGCCGCGCCGGTCTTTGCCGGGCTCCCGGCGACGACCAACGCCATGACGGTGGAGGTGCTGGGTGGGTTGGCGGGCCTCCGGTGCCTGGAGCAGTCGCTGCCGCTGATGCCCCCCGAACTCACGGCGGAGTCGTGGACGGTCACGGCCCTGATCGAGGTCGGGCGCGCCGGGAGCGTGCGGCACGTTTTTCTCGATCCACCCTCGGCCTCCGCCGCCTTCAATGCGCAGTTGACGCAGGCGTTCCTCCGCTGGCGGTTCGCGCCCGCCGCCGCTGATGTGCAGGGGGTGGTGCACCTGCATCACGCCCCCGCGTCCAAGGTGCCGCCGCCGACGCCGGAGGTCGCCTCGCCATGATCGTCAGCCCGACCGTGTTTTTCTTCGCGCCGCTGTTCTTCGCGCTGGTTGCGGTTTTCGCCGGCTGGCTGTATTACTTTCTCCGGCAGCGCGCGCCGGCCGCCCCGCGGCGCTCGCGCATCTACCGCTGCGCGGGGTGCGGCCATGTCTATGCGGACCACCGCGACCGGCCGCTGTGCCGCTGCCTGAAGTGCGGCGCGATGAACGAGGCGCTGCGCCGTTGAACGTTTTGAAAGGATTTTGACCCATGCAAGCCAAGATCGTTAGATGGTCGCCGGCCGCGCCGAACGCGGCCGTCGAGGCCATGCTGCGCCGCCCGGCGTTCGACGCCACGGCCGAGCAGACCGCGGGTGAAGTGCTCGCCGCCATCCGGGCCGAGGGCGATGCCGCCCTCGTGCGCTATGTGAAGCAGTTCGATGGCGCCGATATCGCGCCCGCGCAGTTGCGCGTGACCTCCGATGAGGTCAAAGCCGCCTACGACACCGTCGACCTGGAGTTCAAGCGTTCCGCGACCGAGGCCTACAAGCGCATCATCCATTTCAGCAAGTCCGGTCTGCGCAAGGATTGGACGATCGCCACGCCCAAGGGCGGCGTGCTCGGCGAGCAGTTCACGCCGCTCGCGCGCGTCGGCTGCTACATCCCCGGCGGCGCGGCGCCGCTGGCCTCCACCGCGCTGATGACCGCGACGCTCGCGCGCGTCGCCGATGTCCGCGAGGTCGTCGCCTGCACGCCCGCGGGCAAGGACGGCCGGGTCAACCCCCACCTGCTCTATGCCCTCGACCTGGCGGGGACGACGGAGATCTACAAACTCGGCGGCGTGCAGGCCATCGGCGCGATGGCCTTCGGCACGCCGACCATCCGCAAGGTGCAGAAGATCGTCGGCCCCGGCGGGCCCTATGTCACCGCGGCCAAGCGGCTGGTCTACGGCTTCGTGGACCTCGACCTGGTCGCCGGCCCGAGCGAGATCGCGATCCTCGCCGACGACACTGCGAACCCGGCCGCCGTCGCCGCCGACCTGCTCTCGCAGGCCGAGCACGGCACGGGCCACGAAAAGGCGCTGCTGGTCACCTCGTCGGAAACGCTCGCCAAGGCGGTGCAGGCGGAGCTCGCGAAGCAGACCGAGACGCTGTCGCGCCGCGCCGCGATCGAGAAGGTGATTGAGCACGGGCTGCTGCTCGTCGTCGTGGATCAGCTCGATGTCGGCATGGATTTGTGCAACCTGTTTGCGCCGGAGCACCTCGAAATCATGGTGCGCGAGCCGCGCACGTGGACCCGCAAGGCGCACAGCGCCGGCGCGGTCTTCCTCGGCCCGTGGACGCCGGAGTCGGCGGGCGATTTCGTCGCTGGCCCGAGCCACGTCCTGCCGACCGGCGGCATGGCGCATGTCTTTTCCGGGCTGACCGTGGACACCTTCCGGCGGCGCACGAGCATCGTCTCGCTGACGCGCGCCGACCTGCAGGAGATGCTGCCCGTGATCGAGGCCTTCGGCCGCGTCGAGCAGCTCGACGCCCACGCCCGCTCCGCCAAAATCCGGTTTGCAAAATAGCCCCTCGCGGTCCGGGTAGGGAGAACGG